>WJIR01000279.1 GCA_014730175.1 Candidatus Zixiibacteriota bacterium
GAACTCTTTGAGAATGCTGACGCAGTGCTATTCGTTCGTGGATACGGGGCGAATCCTGATGCGGGAAAGGCTGACCTGGAACTTATGAAACCGGGTCAAGTAATTATCGGAATGATGGAACCATTAAGTGAGCCAAAATTGGTGAAGGAATTATCCGAACGAGGGGTAAACGCATTCTCGATGGAGTTGATGCCTCGTATCACACGGGCGCAGAGCATGGATGTCTTGTCCTCGATGGCGAGTATCGCCGGTTACAAGGCGGTTTTACTCGCTGCCGACGCATTGCCGAAAATGTTCCCCATGATGATGACCGCCGCAGGTACAATTACGCCGGCGAAGGTGTTCATAATCGGCGCGGGTGTTGCCGGACTGCAGGCGATCGCCACCGCCAAACGTTTGGGAGCGGCGGTGAAAGCTTATGATATCAGACCGGCTGTCAAGGAACAGGTGAAAAGCCTGGGGGGAGATTTTATCGAATTGGATTTGGAGACAGATACCGCTGAGGATAAGGGCGGGTATGCCAAGGAGATGACCGATGATTTTTACAAAAAACAGCGAGAAATGATGAAGAAGGTGATCTCCGAAAGCGATGTAGTTATAACAACCGCTGCAGTCCCCGGCAAAAAAGCACCTACGTTGATAACCAGCGATATGGTTCTCAGCATGAGCAGCAATTCGGTGATAGTCGATCTGGCTGCCGAACGCGGCGGCAACTGCGAATTCACTAAAGCCGGCGAGACTTTCCGATATTCGGGTATCACCGTTATCGGTCCCCTTAATTTGCCTGCGTCGGTACCTTACCATGCAAGCCAGATGTATTCCAAAAATATATCCACATTCTTGCTGCACCTGATTAAAGACGGCGAGATTAATCTTGATCTTGAAGATGAAATTACCAAAGAAACCCTTCTAACTAAAGATAAAGAAGTTTTCAATCCGAAAGTCCGGGAGCTTTTGAACTTACCGGTTGAAGAAAAGAAGGAGGATGAAAAGTAATGGAGATATTTGTTACCGCATTGACAATATTCGTGCTGGCGATTTTCGTGGGATTCGAGGTAATCACCAAAGTTCCGCCAACACTTCATACACCGCTGATGTCCGGCTCCAACGCCATCTCCGGAATTACGTTGATTGGAGCGATTATATCCGCGGGATCGCAGCATACAACTCTTACATCGATACTTGGTGTATGCGCGGTTGTTTTCGCTACGATCAATGTAGTAGGCGGATTTATGGTTACTAATCGAATGCTTCACATGTTTAAAAAGAAGGGCAATTAGAAAATGAGTAGTTATATCATAAATATCGCTTATCTGATAGCATCAGTGTTATTCATTCTTGGGCTCAAGGGTTTGGCACATCCCAGAACCGCTGTAAGAGGAAATCTAACCGGTGCTGTCGGAATGCTGATCGCTGTGGTTGTAACACTCTGGCACAGGCAAATAATCAGCTATGAACTAATTATCGCCGGAGCGGTCGTCGGTAGTCTAATCGGAGCGACCCTGGCTATCAAAATTCAGATGACTGCTATGCCGCAATTGGTAGCATTGTTTAACGGTTTCGGCGGCGGTGCGTCAGTACTGGTAGCGGGAGCTGCCCTGGTCGAATCCAGCGGAATGATAGCGGCTTCGATGACTCAAACGACTATAGCAACGGTGGCATCCGGAATAATAGGTACTGTAACCTTCTGGGGCAGCCTTGTGGCTTTCGGTAAATTACAGGATATAATGCCCAGCGGGGCTATTTTAATTCCTGGAAGGCATTTTCTGAATGCCCTGATCGGCGCAGTTGCGATCGTTTTGGGGGTATTAATCGTAATGAATCCCGAGGCAACCACCATGTACTGGATTCTGGTAGCGGTTTCTTCGGTATTGGGTGTGTTATTGGTAATTCCGATAGGCGGAGCTGATATGCCGGTGGTAATCGCGCTTTTGAATTCATATTCAGGATTAGCGGCGGCAGCAACCGGATTCGTACTCAGCAATAATGTACTAATTATAGCCGGTTCCTTAGTTGGAGCATCGGGGCTTATTTTGACCAATATTATGTGCAAGGCGATGAATCGTTCTTTAACCAATGTATTATTCGGTGTGCTGGGTCCCTCGGATGAAGCAACTACGGCTGATGAAATCTATGGCGGAAAAGTAAAATCAACCTCGGCTGATGAAGTGGCTATGCTTTTTGATACTGCCAAAAGGGTGACAATCGTTCCCGGATACGGAATGGCGGTTTCACAGGCGCAACATGCGGTTCGCGACTTAACCAACCTATTGGAAAGCCGGGGGATAGAAGTTGACTTCGCCATTCATCCGGTTGCGGGTAGAATGCCGGGACACATGAATGTTCTTTTGGCGGAAGCCAACATACCCTATGACAAGCTTAAAGAAATGGACGAAGTAAACTCCACAATAGAGCAATCCGATGTTGCGCTTGTTATTGGCGCAAACGATGTTGTTAATCCGGTTGCGAGAACCGATCCGAAATCGCCGATTGCCGGAATGCCGATTATTGACGTGGACAAAGCCAGGACGGTCGTCGTAATCAAACGTAGTTTGAGCCCCGGATTTGCCGGTATACCTAATCCATTGTTCGCGGCCGATAATACGCTTATGTTTTTCGCTGATGGTAAGAAAGCGTTCATTGAGCTTGTCGAAGCGGTTAAGGAATCCTGATAATCGACATTGTCTCGATCAAAAGTTGAGCAGTTTACGCCATGACTGCATTTGGCATCCTGACGCAGTTCAATTTTAAAACAGAATCGCTTGAGCGCCTAATTACCGAATTTCCATTACCGAAAAACTATAATGGACAGTGCGAGAGTAATCGTTTGCGTGGATGTAAGCAATTGAATTTGATTGTTTGATTGCTGAAAATCACAAAATATATAGGAGGAGCGATGGATGGCATTTTCTTATCGGGTTTAACTACACGGGACTATACAGATTCTAAGCTGCAGTCTTCCAAAGAAAAATCCCGCGAAAAATCGGATCAAATAACCGACGATGCAACTTCTACATCCGGTGATGATGTACATGAGAGCGTAAACTCAAGCAAAAGCATACCGGAAAGTAAATCCAACGATAATGAGGGTTGGTTTCGGGAAGCCATCAGCCTGGTAAGTAGTTATAGTGAAAATGTTGGCGCTCCTTACTACGCTGCGAGTGAAATGCCTGAGGGATCATCCCGAAATCCCCACGACCAGAAGCAATTAAGAATTACCGAAATACCTCCTGGAAAAAAGGGCGCTAACGCAAAGGAAAATCTAAAGCTAATCTCGGAGGAGTTCGATACGGCATCCGGCGAAGTAGAAGAGTTAGAAAGTAACTTCATGAGATCGGAGATTTCAGCGTTAAAAGTTGCGCTACAGAACGCTGCAGCTTTGCACTCATCCATTATAGACGTTGAAGAGGCGGTGACGAAATCCGAGTCTATTATCAGACAGTTACGCAGCCAGAAGAATGAAGCCCTTAGCGCACAGGGGAATCTAAACAATTCAAAGGTTCTCCAGTTAATTTCGTAGTCAATTCTACATCAATGAAAAGCGACCACACTCAGGTCGTTTTCTTCGACATTTGCGAAAACAAGTAGTTAACAAAGATCAATAGTCAGCAGCCGAAGGATTGCCCTTCGGGCATTCAATAGAAGAAGATCGCTTTCAGAATTGTAGCTGAAGGTTCCAAAGAAATGCCGGAAGCACAAGGCTTCCGCTACCGGTGACTAAATTTATGAATAATCAAGGTCAGGCAATCGTAAACAAAAGCAAAAGCCGAAGGACAAGCACGCAAACCGCACCCGAACCTTCGGCTATAGTTCTTCAAATATTTTGATTTATGAACCTAATATCCAATGACGCTAAGCATATCTTTGTATATACCTGCGGATTTCTGCAGGGAACCAAGTTCATCGGACGAAAGGTCTAACTCCAGCACTTTTTCGACTCCGTTAGCGCCCAAAACAGCCGGCACGCCAATGTAGAGATCATTAATCCCGTATTGCCCGGTTAGATGGGCTGATAAAGGAAGCACTCTCCTGCGATCATTTAGTACTGAATCAACCATTTGAACCGTCGCAGCAGCCGGAGCATAATAGGCAGAGCCGGTCTTCAGTAATTTTACGATCTCACCGCCGCCGGTGCGAGTGCGGTCAGAGATCGCCTGAATTCTGTCTTCAGGAATCAACTCCGTAATAGGAATACCGCCGACTGTGGTATATCTTGGGAGCGGCACCATGGTATCACCATGTCCGCCCAGAACCAGAGCCTGAACATCGTTCATTGATACGCCCAACTCCATGGCTACGAAACAGCGGAAACGTGTGCTGTCCAGAATACCGGCCTGACCGAAAACCTTATTCGATTCGAATCCGGAGACCTTATAGGAGTGGTAGGTCATAATATCCAGAGGATTAGCGACCATCAATATCATAGCATCCGGGGCGTACTCTTTGACCTTCTCCGTGCAGCTTTTTATAATATCCGCATTGGATGTAATTAGATCTTCACGGCTCATTCCGGGTTTGCGCGGTAAACCGGCAGTGTGTACAACCATTTCACACCCCTTCAAATCCGCAAAATCGTTTGACCCGTTCACCCAGCAGTCATACCCGCGAATCGGTCCGGCTTGAGATAGATCCAATCCTTTACCCACCGGCATATCTTCGATTATGTCAACTAATACCACATCAGCAATATTCCTCTCGGCAAGATACATTGCTGTGCATTCGCCGACATGCCCGGCTCCTATAACACCAACTTTTCTTCTCATCTTATTCTCCTTATAAAAAACTATTTAATTGAAAGTTTGATACTAAATTCACAATCTTAATATATAAGATTATCTCATTACTATTGCAAATCTTTTTTAGTGTTAATGCTTATTACGTTCTGACCGGCGTCATAGACTATAAGTGCGGAATTGCAGCTTTCTATTAGTTTTACAGCATCATCGAATGCCTTTTGCAGATCGCTTTTCGGAGTTAAAAATACCGACTCAACCAAGAACGGAGCGACTTCCGAAACAACGAATATCCTTGACTGCCTCATAAAGCGAGCCGGGCGATAAAGCTTGTGAAATCCGAAATTCGATGCATCCTGCGAATTATTCAGTACATCCTGAGCCGAGTCATAATTCGCCGACAATTTCAACCAATCATCGGGCCCCACCCCATCCCTGCATTCCGAAACCAGGATAGACACTCCCCCTGGTTTGACTCCGAATTTCGTGTTTTCGAATCCTTTTTGGATTTGATAGAGGTCTATGTCAAGAGGAGGCCTGACCACCGCAATTACGATATCAAACTGTCTTCTTTCCTCGTAAACGTAAACATTCTTGGCAAGCCATGCCGCCTGTTTGAATGAGCCACGGATATCGCCAGCATAAACTCCCGCGATACTTCTGTCTTTCCTGTGTACCGTTTGAACCGAGAAAATATTTTTATCCTGCAGCAGATCGATAATGGCATCCATATCGTAATGGATAGGATTGTGGAGCTGCAATGGCTGAGCATCCCGGTCAATAGCCTTTACATGATTGGCGACGATAGATTTTTTGGACGCCACCCCGGGAAAAATCCCCTTTCTTCCCCCGGTAAAGCCTGCGAAAAAATGTGGTTCCACCGATCCGACCACCAGGATGTTATCATGCCGGTCGATTGCCTTATTGAGATGCATATCGATGCCGGATGCGGTCTTACCTGCATAAAAATGAGAATCATCATCGAGACAGTCATGCGCCTTTGTCACCGCTTTGTAATACTGATAGCAGTTCCCAAGGAGTGTCCGCAATTCCGAATCGGTCGGCGCACGGTGGGTACCGGTGGCTATCAATATCTCCAGATCGGTGTTATCGCCAACATGCTGCTTTATGAATGACAGAATTGTACCCGAGGGTGTAAACCGGGTATGATCATTAATAATAATAAGCAGATCGGAGGCGTTTTTAACAAAAGACACCAAATCCGATTCGGCGAGTTTGCGATGGATATCAATCGATTCGTCTCCACCGCCGGAGCCTTTGCCGACTTCGACAACTTCGACCGAATCGGGTATAATTAACGATTGATAACTTTTACCGTAAGGGATTTTGAGATTCTGGGGCATAGAATAATAAAGCCCCTTGAAGGGGCCATTTCTCAGCGTAAAGTCAAAAAGCTAACTCAGAGATCAAACTACGCTTCCTCCCGCGGGAAGTAAAACTTGATCTCTTTTACTGCGTTTTCCGGACTGTCCGAAGCATGAACCGAGTTCTTGGTTAAACTCACAGCCAAATCTGCGCGTATAGTCCCCGGATGAGCTTCGGCCGGATTCGTCTTCCCGATCAACTCCCTGATGCCGGCAACAGCGTGCTCGCCCTCGATAACCATCGGAACAATCGCACCGGATGACATATAATTACACAGCTCATCGTAGAACGGTTTCCCTTTGTGTACCGCGTAGAATTCCTCGGCTACCGATTTGGTTTGGCGTAGATATCGGAGATTTATAATTCTAAAACCTGCCAGCTCTATTCTTCGGATTATCTCTCCTATCAGGTTACGTTCGGTAGCATCCGGTTTTATTATCAAAAGAGTTCTTTCCACTTCTTAATCCTCTTCAAGACATATTAGTTATATCTATTCCATTCTATTATCGTAGAAACATATTATCTTAATCTCGGAATCCGCAGGTCAGTGCTCGAACGCTGACTGAATGATTGCGTAAACCCGGAGGACTGTCCGCCGGAGCGCTAACAAATTAAGTAGTCTAAGGTCATTACAGAATCAATTGACTATTTTTGCAGCGAAACTACTTCTTAATCTCCTCCGGTTCAGGGGATTCCTCGGCTTCCGGTTTATCCTTCGGTCTTCCACCGAGCTGGTCAATCAAGGCTTCATACTGCTCGCAGTATTCGGGACGCTCGATATCCAGCATCTCGCCGATTAACACTTTCCCTTCCAATTCCTCGGGCGTTTTCCTCGATGCCGCCTTTATGTTTACGGCGTTCTCTTTCATCCACTCTATCATCTTGACCGCCGAACCTTCCCTGTTAAGCCTGCCATAAAGCGTGTGGCAGTTAGACATTACTTCGACAACCGAGAATCCCTTTTTAGAAAGCGCTTTTTTCATCAAGCTCTGCAATAATGTAGCATGATAAACAGTTCCGCGCGCAAAATATGTGGCTCCGGCGCCCTTAGTTAGTTCGTAAACATCAAAAGGATGCTCGACATTGCCATGAGGAGCGGTGCTTCCCAATTTCGTATGCGGGGTTGTCGGTGAATATTGCCCTCCGGTCATCCCATAAATTTTGTTATTCACTAAGACCACCGTCATATCGATATTTCGCCGAGCAGCATGAATGAAATGATTTCCGCCGATAGCCAAACCATCGCCGTCCCCGCAAACCGCTATCACTTTCATGTTCGGTTTGGCGATCTTGGCGCCGGTGGCAAACGCAATCGCCCTTCCGTGAGTGGTGTGCAGAGTATGAAAATCGCAGTAAACGGGCATTCTACCGGTGCATCCGATACCGGAGACCATTACCACATCATTCTTGTCGATCTCCAAATCCGCAAATGCTCTCAACAGCGCACCCATTGTTATTCCTATACCGCACCCGGGACACCATACGTGCGGAAACTTCTTTTTACCCCTCAGGTAATCATATATTATAGTTGATGCAACAGCCATTTTAATTCGCCTCTCTTATCTTTTTTACGATCTCATGGGGAGTCATAATATCCCCGTCGTATCTAAAAATCCCGTCGACCTTAACTTTGGAATGAGCAATACGTTTAACTTCGTTAATAAGCTGCCCCTGATTTAACTCCGCCACAATAGCCAGATCCGCATTTTCCAGAGCTTTTCTCAGCGCTTTTTCCGGAAATGGCCAGATAGTGTCGGGCTGAAATAAACCGACCTTGAACCTCTTATGGCGCGCAATACGCACCGCTTGCTGAGCAACGCGCGCGGCTACTCCATAGGCGATAACCACTATATGGCAATCATCTATATGCTCCTGTTTGTAGGTGCAAATTTCATCGGAATTCTGAGTAATCTTCAGTTTAAGTTTATCGAGCTTGTCTTTTATCTCCGCCGGATCGGAGGTCGGAAATCCCGAGGAATCATGAGTCAATCCGGTACAATGAAACCGATATCCCTCACCATATCCAGCCATTGGTGAAATATGGGTGGGCGTTAACTCGAACGGTTTAAACCATTCGGGGGGCACAGTCGGTTTTCGTCTTTCGACCAATTCCAATTCGCTCTTGTCCGGAATAGTAATCCTTTCACGCATATGCCCCAAAACTTCATCCAGCAGTAAAACCACCGGAGACCGGAACTTCTCTGACAGATTGACGGCGCGAACCGTCATGTGAAAACACTCCGAAATACTCGCCGCCGCCAACACAATCGGATAATAATCTCCATGGGTTCCCCATTTGGCTTGCATAGTATCCGCCTGTGAAACCTTGGTGGGCAATCCGGTGGAAGGACCGCCGCGTTGTACATCGACAACGACGCACGGCACTTCAGCCATGTAAGCATATCCCATGCTTTCCTGCATCAGGGAAAAACCCGGGCCCGATGTCGCAGTCATCGATTTCGCACCGGCAATCGAAGCTCCAATTATAGCAGCTATCGAGCCGATTTCATCTTCCATCTGGATAAAACGCCCTCCCTGCCTGGGCAGTTCCGATGCCAGTATTTCAGCAATCTCCGTGGATGGCGTTATGGGATAGCCTGCAAAAAAGTCGACGCCGCCGGCTAATGCGCCGTAAGCGCATGCTTGATTTCCCTGTAGCAAATAGGATCGGTTCTCTGTCATTCAAACTCACTCCTGCTTCGGCAGTTACTTTTCCGTGGATACTATGGCAAAATCGGGGCAGTGTACCCAGCATATCCCACATTGGGTGCATTCGAAAGGTTGCACAACAACCGGGTAGCCGTCACGATCTGACTTAAACACATCCTGCGGGCAAAGCTGAATGCATATAGCGCATGCCTTACACCATCTCTTATAAACGACTATCGGATTCGGATTGGTTCGTTTCTTTTTCTTCTTAACGGACTTTTTCTCGTCGTTCTTAGCCGACTCCGTCATATCTATTTTATCCTTAGCTGCTGTCTTCTGACTCTGCATTTCTCTCGCCTCCTTAATAGTTAGGCGGTATTAAAAATATTCTAACATATTTAATTATCGACTATTTAGAAGATTTCTTGGTCTTCTTAGCGCTTTTCTTTTTCTTTTTGGCAGTTCCCAACTTTTCAGCCATCAGGTCTGCCACCTGTGCCGGGAGGTCTGCGACCGGTATTCCAACCGCATTGAGCGCCTTGATCTTATCCTCAGCGGTTCCCGTGCCGCCGGATATAATGGCTCCTGCATGTCCCATACGCTTGCCCGGAGGAGCGGTTCGACCAGCAATGAACGCAACTACAGGCTTTTTGACATTTTTCTTGATATACTTCGCCGCTTCTTCCTCGTCGGTTCCGCCGATCTCTCCGATCAGCACAATCCCGTCGGTCATCTTATCTTTATTAAAAGCATCGATGCAATCGATAAAATTGGTTCCGATTATAGGATCGCCGCCGATGCCTATAACGGTGGACTGACCGATTTTTTTGTTCGTAAGAGCGAAGACTACTTCGTAAGTGAGAGTGCCGGAACGGCTCACAACGCCGACCTTGCCTTTCCGGTGAATCTGCGCCGGCATAATCCCCACCTTAGACAATCCCGGCGAAATAATCCCGGGACAGTTGGGACCGATAAGCCGCGCGCCGTGTGACTGCACATAATGGTAAACCTTCAGCATATCGATAGCCGGGACGCCTTCGGTTATGCAAACCACCAGCTTGATACCGGCATCGACCGCTTCGTAAATCGCATCCACCGAGAACTTAGGGGGAACGAAAATCACCGATGTATCGGCATAGGTTGACTTTACCGCATCCTCAACGCTTTCAAACACCGGAACGCCATGGACAGTCTCGCCTCCCTTTCCCGGAGTGACTCCCCCCACAACCTGGGTTCCATAATCCACCATTTGCTGGGTATGAAACGAGCCGTCGCGGCCTGTGATACCCTGAACGATTACTTTGTTTTTCCTACTTAAGAATATAGCCATCTATCTATCCTTCTATAATTTCAAACACTTATCCTAAACTTTGGAACTCGCAATTCTATTCGATTATCAAAACCTTATCCCTGATTACTATTTTTCAAAAGGATTCTCATCCCAGTCCTCATCTAATTCAGCGGCATCCTCTAACTCCTCCCAGAACTCCCGTTCCTCGAGAATATGCTCGATTTTTATCAATCCTGCGCCGGACAGCCGCACCTCATCGGAATTATCCTCATTTTCTTCGAGAAGATCTTCTGAGTAGAGGTAGTCAATCGCCCTGCTGCGGTAAATTTTGGCGACATCCTTGGGAACTTCGACGCGTTCTATAATATCATGCAAATCGAAAAAATCCCCATCACCGCCCTCCATAACGTATAAAGCGTACAGAATGGCTTCCACGAAAGAAGTGAATTCACCAACCATTACTTAATCCTCTAAATTAAAAACATTCCTAAATAAGCCATCAGGCAGCAGCCAGCTCTATCGCTTTTTTCACAACATCTTCCATCGACGAGGTAGCTGCCAAATTTATCTCCTCTAAAATCTTACGTCCTTCATCCTCGTTTGTGCCAGTAAGACGCACCACAATCGGAACCGGCGGCTTGAAATCCTTAACCGCCGCCACAATGCCGTTAGCAACGTCATCGCAACGGGTAATTCCGCCGAAGATGTTGAACAGGATAACCTTAACATTGGGATCTCTCAGGATAATTCTCATGGCGTTTATCACCTTATCCGGATTGGACGAACCGCCGATATCCAAAAAGTTCGCTGGTTCAGCGCCGAAATGCTTGACCGTATCCATTGTTGCCATCGCTAATCCTGCGCCATTTACGATACAGCCGATACTGCCATCCAGCTTCACGAAAGAAAGGTCAGCATTTTTCGCCTCGGTCTCGCTCGGATCCTCTTCATCCAGATCCCGCATCGCTTCTATCTCCGGACGCCGGTATAAGCCGTTATCATCGATATTTATCTTGGCGTCAATCGCCAGAACCTTCCCATCAGGGGTGGTAATCAACGGATTAACCTCAGCCAGCGAAGCATCCACGTGCATAAAGGTCATATAAAGCTGCATGATAACCCTCGCGGCTTTCCGCGCGATTCCAATATCCTCGTAAACGAACCTCGCCAGCTTCATAGCCTGAAAATTCTGCAAGCCGAGCATAGGATCGACATGCAATTTCATTATTCTTTCAGGCGTTTTGGCTGCAACTTCTTCGATATCCACACCACCCTCAGGCGAAACCATAATTACGGGCATCTTGGCAGCTCGGTCCACTATAATTCCGATATACGCTTCCGTATCGATATCCACCGCTTCTGTTATCAGCACCTTCTTCACGGTGCAGTGTTTGATATCCATCCCGAGAATAGCCTTAGCATGTTCCCATGCCTCGTGAGCATTATGGGCAAATTTAATACCGCCCGCTTTGCCTCTACCGCCTACATGCACCTGGGCTTTAACCATGACAGGTTTGCCGATCTCATGCGCGATTTTGCCCACCTCTTCGGGATTATTGGTTACTTTTCCGTCAGGAATAGGCATACCGAATTTTTTAAAAAGCTCCTTTGCTTGATATTCATGAATCTTCATCAATTACCTCTTTTTAAAATAAAACTATCTTCCTAAAAAAATTTCGCTCATTATACGCAATTCACTGAGTAGTATCAAGAAATTCTTTAGCTTTTGCCAACAAAATTTCCCGCTTATTGCCTTCCGGATTATCCAGAACGTATTCTAATAAGTATTTGAGAATCTTCCCGATTATCGGACTCTCTTCGAGGTCGAAATTCTCCATAAGGTCATACCCGTTTATCGCCAGATCCTTAACCGTAAATGGCGGCTTTCTCTCTAATTCCTCTCGTATTCGCCTCTCGAATCTATCGACCTGCTTAACATTCAGGCCCCTCCCCTGCGCAATGATATCAGCCCGGCGCAAATCGAGCAGATTGAATATCCGCTCCTGCCCCACATTGCGGATTAACCTTCGAAGCCCCTTATCGGTCACTTTGTCGGTGTACATGTGACGATAAACCAGAATCCTGACATCATCAATAATATCCTTGGAATATCTCAGGCGTTTAAGAACCGACCGAGCAATTCCCGCTCCTTTTCGCTCATGGCCATAAAAAGTGGCGCCCTCATCCACCAATTCCCGGGTTTGGGGTTTACTGATATCATGGAATAACGCCGCCAATCGCACAGGTAAACGCCGCGGAGTGTTATCTATAGTTGCCATGGTATGCTCAAAAACGTCGTATCGATGATAGGGACCCGGCTGATCAATACCAACCGTAGCTTGAAGTTCGGGTAAAATCTCTTTTAAAATTCCTGTATCCCGCATAATCCTGAATCCTATCGATGGTTCCAGAGCACGTGTTAGCAGTTTGTTTAACTCCTCCTGAATTCGTTCCGCCGATACAGTATTTATTAATGAATGATTTATCTTAATTTCATTAAGTGTTGCTGGTTCTATCGAGAAAGAAAATCTTGCCGCAAATTGAATTGCGCGCAGCATCCGTAAAGGATCGTCAAGGAAGGAATTCGATGAAGTCGTCCTTATCATCTTATCCCTGATATCCTTTCTTCCTCCAAGCGGGTCTATAATCGCGCCGGAAGAGATATCTATCGCGATTGAATTTATTGTAAAATCCCTGCGGAACAAATCCACCTCTACCGGTAGGTTATGATCAAAATTCACTTCAAAATCCTTATGTCCCGAGCCAATAGATATCTCTTTGCGAGGTAAGGCAATATCATAGGTAACCGTTTTGTAGCGCGGAGTAAACTTTATGACGCCGAAGGACTTACCGACTAACCCCACCCTGCCATGGAATTTTAGGAGCCGGGTGAGTTCATTGAACGGGATACTCGTTACCAAAAAGTCCCGGTCCTTGAATTCAATTCCCGGACTTATGAACCGATCCCTAACCGTACCCCCCACTTCATATATTCGACCTCGTCTACTGATATCATCAACCAGGGATTTCGGTAATCCATATTCATTATATGATGCTGTTCGGTCTTTGGTCAATTTACCTACGCTCCGCTTCAATCAAAACTAAATATGTCATACTATGCCAGGATCGTAGTACCGGGAGAACCATCTACCGCACTATAAGCATGTTCAATAGAAGTAATTACTACTTTCTTGCCCCCGCCTTTTAAAAACTTGATAGCAGCGCTCACTTTAGGTCCCATGCTGCCGTAAGGAAAATGTCCTTCGTGAAGCAGCTTCTCCATCTCACCGGCCGATATTTGATCGATAGGTTGTTGCTCATCCGTCCCGAAATTAGTATACACCTTGTCAATATCCGTTACTATTACCAATAACTCGGCGCCAATAACGTTTCCCAGAACAGCAGAAGCGTAATCCTTATCAACAACAGCATCGACTCCTTCGTATGTTCCATCCTCTTCTATATACACCGGGATTCCTCCACCACCGGCGGCAATTACGATAAATCCACTTTCCACCAGATGCCGTATAACCAACCCTTCGACAATACCCTGAGGTCGAGGCGACGGCACAACTCTCCGCCAGCCCCTGTTGGAGTCCTTTTTAACCACCCATCCCAGCTTCTTCGCCATCTCCTTCGCCTCGGCTTCTTCATAGAACTGCCCAATGTACTTGGTGGGATTCTTTATCGACGGATCATCTCTGTCCACAATCACCTGAGTGATAATAGTGCAGACTTTCCGGCTAATCTCCTCTTTCATTAGCCTGTTTTCCAGGCTCTGGGCGATCATATATCCCATCGAACCCTCCGTATCGGCAACAAGCACCCCCAGAGGGATAAATGGAGCAGCATCGCGCGCCATCTCCACCCGCAAGAGAGCGTTGCCTACCTGAGGACCGTTGCCATGGCTGATAACGAGTTGATACCCCTCCCGTATCAGCTCCACAATCGGAAGTAACGACTTGCGCGTGTTGGCGAATTGCTGATGAATGTCATCATTTTCACCCCTGCGCGATATGGCATTACCGCCCAAGGCAACCACCGCTCTTTTTTTTACACTTCCTGAAAAATCCACAGCAATAATTCCCGGAAATTAGTTAAAAACATCAAGGACGGCAACACTGCCGCCCTTGTACAACGACCTGTTATTTTCTATTTCTTTAGATACCGACTTAATACGTCTTTCAGATTCGGACTACCTATCTCCTGCAGGTCATACTGAACCCTGACCGTATCCTTTTCGATTTTTATTACTCTATTCAGATCAATCGGGGTGGCGATTATAACGGTATCGCAATCCGAACTGTTTATGGTGGTTTCCAGATCCTTCATCTGCTTCTCGCCGTAACCCATTGCCGGTAACAAGGTTCCAATGTCGGGATACTTCTCGTATGTCGCCTCAATACTGTCGACCGCAAAGGGACGAGGATCCACCAGCTCCGCTGCTCCGAATTTCTCGGCGGCAACCACACCGGCGCCATATTCCATCTCGCCGTGAGTCAAGGTCGGTCCATCTTCAACCACCAATACTCTCTTATCCAGAATCTTATCCGGATCATCAACCGAAATGGGCGATGCCGCTTCAATAATCACAGCTTCGGAATTGACAGCGCGGACATTTTCCCTCACTAAATTCACATCATCAGGGGCAGCAGTATCGATTTTGTTGATAACTACCGCATCCGACAGTAACACGTTGGTGCCACCGGGGTAATACAGCAGCTCATGGCCCGCCCTATGAGGATCGACGACGGTGATATATACATCCGGTTTATAAAATGGCGTATCATTGTTGCCGCCATCCCAGACTATAACATCAGCTTCTTTCTCAGCTTCTCTTAAGATAACTCCATAATCGACGCCGGCATAAATCACCTGACCGCGATTAATATGAGGTTCATACTCCTCCATCTCTTCGATGGTGCAATCATGCTTTTTTAAGTCCTCAATCTCAGCGAATCTCTGACAGGTTTGCTTAACCAAATCGCCGTATGGCATCGGATGACGAATTGCAGCCACCTTTAATCCCATTTCCTTTAATACCTCACAAACCCTTCTGGTAGTCTGGGATTTTCCGCTTCCGGTACGAGCGGCACAAATCGAAACTACCGGTTTTGAGGATTCTATCATGGTATCAAGCGCGGATAGGAGCTTAAAATCAGCGCCTGCAGCATTTACGACCGCGCCCCTCGCCATAACATAATCATAGGAGATATCGGAATACGAAAAAATGACCTCATCAATATCATTGTCACGGATCAAACTGATAATCTCATCTTCAGGATGGATAGGAATTCCCTTCGGATAGAGCTTTCCCGCAAGTTCAGCCGGATATTTTCTGTCATCGATATCCGGTATTTGGGTTGCGGTAAAAGCAACAACCTCATAGTCCTCGTTGTCTCTGAAAATTACGTTAAAGTTATGGAAATCACGCCCCGCGGCTCCCATAATAATAACTTTTTTAGCTGCCATTGTTTCTCCTTATTATTACAAAATACATATATTCATTGATTTATAAAATAGTATCCCCCCATTAGTAACCGGCTATTAGTGATCGTGCCATTTAGGGAGGTCAAACTGTCTTTCAACAAACAACATAGCGCCAATATATATTTTTAAATTTATTTAGCAACAATAATTTGCCAACTAAATCGGGATTTATCGATAGAAAAACCCAACTTCCATAATACTCGAATCGCCTTAACCCTTTAATGTTAAATATACTCCTATAAAAACAACGCTGCCGCCGATAATAAATGTTTGCGTTAAATGTTCACCGAATAGCACAAATGACATCAACGCGGTTACTACCGGCTGGAAGTTGTTGACCACACCCACCTTGGAAGCGTCCATATATTTGAGCGCCCAATACCAGATAGTGTAAGCCACCATCGATGTCATCGTAGCCATATAAACTATTCCCAGGTAAGCGGTTACCGGCGGAGCGCTGAAATCGAATCCAATGGACCCATAAATGCCGAAAGGCAAAAACATCAAAGTCCCGAATCCCAGAGCTCTTGCAGTCACAAAAAATGCCCCGTATTTTCGAATCAACGAACGCCCTAAAACGGTATAAAATGCCCAGGAAACCACCGCAACCAATATTAATAAGTCCCCGGCTACATAATCAGAACTGAAATCAATCCCGCGTTCATTTAAAATCACATATACCCCCAGAAAAGCGGTTACAATTCCGATATTTTTCAACCAGGCAAACGATTCCTCCTTCAGGGAAAGCGAAATCAGATAGATAAAAACGGGTAATGTGGAATACATTAATGCCGAATGCGCCGGTGTGGTGAAATTAAGTCCAAAGAGGAAGAAAAGTTGATTACCGGGAATTACCAGAATCCCCAACAGTAAGAACCTCTTAATGTCTTCCCTGTGTATTTGGATTTGCGGATAGAATATGCGGGTTCCCAAATAGAGCAATACGGCTGCAAGTGAGAACCGCAGCACGCCAACAGCAAGCGGCGGAATATGGAGAAGAGTAAATTTACCCCAAATATAAGTACCGCCGACACATAACAGGTTTAATGTTAGTGCGGCGGTGAGTGTAAGTTTGCGGGGCATGAAATGAAGTGGCAGTACTACAACGGAATAAGCCGGCTACTTTACTGTAAACGGCACCGATTGCAGCACATTGCCGTTTTCGTCAACTACATCAACATGCCATTCACCCGTCATATTCTCAGATAAGGCTTTGTAGGAATATGTTCTCCATCGGGGACCGCTGACGGTTATCGGAATCTCAGCTACAGGATCATCATTATAGTACCAGATATGCTTTATTTGAGATTCTTCTCCGGCCTCTTTGATCTCAGCAAAAAAGTAGATCTGTCCCATATCAGCGGTTACATTTTCGACCGTTTCAACCGGCTCCAGGTCCTCCACTCCGCTGCAGAGAACCGCCCGTGAAACATGCATCTCGGCAATCGCCGGTAATGCAAACGATAGTAAAATCAACAGCAGTGCTGATAGTATAAAATGTCTCATATTAATATCCCTCCTCTGAATTTAGGATTTGTCGCCATCTTTTTGTCCAATCAAATGCATCTTACTCCACAATGCCTTTTCCACAATTTCGAGCGCGGTTTCGATATCAAAATACTCGGAATTCATCACCAGATCATAATGTGTAGGATCGGTTATATCATATCCGAAATTCTTATAAACGAACTCCGCCCTTGCCTTGTCACTTTCCTCGATATTCTTCTCAGCCTCCTTGACAGTCATCCCTTTATATTCGATAAGGTTGGAAATTCTCTTGGAATGAGAAGCAACCACTCTTATATGCAAGCCTGTACTCATTTTCAGTATGTAGTTGGCGCCCCTACCAATAATCACCGCATTTCCATGGGAAGCGATACTGTAGATTGCCTTCGCCAACCATTGCGCGTAATCAGATGTATCAACAATTTTTCCCTTGAGTATCCCTTCCAACCATAATTCCAAATCCGGTTTGTGCTTTTCATCCATCGATTCGATAACGCGCCGTCGCGCTCCGGAATCCTCACAGATGAAATCGATCAGTTCGCGGTGGAATAGCTCAAAGCCGAATCTCTCGGCAATCTTTTTAGCAAAATACGAACCACGACTCCCCTGTTGTCGGCTTATGGTTATCACCGGTTTGGGGCCTTCTGCTTTAACGCCCTCCTTTACCCTCTGCTCCTTCTGAAGCTCCCAATTTCGGATTTGCCTATTTACTATCGATTCAAGTGAAACCATAATTTACTCCTTAACCTATTAAGTAAGAATCATACTTGCTATTTGATATGTCAAGCATTTAATTCAGCTACGAAATTGAAGCATTTCGAACAATTTCACCCGCCGCCAAGTTGTAGACTATTAATTTGCTTAATAACGGAAGCTAATAAGATCACATTATGACGAATTTGCATCCTATTGCGGTACATTTTGCCGTTGCGCTGTTTGCAACATCTATAATCTTCGAACTTGTAGGATTTATGACTCGAAGTATAGCCTTTGAGAAAGCTGCCTGGATAAATATGATATTCGCCGGAGTAGCCATATTAGCGGCGGTGCTGACCGGATTTTCCGCAGAAGATTCGGTAATACAGACAAATGAAGTGCGTGATTTGATGGAAATACATGAAACTCTCGGGGTAATTATAGCCGGCATTGCTGCGATAATGCTGACCTGGAGAGTTTTTAATCAGCGTCCTTTGAGCCGAACTCAGACCGGAATTTATCTGGTTATCGGTTTTATCTGCCTGGGACTCATAATCGCCACCGGCTATTACGGCGGTAAAATGGTCTATGAGCATGGAGTAGGCGTAAAACCGGTTATGAAACAGATAATCGAGGAACGCGAAAGTAACAATCACAAACCGGATTGAAACAGTAAACTGCTCGAAAAGACAATGATTATGGGGATTTATAAATTTTGTCTTGTAACGATGAAAACTTTCTTATATATTTTTCGATTGTGAATTCCATTTATCAGGAAGCTTTTAAATCTCTTAATTAGAATATACACTTACTCAGGATACAGAAGATGCCAGAAGCAAAATACCGGCTGTTGCAGGGGAATGAGGCATGCGCCTACGGCGCAGTTGCCGCTAAGACCGAATTTTTCGCAGGTTATCCCATAACTCCCTCAACAGAGATCGCTGAAATATTAGCCTATGAATTGCCCAGGCGCGGCGGCAGGTTTATACAAATGGAGGATGAAATCGGTTCTATAGCCGCAATAATCGGGGCCTCAGCCGCCGGCGCCAAATCGATGACCGCAACATCCGGCCCCGGGTTTTCTTTGATGCAGGAGAATCTCGGGTATGCCTACATGACCGAGATTCCTTGCGTTATAGTAAATGTCCAGAGGGGAGGTCCATCTACCGGATTACCAACGAAGGTAGCCCAGGCCGATACTATGCAGGCAAAATGGGGAACTCACGGGGATTATTATCCTATCGTAATCGCCGCATCGAACGTATCCGAATGCTTCCACATGACCATACGAGCCTTTAACCTCTCGGAAAAGTACAGATCTCCGGTCATCTTATTGTTGGATGAGGTGCTGGGACATATGCGGGAGCGGATCAGGATTCCGGAGGAGGATGAAATTGAGTTGGTCATGCGACCGAAAGCAACGGTACCCCCGGGATGGTATAAGCCATACGAACTGACCGCCACAAATATCTCGCCTATGGCGAATTACGGCGAGGGATATCGATTTCATATCACGGGATTAACGCATGATGCCCAGGGCTACCCTACCTCCGATCCGGTGCAGATAAAAACTAAATTGGACAAGCTAAAAAATAAGATAATGCTGAACACGGATGATATCTGCACTTTCAGGGAGGATAATACCGAATTCGCCGGGATCGTGGTTGTCGCTTACGGCACAGTTGCGCGAGTGGCTCAGCAGGCGGTGAGTATAGCCCGCCGCCGGAGATTCAGAATCGGCTTGTTTCAGCCGGAAACAATCTGGCCGTTCCCCGAAAAAGGCTTCCTGAAAGCGATAGAGCATGCCAGGTTGGTCATTGTTGCGGAGTTGAATCAGGGACAGCTAATTCATGAAATTCGTCGCATAGCTCCGCCGAAAGTAAATGTTGTGGGTACATTTCGCTACGACGGCGAATTAATGAATCCATCCGAAATAGTGAATAAAGTGCGTGAATTTGGCTAAGAACGCATACAATCGATGATTAAAACCGGGAATTTATTTTCTCAATAAGGATACCTACATGAGTGAATCCAAAGATACTAAGAGAATAGAGATCCGCCTCTCCGGTTCCGGAGGACAGGGTCTTATATTTGCAGGAATATTACTTGCAGAGGCAATTGGAATCTATGGGGATAAAAACGTGGCTCAAACCCAGTCTTATGGTCCTGAAGCTCGAGGCGGAGCATCCAGATCGGATGTGGTCATTTCGGAAGACATAATCTTTTACCCCAAAACCACTGAACTGGATATTTTGCTGGCGCTGACTCAGGAAGCTTGTGATAGTTATTATCCTGCGCTTAAAGGGGGTGGAACGCTTATCGTGGACTCTACTTACGTATCGCAGGTTCCGACAGATAAAGTTTACAGCATTCCGTTTACCCGTATCGCTCGTGAGAAGATCGGTACGCCGGTGGTTGCCAATGTAATGTCTCTGGGTGCGCTTGCAGCGATTACTAAAGTGGTGAAACTCGACGAGTTGGAACAGGTAGTGCTTTCCCGTGCGCCCAGGGGAACCGAGGATAAGAACAAAGCGGCGTTGAACGAGGGTTTCGAGTTAGGTGAAAAGGCAGTAAAGGACTACCGAGCCAAATTTATAGACGCCCCTCGCAGGCAATAGACACCAAACCATCTACATACTAAAAAAGCGTTAGGTTGTTTTATTTGTCTTTCTTAGCCGGCAAACGTCTGACGCTATTCGACCTGCATTTCGGGCAAGTCCGTTCGGTAACATTATCGGCATCATACATGCCGTCATATTCATGACCGCACATCAGGCATTTGAATAATACAGGACGCGGCGCCATTATGCATTAACCTCCTGATCTTGAGTAACTTTCGCTCGTTTAACCGCCTTTTTGGCTTTCTTCTCTTCCTCCTTTTTAGCCTCTTCCTCGAGCTTTTTCATCGTGTATTCTATCTCTTCCTCGGTAACCTGCTTTAACTTCTCCTCCATATCCCGCATCACCTTGGCGAATTTCTGACCTTCGGCAGCGGATATCCATTCAAGCTGCAGCCGATCCGCTCTGATTCCCAGCCGGTCGAGTTTGTTCCAGAGCCTATCCATTCGCTTCTGAGTCCAGTGCACGGCGTTGATATAATGACAGTCGGAGAAATGGCATCCCGAAACCAGGACCATTGGAGCGCCCAAACGAAATGCCTGCAAAACGAATTTCTCATCTACGCGTCCGGAGCACATAGTTCTGATAAGTTTGCAAGTTGTGGGATACTGCAATCTGGAAGTACCGGCCATATCGCCTCCGGCATAACTGCACCAGTTGCAAGCAAAAACGATAAGGTGCTTGTGCGGATCGACCGATAGCAGGGCATCTACTTGCGCCATGATCTGCTCATCTGTAAAATGCCTCATCGAAATCGCATCCTGAGGACACTCGGCGGCACACGCGCCGCAGCCGGCGCAAGCGGCTTCGATAATCGTTGGTGGCTTATTGGTCTTCTTATCAGCGGATAGAATGGCATTATAGGGGCAGACTTTCGAGCATACGTCGCAGTAATTGCACTTCTCAATATCTACGTTCGATGTAATAGCTTCGATTTTGGTCTTACCGGCGTTTAGCAAAATACTCGCACGAGCAGCCGCCGCGCTTGCTTGCGTCACGCTGTCTTTGACATCCTTCGGCGATTCCACGCAACCGGCTATGTAAACACCCTTAGTCGGCGCGTCAACCGGTTTCAACTTAGGATGTGATTCCATTACGAAGCCATCGGAAGTGCTGGAAAGCGTAAGCAGCTGTTTGATCTGTGCCCCATCTCTCCTCGGTATAACTCCCTGGGATAGAACCAGCAAGTCAAGCTCATGCTTCTCGATTTTTCCCGTTGTAGTGTTTTCCACATTCAAAACCAAGTTTTTCGTTTGGCTATCTTCCACAACATCCCCCGGGATGCCCCTGATATATTTGACTCCTTCCTCCTTGCTTCGAATGTAGAGGTCTTCGAATCCTTTGCCGAATGCGCGGATATCCATATAGAACACCTTCGCTTCCACACCCGGGTAATGATCACATAGAAGCAGTGTATCCTTCACCGTATTCATGCAGCAGATATTACTGCAATATGGATTACCGCGGCCATCCTTGGACCGTGAGCCTACACACTGGATAAATCCGATTGATTTAGGAGACTCGTGATCGCTCGGGCGGATAAAATGACCACCGGTGGGACCCCCGGCGCAGATCAACCGTTCGAATTCCATGCTGGTTATAACATTGTCAAATCGGGTATAGCCGTATTCATCGTATTCGGTGGGATCGTAGACATCCATACCGGTAGCTGCGATTATCACTCCCACTTCGAAGTTGACCAGTTCATCTTGATCATCGTAGTTTATACATTCCTTCTCGCAAACATCGGCGCATTTGCCGCATGCGATAGGATTATTACCGAGGCAGTTTTCCATATCCAAAACATAGGAAGAGGGTACAGCCTGAGGGAAAGGCAGATAGATCGCTTTTCGAGAAGAGAATCCCTGTTGATATTCGTCCGGTACTGCTACCGGGCAGACTTTTTCACACTCTCCGCAAGCGGTACACTCCGAGGGATCCACATAGCGAGCCTTTTTACGGACGGTTACATGAAAATTACCAACGAAACCGGAGACCGATTCAACTTCGCTGAAGCTCATCAATTCTACATTGGGATGTCGACCGACATCCATCATCTTAGGACCAAGTATTCATATAGAGCAATCCATGGTCGGGTATGTTTTATCCAGGGCAGCCATTATCCCGCCGATGGTTGGTTCTTTTTCAACCAGATAGACCTTATGCCCGCCATCAGCCAGATCGAGAGCCGTCTGAATACCTGTCACTCCACCTCCGATAACCAGCGCGGCCTTTGTGATCGGCACTTCAGCTTCAATCTGCGGTTGAAGGAATCTCGCCCTGGCAACACCGCTGCGAACCAAATCTTTGGCTTTTTCGGTAGCGAAATCCTTTTCACCTTGATGCACCCAACTGCAATGCTCGCGGATGTTGACCATCTCGAACAGGTATGGATTCAATCCGGCATCGGCAACGCACTGCCTGAAAGTCGGTTCATGGATTTTCGGTGTACACGATGCGACAACAACCCGGTTTAGATTGTGTTCGGCAATCGCTTTCTTGATTTCATTCTGACCCGGATCGGCACAGGTATACTTGTTCTGAATAACGGCAACCACATCGGGCATCGTTTCCGCATACTCACTAACGGAAGTACAATCAACGGTACCCTGAATGTTCAATCCGCATTCACAAACAAAAACACCTATTCGCAATTCCTCAGGTTCTTTGGTTTTAACTGCCATAATTGCTCCCAGGTAATTCCAATTCGATATTGTATAAACTCAGGTAATCCATTCTCTAATATATCCTAATTATCAATAGCCTTAGCTATAAAATTCACAAAATCAGTTATTTCGATTCCAGTCTTCTCGTTTTCATCTCCCATCTCCGCGCATCTGAAATGTATCTGGCATTTGGGACAAGCAGTGATCAGTGTTCCGGCGCCAGATTGCACCGCTTCCTGCAGTCTGCTTTTTTGAATCTGTTTCGATGTAATATCGCAATTCATCCAGTTGGTGGTACCGCAGCAGATAGCTCCACGCCTGCAGTGAGCCAATTCCGTAAACTCAACTCCGGGGATTGACTTTATAGAATCCCTGGGCTGGTCATACACATTCAGATACCGCCCCAGTCGGCATGGGTCTTGATAAGTGGCTTTTTCACCTAACTCCTTGAAATTGAATTTGTCGATATTCTCCGCAACCAATTCGGTAATGTGTTTAACTTCATATTTACCCGAACCAAGTCTTTCGGGATATAACCGTTTCAGAACAAGGGCACATTCCGGGCAGGCGGTGACAATGGTTTTAACTTCCGATTTTTCAAACTGCTTCATATTTTCTTCACCAAGCTCATCGAATTTCTGCAACTGCCCCAGCCAGTACAGGTCATGTCCGCAACAACGTTCGTTATCCAAGATAACCGGTTCAATGCCCAGGTAATTCAATATTTTTACCGTGTCGGCGGCAATCGAGACCGGACTGAAGTCAAAATCCTTGGCGAAGAAATCCTGATAATAAGGCAGACACCCCACAAAATATAACACATCGCCCTTCTTTTTGACCTTCAGATCGCCATTAATCCAGCCGGTCCGATTCTGTTTAAGTTTGGATTCACTCACCATTTCCATTATATAATGCAGAGCGCCGCCATGTGAGGGATTGCCCCTTTTCCCCTGAAGATAGGCGTCGGCGCGAACATCCCGCATATACTCGGAAAACCTCACATCGACCGGGCACCTCTGAGAACAGAGCTGACAGGTGAGGCAGGACCACAGAAGCTTATCGGATATGAGATTTTCGGCGTCGTAGAAAAGTCCTTCGGCAAGCATACGCCGAGGAGAAAAAAGCTCATTGTATCTCGAGATCGGACAAACGGCGGTGCATTTACCGCATTCCAAACAAAGGAAAGCGCGATTACTCTTTAATTTGTCAGTAGCTATGGTCATTGTGTTAACTCATCACTTCTTTTTATGATTCAAAGGGCTCGGTCCAAGAGCCGTTATCTGTTCGACAAACTCATTTATCAATTCCGCCCAGCGAGGTCCTTCGGCAGCGGAAACCCATTCCAGTCTCACTCTTCTCTCATCCAAACCGAGGGTTTTAACCAGCGCTTTGGTTTTGTCGAATTGCTCAACCGCTTTATGATTTCCGAAAATGTAATGGCAGTCACCGAAGTGACATCCCGATACCAGTACGCCATCGGCGCCCGCATTAAACGCTTTTAACACAAATGCCGGCGTTACTCTGCCGGAACACATGGTTCGGATTATCCTGAAGTTAGGAGAATGCTGCAGACGGTTTACTCCGGCTGCATCGGCTCCGGCGTAGCTGCACCAATTGCAGGCGAAAGCTACAATATTCGGCGTAAATACTTTCTTGGATTTACTTTTTTTAGTTTTTTCAGCGCTCTTTGCCATCTATTAAACCTTTTGTTCTTCAAACAACGCATCGATCATTGAATTAATCTGTTCATCGGTGAAATGTAACGAAGATATAGCGCCGGTTGGGCACCAACTGGCACAGGTTCCGCAACCTTTACACAAAGCCTGATTAATCTGAGCCGCCATAACCCCCGGAGATATCATGGTAAGCGATGGAGCCAGATAATCGCATATTTCTACACACTGTCCGCAGGCTCGGCATAGTGTCTGATCCACGGTGCAAGTGGTCGGATCGAGAGTGACCTTATCCTTAGCAATGAAACAGGCTACTTTCGCCGCAGCGGCAGAGCCCTGCGCAATAGAATCGGCGATATCCCTTGGACCGCTAACGCAGCCCGCAAGGAATACACCTTCTGTGGTCGTTTCCACCGGTCCGAGCTTGGCGTGACGTTCCATAAAGAATCCATCCGCGCCCTGCGGAATCTTTAGGATTTCGTGTAAATGGCTGTTGCTTGTTTGGTTCGGCACCATTCCGGTCGCCAGAACAATATAATCGGTAGGGATTTCCAGCAAACGATTCAAGGCCAATTCAAGTATCTCCACATTATTCGCCTTCTTGCCATTGCCGATCACCTTAGGAAGACGTTCGGGCGTATATCTTACGAATTTAACGCCTAATGCTCGTGCATGGCGATAATGCTCTTCGGATTTCGCGCCCACGGTTCGCATATCCCGGTGAAGAACAACTACATTCACCCCATTTTCCCTCAAACGCACAGCCTGCTTGATAGTTGTTGGACAGCAATATCTGGAGCAACCGGCGTTTTTCTCCGGATCACGTGAACCGACGCACTGAATAAAGACAACCGTTTCCGGAACTCCACCTCTTATTTCAATCTTATCTTTCGCCTCGTGGAGGATACCCTCCAATTCTATGTTGGTGATTACGTTATCATATTCGCCATAACCGAACTCATCCACCGGCTTATAAGTCTCCGCACCCGTGGCTAATATTATAGCTCCCACCTTGAAATCACCGTTGGTAGTGGATACATCGAAATTCCCGATAAATCCTGAAATGGAGTTAAGCTCGGTCGATGTCATCACCTCCACCCTGCTGCTTTTCATCTTCTCGACCATTGTGCGAGCCAAATCCACAGCGGAAAGATTGGCAGGATAGACTTTGGTCAAATGATTGAGCATACCACCCAAACGCCCTTGCTTTTCGATAAGATAAACTTTAAAGCCCTGCGCGTCCAGATCCAGAGCGGCTCTCATGCCGGCAACCCCTCCCCCTATAACCAGAACGGACTGGGTGATATTGATCTTGCTCCTATACAACGGCTGTAAGTGCCGTGCTTTCGCCACTCCCATCCTTATCAGGTCTTTTGCTTTGTCAGTAGCGGTTTCGGGATGGTTTGTATGTACCCAACTGCACTGATCTCGGACGTTAACCATTTCGAACAGGTAGGGATTCAATCCGATTTGTTCACAGCTATCCTGGAAAATCGGCTCGTGGGTTCGAGGAGTGCAAGCCGCGGCAACCACACGATTGAGATTATGTTCGATTATTTTCTCCTGCATCATCCGCTGACCTTCGTCTGCGCAAAGGAACATGTTGTTTTCAACATAAGCTACACCAGGCAGGTTGGCAACCGAATCTTTCAATCCTTCAACATCCAGTACACCGGCGATATTGATTCCGCAGTGACAGAGGAAAACTCCGATTCTGGGAGGACCGGACATATCCAATTCTTTGATTTCGACAGGTTCTTCCTCCACGCGCAACTTAGCCGCATAACCTTCCGCTTCTGCAGCGGCTCCCGAAGCCATGGCGACAGAATCGGAAATATCATTAACTCCCGCGGCACATCCGCATACAAAAACGCCTTCCTTTGATGTATGTAAAGGGGAACCGTACTTAGTATCCAAGCTGAAGAAACCGTTTCCATCGAGTTCAATCCCCAAAACTTCGGCTAATTTCTCATTCGATTTCGGTGCTACCGCGCCGGCGGAGAGAATAGCCATATCCACCCTGTGATGATATATCTCGCCGGTTTCACCGTTTTCCACCTGTACGATCAGATCCATGGTCTCGGGATCCTCGGTAATTTTCGAGGGCCTTCCACGCACATACTTAATCTCCGGCATATCAAAGGATCTCTGGTAAAATTCCTCGAATCCCTTCCCCGCCGCTCTCATATCTATATAATAGACTACTAATTCTTCTATGTCAGGCTCATGCTGTTTAAAGAGCATGCAGTCTTTGATAGCATTCATACAACAAAAGCGAGAACAATATTCGCATCCGGCTTCCCCGCCTTCTCCCCTGGAACCGACACACTGGATGAACGCTATTTTCTTAGGAGGTTTATGATCGGAAGGCCTGACGATATGTCCCTGGGTAGGTCCCGAAGCGTTTAGCACCCTCTCCAATTCCATATTGGTCAATACATTATCATACAGTCCGTAGCCATAGCTGGAGATAGCGCTGGTATCGTATACTTCGAAACCGGTGGCTAAGATAACCGCCCCAACCTCAATTTCAACATCCTCGCCCTTATCATCAAAAAAGATGGCATCACGATCGCAGTTAGTAGCGCAATTACTGCAGACCAGGAACTCCTCGTTCAAACAATGATCCTTATCGATTATGTAGGTATTCGGCACAGCCTGGGCAAAGGGAGTATATATCGCCTTGCGGCCTCCCATGCCGACTTCGAATTCATTGGGAACGACCACCGGACAATCCTCGACACACTGACCGCAACCGGTGCATCTATCTTCTTTAACATACCGGGGATGTTTCCTGACCTGAGCCCGGAAATTGCCGGCTCTACCGTTGAGTCCGGTTAATTCCGAGTTAGTTAATACTTCAATGTTGGGATGCCGACCGGCATCCATCATGCGAGGTCCCAGTATTCAGATAGCGCAATCCATAGTGGGGAAGGTCTTATCAAGCTGAGCCATCCTTCCACCCAATGATGGCGATCTCTCGACCAGATATACTTTAATCCTGGAAGAAGCCAGATCAAGCGCTGCCTGAATCCCCGCTATACCACCGCCTAAAACCAAGACGCCTTTTTCTCTTTTTTCCTTAGGGAGCATAACCTGTATCCAAATTTCGATTAATATTCAATTACACACCATATTTACTAAGCTGTAACCTCCGCTGTCTCCACTAATTGTTTACCGTATTGGTATCCCTTGTCGAAAGCCTGCAAATTCAATTCCTCGGTTCCCGAGGGAACTGATGTTTCAACCGCTTTTCTCAGCGCCTTCTCGGGTAATAGTCCCGACACAGCCCCCAAAAAACCAACCATGACGATATTCAAGACAATCTTCCGGCCTAATTCTTCGGCGAAACGCGTAGCCGGTATTCCATAGTTTTTCACACCGGCTCCATGTTCCTCGACCGGAACCAGGTCCTTTTCATAGACAACGATACCGTCCTTAGCCAAGTTATTCTTATGTGTCATATAACCATCTTTGGACATTGCCACCAAAATATCCGCTTTTGTTACGTAAGGATATAGAACACGGTCATCAGAGACTATAACCTGAGCGCTGCAAGCGCTGCCCCGCGCTTCGGGACCGAAACTCTGTGTCAAGGTGGCGTGTTGTTCGTTGAAAATTGAGGCTGCTTTGCCTATAATGTAACCGCTGAGGATTACCCCCTGACCTCCGAAACCGGTTATTCTAATCTCAGTTACTGCCATTGCCGCCTCCATAAGGTTTGAATTTGTCGCCGAAAACCCGCTTATTTCCCGCATTGAAGCATTCAATATAGGGCGGTTTATCTATATCCACGAATTTACCGACTATGATCTGGGATTGATAATCTATGTCGATCTCCTTCGGGTCCGCTCCGTGTTTGATGACGCTATTATCATGATAGAATTTCATGAGATCAAGCCCCGTACCGAGCTTGTTCAAACGCGCATACAATGTGGAGCAAGGCGCTACGACCTCCACAAAGGAAAATCCGGGTTTTGCAATCGCCTCCTTGATGGAGTTAGCCAGCCTGCGGATATGCAATGCCGTCCATCTTGCTACATAGACCGCACCGGAGGACGCCGCCAATAACGGTAAATTGAAAGGATGTTCGTAGCATCCGTAAGGTGATGTCGCCGACCTCGCTGTCGTCGGCGTGGTGGGCGCCACCTGTCCACCGGTCATGGCGTAGATAAAGTTGTTAACGCATATAACGGTCATGTCAGCATTTCGCCGCGCAGTATGAATAAAGTGATTTCCGCCGATGGAGATCAGATCGCCATCGCCCGAAAAAACGATCACTTTCATATCAGGCCGAGCTATGTGCAGTCCGAAGGCAAATGGGATCGACCTGCCGTGAGTTGTATGAAACGAGTCCAGCTTCAAATAACCGGCGACTCGACCGGTACATCCGATACCTGATAGTATCGCTACTTTATTCAGATCCAGCCCGAGTTGGTCCAGCGCCATTGCCAGCGCAGTAACCGTTGTCCCAATTCCGCATGTGGAACACCAGATATGGGGGATACGGTCCATGCGGAGGATTTTTTCCATCGGATGCTGTTTTTCTTCTACCGGAGCTTTATTTAAGGCTACTTTTTTACTCATTATTTAACAGCCTCCTTTATAGTATTATATATATCTTCGGGATTATGAACTGTACCGCCTCCATGCCCGATAAGATGGGCTTCACACTTACCCGCGATACATCGCTCCATTTCCAGATAAACCTGTCCCCAATTCATCTCGACCATTATCATCGCCTTAACCTTTTCAGCAAGCTCTTTAACGCGCTTTTCAGGGAAAGGCCAGACGGTAACCATCTTTATCTGCCCGACTTTTATTCCCTCCTTTTTAGCCTTAGCTATAGCCGGCTGCATAACCCTCGACGAAATGCCATAAGCCATAACCACCACATCGGCTCCATCGATATCCTTCTCCTCGAGCCAGATAATGTCGTCAGCATGTTTTTTGACCTTATCGATCAAATGTCGAGTGTTCAGGTGCTGAGCTTCCGAGTTTATTACCGGATAACCTCTGATATCATGAGTCAATCCGGTAATATGAAACTTGTGACCTTCACCTACAGGCAACATGGGCGAGACCTCTCCGTCGAATTCCATATAAGGCCAGGCTTCGCCGGGTGGTACATCGCTGTATTTCCGTTCGACTAACTCTATCTCCTCGGGCGGCGGAATAACAACCTTTTCGGTCATGTGCCCCACGCATTCGTCGGTCATTATCAGCACCGGCATTCTGTATTTTTCAGAGAGATTAAAAGCGTGAATTGTCAGCTCAAATGATTCCTGAGGCGAATCGGGCGCTAAAGCTATCACTTCGTAATCGCCATGTGAACCCCAGCGAGCTTGCATCATATCCGCCTGCCCCGGAAGCGTCGGCAGACCCGTTGACGGACCGCCACGCTGAACGTTGACCAACACACAAGGGGTTTCCAACATAAGTCCAAGCCCGAAATTCTCCATCATTAGCGAGAATCCCGGTCCGGATGTACAGGTCATTGATTTCTTCCCCCCCCATGATGCCCCAAGGATGGCGTTCATACTCGCCAACTCATCTTCCATCTGCACAAAAACGCCCCCTATCAACGGGAAACGACGAGAAACACGTTCGGCAATCTCAGTAGAAGGAGTTATGGGATATCCCGCGAAAAATTTGCATCCCGCCGCTATACCTCCTTCGCCGCAGGCGTGATTACCATCAAGGTAATGAGCTCCGACAAGTACATTTTGAGGATCAGCCTTCATTTCGCAACCTCCTTTCCTTCTTCCTCGACTCGCAAACAATAAATAGCGAAATCCGGACAGAGTATCTCGCAGAGATCGCAATTTACGCATTCTTCTGGTTTTACCGCCTTGGGAGGGTGATATCCTTTTGAGTTGAATTCTTCAGAAAGAACCAGAACATCCTTGGGGCAGTATTCGACGCAAAATCCGCATCCTTTGCACCGCTCCGCTATAATGTGGAGTTCGCCATGCGGGATTTTGAGTTTATCAATGTCTAAAGGGGTCCTCCAGAACTTCATAGAAGTCTCCAGTATCAGACAATTATTGGATGTTTTTTATTATCTATGATAAAATAGGCTATAAAGTAAAAATCGAGCCGTTTCTTAGAGCGAACTCGATTAGATGCTAACCAAAACTTGCTTTTTCGTTCGTTAATTACAATCGATCTGGTCAATTTAATAGCCTTTAAGTCGTGCAAGATGTTTACTTGTTGCTAATTTAGTAAATTCATTACCATTTGTCCAATGAAAAATAAAAAAAGTGATAAATTTCTCAATTAAGACGAACCGATTATTAATCATAACATTAAGATTGAGTGAATTCTATCACAACAAATTTGTAATGAATTGCAACGAGTAAAATTAAATTGCAATTCCAAAACAAAAACATTTTGACTTCGGACTTGTTTATCAGTATAATATAAAAACAAGATTCGAGTCCCGAGAACGCAAGGGATTTAATATTGGTTTCATCCGGAGAAGAGCTTATGAGTCCTACCAAGAATGATCCTGCGATAGAAAAATTCGATATTCAATTCTCATTCCGTGAAAAATTGAATTCCGTTGCCGAGGGTTTCCGGCATAACTATTGCTATCAATGTGGTGCCTGTGTTGCTGATTGCCCGGCGAACAACTACGATGAACATTTCAATCCCCGACTAATTATGCTAAAAGCTATTCTGGGATTCGAGGAGGAACTTCTTGGAGCTGATTCCGAAATATGGAACTGCACCAACTGCTACACCTGCTCGGAGCGATGTCCACAGGATGTCCGGCCGATTGATGTGATTATCGCCCTGAAGAATCTAAGTGTCCTCCAAGGAAATGCTCCGCCAATTGTTGGCAATATATACAACAGCGTTCTTCAAACCGGCACGACGACCAAATCATCGTCCCTGGTGGACAGACGCAGAAAGGAACTCGGGTTATCTCCTCTCGGCAGCTACCCGATAGATGAAATCCAAAAAATCCTTAAGGTAGATTGATATGAAATATATACCATTTTTCGGCTGTATGATGACAACGAAATATCCTCAGTTCGAAGCCGCAGTCCGTAAGAGCGTCTCGCACGTGGGTATGGAATTGGTTGATGTGGAAGGTTTTACCTGTTGCCCGGATCCGATCTATTTTCAGGCGCGTGATAAGATCGAATGGTATACCATAGCGGCGCGCAATATATCTTTAGCTGAGGACCTCGGTCACGATATAATTACCACTTGCTCCGGATGCACCGCCACTCTTTCCGAAGTGAATCTGGTATTAAAGGAGGATGAATCTCTTAGAAAAGAAGTGAACGATCGTCTGAAAGAGATCGGAAGAGAATTCAAAGGCTCCATAAATGTGAGACATGCTATCACGGTGCTCAGAGATGATATCGGAGTCGACAAGGTTGCTCAGTCGGTGAAATATCCCCTTAACGATTTAAAGGTTGCCGTTCATTATGGCTGCCACCTTCTCAAACCATCCCGTGTAATGAGAGTGGATGATCCGGATCGCCCCCAGATTTTAGATGCTTTAATAAAAGCTACCGGAGCCGTACCCGTACACCACGATTTAACCCTACTGTGCTGCGGGAAAGCCTGTATGGATGATTCCATTCCGGATCGGATGGTGATGGATATTCTGGACACCATTCAGGAAAAGGGCGTCGAATGTATGGGATTGATCTGCCCTACATGTTTTGATTCGTTTGATGTCAAACAGTTAATTTTGGAAAGAAAATACAATAAATCGTACAGTATCCCGATTATCTATTATTTCCAGCTCTTAGGATTAGCTCAGGGATACAAACCTCAGGAGGTCGGTTTACATCTTCACAAAATAAAGCCCGATCCGATACTCAAGGGTCTGGAATTAGTTGCCTGAGTTTGCGGCATCAGCTCGCTTGATATTGAGGCGTCAGGTCGCGGGACCTGACGCCTCGTAGCTTATACCAAAAGCATTCTTATCTCTGTGCCTTCGGCTTCGAGCTAAGCATGCCACCCTTGTGAAAAAATATAACACACGCCGTCTTCGTCCCGCGAACCGCGGGACGAATCCACCCTTCTCGAGAGGCGAATAGATGTCGGCGGCATGCTGCTAACCTACCCATAGAACCGATGTCAGGGGGGTACAACTCCTGACCTACCGATATGATGATCCCCGAAGGACAAGCCTTCGGCTACAGATTTTCGCTGGATGCGGTCAGGTCAGGCGACCCGACCGCACTTTGGATAGTGTCGGGTTTCTTCATTCGGCTTTCGCCGAATTCCGGAACCCGACCTACTGCGCTTATCTCTGCGCCTGCGGCGTACCCACTCCTCTCGAGAGGGGAATAGGATTGCTTCGCGTCGCTCGCAATGACAATAGGGCGAATTAACCTGGCTGCGGGTATAGCCAAAGAGATCCGGATCGGCACCTACTTGTATATACCCACCATGTCCAGCATAAAGGCGTATTCGAAAGCTATTTCTTTCAGATAATCATAACGCCCGGAATATCCCCCATGTCCAGCGCCCATGTTTGTTTTGAGCAGGAGCAGGTTTTTACCAGTTGTATGCGCTCTTAATTTGGCAGTCCATTTGGCAGCCTCCCAGTACATAACCCGGGTGTCATTCAGGCTTGCCATTATAAGCATATCAGGATAGTCCTGCTTTCGTATATTATCGTATGGAGAATATGAGAGCATGTATTCGAAAAATTCTTTCTGATTCGGATTGCCCCATTCATCATATTCGGTCACGGTTAACGGCATAGAAGAATCCAGCATCGTGTTAATAAGATCGACAAATGGAACACTGGCAACAACCGCTTTGAATAAATCCGGTCTCATGTTAGCTGAAGCGCCCACCAGCAATCCGCCGGCACTTGCGCCCGAGGCAAGCAGTCTGTCAGGAGACGTATAATTCTCTTTGATCACATACTCGGCAACCGTAATGAAGTCTTTGAATGAATTAGTTTTCTTAAGCAGTTTACCATCCTCATACCAATACTCACCCATCTCGCCGCCCCCTCTTACATGGGCAATCGCAGAGATAAAACCCCTATCGAGCAGGCTAAGACGGGCAGATGAAAACCAGGGATCTTCACAGCTGCCATAGGAACCATAGCCGTAAAGATGAAGCGGATTGCTTCCATCTTTGACCATACCCTTCTTATATACCATAGAGATAGGAATTTCTACTCCGTCATCGGTAATTGCGAAAGTTTTCTCGCTCTGATAGAGTTCCGGATTATAATCTCCCGGCACTTCCTTCTGCTTGAGGAGTACTCTTTCTCTGTTTCTCATGTTATAATCATAGACGGAATTAGGCGTCACGAATGATCGATATGTGAATCTGAAGTATTCACTCTCGTAATCGGGATTCGGTGGTTGTCTGTACCAGTACGAGGGCCAGATAGAATATGTTTCTTCCGGGAACTCAATGTAATGCACTTCTGCGGTTTGGAAATTTCTCACCATTATCTGAGGGCTGCCTTCCTTTCGAGCCTCGATCACCAGAAAATCGCGAAAGACCTCGATATTCTCAATTTTTACGGAGTCAGTTCCTGCTATGACATCCTTCCAATTACCAGCCGATGGATTGGAGATTGGGGCTTTGACCAACTTATAATTCTTGGCTCCGTCGTTAGTAACAATATAGAAATGATCATCATGGTGTTCAGACCAGTATTTAATGTCCTTGCGACGGGGTTGTATTAGGCTGAATCTGCCGAAAGGATTATCAGCTTTTAAGAAATACTCTTCTGAGGTCACTTTTCCACCCGTGTACAAGAAAAGATATTTGCCGCTTTTAGATTTGCCGAGGTAGATGTTGAAGGCTTCGTCTTGTTCATGAAATATTAAGGCATCCCCGGAAACGGGCTGACCCAGTGTATGACGGTAGACTTTGTAAAATCTCCAGGCATCATCGGGGACCGTATAGAAAAATGTCCGGTTGTCGTTTGCCCAAACCAGCGAACCTCCGGCATTTTCAATCTTGTCCGGGAGTATTTCTCCGGTTTGAAGGTTCTTCACATTTATGGTGTAGCGCTCATTTCCTTTGTCGTCGTAAGCGTATGCCAACAGTTTATGATCGGGACTGATTTGGAAAATCCCGACTTGCATGAAATTCTTTCCTTCCGCTAACTGATTTACATCAAGCAGGATTTCTTCGGCACTGTTCAGATTCTCAAATTTACGGCAGTAAATTCTATACTGTTTCCCTTTCTCGGTTCGAGAATAATAGTAATACTCGCCCCATCTAACCGGCACAGACAGATCGGTTTCTTTGATATGAGATAGGATCTCCTGATACAGCTTTTCCTGAAGCGGCGCGGTGTGCTTCGTCATAGATTCAGTATATTCATTTTCGGCTTTTAAGTAATCCAGGACTTCGGGATCATCTCGATCGTGCAACCAACTGTAATTATCAATCAACCGATGCCCAAACATCACCGTTGTATCCGGTTGGATTCTGGCTTTGGGTGGAATCGGCATAGTCCCCTCACTTTCATAATACGTGGTAACAACCAAGGTGGTGAGTAAAATGATTACCGCTATAATGGTATTAACTAATCTAACCATTTACATCTCCTAATAACAGACCAAATTTTATCATAAGTAGCTGAAGATTTATACGCATTCGGCGTACTTTAGCTTCCGGTTTCCATTTGAAATCTTCAATATCATTCCGAGAATGATCTACTTCGTTTGCACTTCTTAAGAGCGATGGGATGCATTATAGCTTCGGGGGGACGCGTTCCGTCGCGTCCCCTGGTCACGACGGAGGGTGACCCTCCAGGCTCATGTCGGGTTATGTGCGAGGTATACGTCCTCGTATGCCATGTTTTTGATGTTGGGTTCGTGGACCGAAACCACCACCTCACGCGTCCCACCTACCTATGAACAATGCAATACATGCTTATCTCTGCGCCTTCGGCTTCGAGCTAAGCATGCCACCCTTGTGGAAACAGAAACACACTTCGTCTTCGTCCCGCGAACCGCGGGACGAATCCACCCTCTCCCGCTAAACGGGAGAGGGAATTTGGATTCCTGCGGAATCCATGTCGGGGACAAGCCCTTCACCCTACAGCCCGGCCAGGTGAGGGCTCCTGACGGGACAATTGGTAAAGTTATACAAACCACAATGGGCAGTTCCGCTGCGCTATCCTATGCTGCTACCGTTTGGAATATCGTCATCCACGGTAACCAGCGTCAGTTGATTTTTCTTGCTGGCTGCCAATAGCATTCCATTGGATTCCACCCCGCGGATTTTCGCTGGTTTAAGATTGGTTAATACCACGATTTTCTTGCCAACAAGCTCCTCCGGTTTATAGTATTCAGCTATGCCGGCTATTATCTGGCGTTTTTCCGAGCCCAGGTCTATCTGCAGCTTTAGCAATTTATCCGCACCCTCAACCTTTACGGCTTCAAATATCTCCGCTACCTTAAGTTTCAGCTTTTTGAAATCATCTAATTCGATTATACCCTCAGGTTCTGATTTTGCTTTCTCCTCAGCCACTTTCTTTATCTCCTTCTTGTCTATCCTGGGGAATAGCGTTACACCTGGCTTGACCTCGGTTCCCGGTTTCATCCATCCCCATTCGGCGGCTTCATTGGATGTAAGCGCATCTATCGGTGCATTGAAAATATCAGCGAACTCCTCAATTTTTTCGGGGATGACGGGGAAAAGAAGGCGCGCCGCTATCCGCAATCCTTCTGATGCGGTGTAGAGTACGGTATTGAGTCGTTCTGTGTTTCCCTGTTTATGCAGATCCCAGGGGCGGTTGTTTTCCACATAACGGTTCAATGCCCGAATGGATTGGAGAATTTGCTCCAGAGCTACATTGAGTTTGAAGCTATCCACCAGGTCAATCACTTGAGGCAATAATTCCTGCGCGCCCAGCTTTATCTTAACGTCCTCGTCGTTGTACGTCGCAGGTTCCGGCAATCTCCCATCTGTGTATCCGGCAATCATTTTGCTCAGACGAGAAACCAGGTTCCCGAAATCATTCGCCAGATCCGAATTATAACGCTGGATAAAGGCATCTTCGCTATACGAAGCGTCCTGCCCCATCGTCATTTCGCGAATGACGAAGTACCGGAATGCATCCCCGCCGCGGATAGCCACGATATCAAGCGGCTTAACAACGTTGCCCCTGGACTTGGACATCTTAGCGTCTTCCATCAACCAGAAGCCATGAGCAAAAATGGTTTTCGGTACCGGAATTCCAGCCGCTTTGAGCATACAGGGCCAGTAAACCGCATGCGTGGTGATTATATCCTTCCCTATGAGGTGCGTCACCGATGGCCACCATTTTTTGAAAGCATCGGGATCGCTTAAGTAACCGGGACCGGTGATATAATTGAGAAGTGCATCAAACCAAACGTAACAGACATAGTCCTTATCAAACGGCAATTCGATGCCCCAGGAGAGCCTTGATTTCGGTCGGGATATACACAGGTCGCTCAATGGCTGACGGAGATATCCTAACACTTCATTCTTGCGGAATTCCGGTTTTATAAATTCAGGATTCTGATTTATATAATCAACCAGCCACTGCTGATACTGGCTCATTTTAAAGAAATAGTTTTCCTCGGATATTTTAGTCACCGGTCGATTGCAGTCCGGACAATTGCCCTCAACCAGGTCCTTTTCCGTCCAGAATCGCTCCTCATATTTACAGTACCATCCTTCGTAACTGCTTTTGTATATCTCGCCGGCATCGAATAGCTTCTGAAGAATATGCCGGACAACCTCGATATGACGTTTTTCGGTAGTGCGGATGAAATTATCATAAGAGATATTCAGCTTCTGCCACACGTCAAGGAATCGGGTCACTATTTGATCGCAATATTCCTTCGGCGGAATGCCTTTGGCGACAGCGGTGTCCTGTAATTTCTGCCCATGTTCATCGGTTCCGGTGAGGAAAAAGGTTTCCCTGCCGAAAAGCCGGTTGTATCGCGCCAGCACATCAGCGGCAACTGTCTCGAAAGCATGTCCTATATGCGGTTCGTCGTTGACGTAATGAATGGCGGTGGTTATATAAAATCTTTCAGGCACTCTCTACTTTCCTTTATTCTAATTATCGTTGTTATTGGAGTTATTGTCTTCTCTATGCTTCGGTTTGTCCGGAAGCTGTCCCCGGCGCCGCAAACGAGCTGTTTTGCGATATTCTCGAAGCGGTATTTTTTCCTCGTAGTTATCCTCGTAACGCGCCATCACAAAGCCTTTAAAATAATTCACCTGCGTCACCACCGCATTACCCTGGCATCCTTCGCATTTGCTTCCAACTCTGGGAAATTGACTTGCCATATCTTCATAAACCGGCTGTTCGTAAAGAAGGCAGCATAACAGCCGCCCGCAATTTCCGGAAATCTTGCTGGGATTCAACGACAACCCCTGGTCGCGAGCCAACTGGGTGGAGATCGGCTGGAATTCGTTTAACCAGGCGCTGCAGCATTGCTGCAATCCGCAGCACCCGAATCCCCCCAGTCGCTTGGCTTCATCCCGTACTCCGATCTGACGGAGTTCGATTCGGGTTTTGTAAATCGCGGCGAGGTCTTTTACCAGCTCTCGGAAATCGACTCGTCTTTCGGCGGTGAAGTAAAAGGTTATTTTATTGCAATCGAACTGGTATTCCACGTCAACCAGTTTCATATTCAGCCCTTTTTCCTCGATCCTAACCAGACAATCCTCAAAAGATTCCTCTTCCTTCTGGCGGTTGAAACGTAGGCGATCCACATCATCGTTACCCGCGGCTCGAAGGATATTCGGC
>WJIR01000280.1 GCA_014730175.1 Candidatus Zixiibacteriota bacterium
AGCTCCAGGGCTGCGGAAAATCCTACTATCGACCAGAGGAAGGGAATGATCCATATATACCAGCGAAGGAGACCTCTTACTTGGAGAAATATACCGAATGTAAATATGGTTAAAGGGCATGGAGTGAGGGGAAAAAAGGGAGATGCCGGGAATCTGTGACCAATGGTGAAACTTAGAATTGGATATATCAACATCGAGTAAAAAATAAAAATGAATCCAATGATATTTGAAATATCGATTTTGAAACCGAATTGGAGCTGCCCCCTGAGACTCTCAATTAATATAATTATACCGTGGACTACAAATAAGGCGCCGAAAAACGGAGCTAACTGATTAATCCGGGAGAAAAACAAGTGATGATAAACGATTCCCGTCCAGAGCCAGAATACTGATAGCATGATACCGGTGAACGGATGAGACCAGGATTTTTCTTTATATATGGCATATATCGATGTAATCGCCGCAATGTAACCAATGATATGCATATACCAGATGGTTTGATTATACGCTTCGAATACCCCGAGAAATGATTTTGTTGAGAAGGGTATATCCATATCGGGAAATGTAATAGCTTCCAGGCATCCAGTCAAGGATGATTTACTCAGGATATGAGTTCAGTGTAAAAAGAGTTATCTAAATCCATCCCCGTTTTGTATACAATTCGTATCCTTTCTCCAGGGCATCTCTTATTTGGCTTTCCAGATTTTCATCGAGATATTTAATATGGAAACAGGATTTCCCTTTGAGTAGTTTCAGCAGTTCGGGATGGAAAACATCCTTTAGCGAGGCGTCAGCATAAATCGGCATGTAATAGAAACCGACATACTTACTCTGGATTATCAGTCCGGCAAAGTAAACCTCCTTGCGTTTCCGACCGGCTATCTCGATATCTTTGAATGACCAGAGATCATACTTGTTATCCAGATCCATTTTGGGCTCTAATGGATTCTCATATTCCTTGAGAATCTCTTTCAGTCTTTGAAAAATCTTAGTGAGTTCACGTTCCATTACTAAAGTCATTCCTGAAATTGAGTATTGCTATGCACTAATTCGCTAATACGGATAATTCAATAATATTGTTAACCGGTAGCTGAAGGCTTGTCCTTCGGGAGTCCAATAGAAGTAGATTATTTGCGAATTGGAATTGAAGATTAAAAGGAAACGCCGGAAGCACGAGGCTTCCGCTACCGATTACGAATTTAATGAACAATCCAGGCTAATAAACTTCAGCATATCGACGGGAGTTCCATACCGAAAAACTTAAAATCCATCCATCGAAAAGAGTTGGAATTACGCCTCTGTGTTGCTAATATATATATATGTCAGATAAGATAATGATAACAGGCGCCGCAGGATTTTTGGGATATCATCTTACTTTTCTGCTGAGTGACGACTATACAGTTGCGGGAACGTTCCACGAAAAAATGACTTCTGTTGTACCCGTACAGCTTTACAAAGTTGATATAACCGATCCGGAGTCCGTCGAAAGCTGTGTAGATATCTTCAAGCCCGATTATCTGGTGCATGCGGCGGCATGCGCCGATGTGGATTGGTGCGAGAAGAATCCCGAAGAAGCCATGCGCGTAAATCGGGATGGCAGCGCCCATGTCGCTGAGATATGCGTAAAACATTCCATACCTTTAATACTGATTTCCACCGATTTGGTTTTTGACGGTAAAAAAGGTGATTATATTGAGAAAGATGATCCTAATCCGATTAATCTCTACGGTAAGAGCAAGTTAGCGGGAGAACGAAGAGTTCTTGATATATCCGGTGATAACATTGTATTCAGGGTTGCCCTCCTTTTCGGACCCGATTCGCCTTTTAAAAAAGGTTATATTGTCGGTACTATGGAAAAAATCCGCAATGGAGAGAAAGCGTACTTTTTTAAAGATCAGTACAGAACACCGCTTTACACCGCCGATGTCGCTTCTGCTATCGATCATGTTGTCCAACGAAAACCTTCGGGCGGCGTTTACCACCTCTCGGGACCGGATAAATTAAACAGGTATGAATTCGGATTGAAAATGCAGGAAGCGTATGGATTTAAAGATGAATTTCTCATTCCTGCATTAATGGAGGATTTACCGGAGTTAATGCCCCGACCAAAAGATGTGAGTTTGAATCATAAAAAAGCCTCATCGGCGTTCGGATTTGATCCTACCGATGTCGAAGTTGCCCTGCGGTCAATAATCGCTTAGAAGGTTCCTACCCTACTTTATAAGGGTCATTTTCTTAATAATAGATTTATCGCCTGCCTGCAAACGGTAATAATAAATTCCGGAAGCGTAATTTGATGCGTCAAAACCAATCGAGTATTCCCCGCTACTCTGGAATCTATCAATCAAGGTTGCGATTTCTTGCCCTTTGATATTGTAAACTATGAGCTGAACATTGGCGGGTTTGGACAATGAGTATCCTATACTCGTACTGGCATTAAATGGATTGGGATAATTCTGCTGGAGAGTAACCTCCTCCGGTATATTAATCTCACCGTATTCTACAACGTCAGTGTACGAAATTACATCTGAATTGTCTGTTAGCAGCGCGGAATAGCTTGTATCCGCCCCCACGGCATTTACCCGCAGGACTCCAAAAAACATTATAGTCTCGCCGATCTCTATCCAATCGATATTAACATTCGCCGCACTCGGGCAGAAACCGAGGCAGCTCCCGCTGCCATCGTCAATTCGGATGCGATCTCCATCAGTGTCGTTGGATAACTCGGTCACCTCACCGAACGTCCTGATCCTGCTGCCCTCATAATCAAAGTCATTCACGCTACCGGTTGGATAGTATCTTCCGAATGGTAAGTCATTATCCGTTGAAATTATCTCATAATTCGAAATATTCTGAATCAATGTCACCCCTTCGTATTCACCTACAATTCCTGACACTTTTACCCGGTAACTTCGCTGGAAATCCTCAATCAATCCCAGATCGAACAGGTTAATACCCATACCGGAGCTATCCTGTATATAAGCATCCGTTGAGTAGGGATTTAATATGCCGGTTCCGATTGTGATAACTCCTTCAATAGTCACCGGTCTATCTTGATAATTATCGTAATCGGTTTGTATATCGGAAATCGGTATCGATTCATCGCTGCCGATATAATAGAAATCCCCGTTAACAGTATAATTATTCTGACCCGGAGTACGAATTACTATATGGTCATCGACCGGATTGCCCTCGCCATCCGCTGTCTGATAAACTATCGAAGTTGCCAGCAGCCGCTGCATTGTCTCTGTGTGAGGATGTCCATACCCATTTTGCCCTACCGATATAACCGACACTTCGGGATCTGTGGTATTCAGGAAAAACTGGTTGGAACTGGCATAAGAGCCGTGATGATTAACCCGATAAATCTCGACATCCCCAACCTCGGGCGCTACCGATGTTTCAATATCGGTATAGGTTCCATTGGTGAGCCCGGATAGGTCGCCGCCAACAAAGAATTGGAAATCATCGTAGTCGATTACCAGAGAAACGCTAAAATCATTTTCGTTGTTCGGACCATTATCGGGAGGGCAACCCGCATCTCTGTAAGGTTCATTCAGAACTTCATTCCCGTTAACAGACACCACTTTCGCCTCAACTCCCCCGCCTAAATCAAGAATTTGCCCATCGACAATTGTGTGACGTATATCCTCAACCGATGGCTCGTAGTAGTTTTCATAACTCCAAGAACAATAATCCCATCCGCGATCATAGACTTTCGATACGGATATATCGCTCGCCTCGATAATGGCATTAACGCCTCCTATATGGTCAGCATGATAGTGCGTGGTAATTATATATTCGAGATGGCTGATATTGTAGTTTCTCAGATAGTTAAGCACAATCCATTGACTGGATGGCGGTCCGCTATCCACCATAATATTCATCCCGGACGGAGACTGAATTAGAGTGCAATCGCCCTGGCCAATGTTTAAGCAGTGAATAACCAGCTCATTTGCATAAATCGGCAAGTTTGAAAGTATAAAAATAATTAAGAGAATAATACATTTACGCATACTGGACTCGCTTTAAGTCTTTAGAACAATAATACTGCGTGCCAGGTTCCTTACAAATAAGATAAGAAATATTAGAAATGTGTAAAGGATTAAATGCAAATACAGGGGATTAAACCCTACTAATTCAGCTGAGCCAGAACCTCTAAAACTTCACTATTATCAGGGACCTTAGCGATGTCATGAATATCGACGTATCTGATAATTCCGCTTTTGTCTATAACGAAGATTCCCCGTTTGGCGTAACCATATTCAGTAAGGAGCCCATACTTTCGAGCAACCTCTCCGTGCGGGTAATAGTCCGAAAGCAAAGGGAAGTTTAGTCCTCCGAAAGTTTTAGACCAGGCTTTATGGCAATCAATCGAATCCACCGAAATCCCCATTACCACTGCATCCTGCCGAGCGAACTTATCCATGTCCTTTTTATAATTAGGAATTTGCACCGAACATACCGGTGTAAAGTCTCCGGGATAGAACGCTAAAACAACGTTATATTTCCCCCTGAAACTCGAGAGAGTAAACGGATCTCCATTTTGATCCGGAAGTGTAAAATCGGGAGCCGTATCGCCTACTGACGGGACGACTGAGTTTTTTTTCAAAGTTTCGTTGTTCATATTACCATTTGGTTTTTACAAATTAGTGTTCAAATTGACCGCTCGATCCGGCGGCGAACCAATCCAGACCGGCCAATGCGGTTTTTTCCGCGGTCAGTAGATTGAAATGCCCATCCTCTTCCTCTGCCAACCGGCGGAAAACCGCTTTTACTGATTCATCCTCGGTAGATTTCTCGCCTTCATCGTAATAATCCCTGCTGGCAGCTTCCGCTTCGATAGCTATATCCAGAAGGTCGGGAACACTTATATCATCGGATATCCTGGTGCCTTTCAGTGCTTTTTCAAAGATACCGATCCCTTTGGGAGGGATGTTGCTTGGTTTGGAATTAAATATATCCTCATATATTTTCTCAAGCACTTGCTTATGTATAATTTCGTCGTCGCCGAGATTCTGGATTTTCTTACGGGTTTCCTCCCGTGTAACTTTGCTGGCAAAACCCCTGTAGAAACGCTCGCCGTTAATTTCGGTAGCGATTCCTATCTTTAATATCTCAGCAATTTTATCTTTCTTTTCGGACATTTATCCTCCAGTGGTAGTGTATCGAAAAATCGGAATATGAAATTTAATCAATAATTCAGATTTTGCAAATATTTTCTTGTTGATTTTGATGCGTATCATCGTGAGCAATTGGCGGTATCCACTATCCATAAAATCAATCGAGTACATGCCTATTATCTTTTTGATTTAGTTCTTGCATATAACAGCAGTATAATAAATTATTTCATAAATAATAAGCCTGAGGAGAGTCGATGTTTCGAATTATATTATCAATGATAGTGTTTATTCTGTTACCGATCTGCGGTTTTGCCCAGGATGATTTGCTCGAAAACGCCTTAGATAGCCTTCAACTGGAAAAATCCGATCTCGGTTACCGCCCTAAAGGATACTGGAATCGTTACCCCAACAAGGATCTAATTCCGTATAAAATGCCCCATTTTGATGACTTACTTGCCGAACCGTTGATGGGGTATCAATTTACGGTTTCCATGGGCAACGTTATAGAGGATTATCTTGAGCCTGAATTTATGGAGGACAAACGGTTTTCGTTACACAGAATAGTCTATCTTTTGGGAGTGGACAGGAAAATCGGCGGTTTCCGGAATTACTCCACCAATCTAATGGCTGACACCAAAGTCGATTCAACGCAGCCGGTTATCGATGCGCTGCAGAGGATTTTTGCTTACAAAAATAAACAAATGCAATTTTACGCTTTTGGCAACAAGTCCTCTTATGATCTTGTGGAGGAAGCTAATGAGCAGCTTATTGATATACATCCCCGGATTCAGATCGAAGTAGCCAAAATAATGCTGAATATACTTGACGCTGTTAAGTGGAGAGACCGCGCCCTGCGCAATGTACCGAGGCAATTGCTTGAGGATATTTTCGACGCCCTCGATTTCGCTGAGTCGCAGGGCGATGGAACCATTTATTATCCACAATTCGATGATGTTGCCGCTGTTTTGGATGAACAGTCATTGTACTATTCTTGCATGAAAGCGGCGCAAACCGCCGAGAGCGGAAGAAGAGCTCTGACTGACCTTTATGAGGATGAGTATCTGAATTTCTCTAAGGTAGATTTCGACTTCGACACTCCAATCGGCAGGATGGTTATAACCGGCGCGAAGAAAAATGAACACAGTTATGATGATTGCTGCCTCCTGATTGACTTCGATGGCAACGATACCTACCACGGATGCATTGCCGCTACCCAGAATTCAAGGATTCCAATATCTATCGCTGTTGACTTTGACGGGAAAGATAGATATATCAATGAAAAAGAATTACTCCCAACGCAAGGGGCGGGAATTTTCGGCTGCGGCATTCTTATCGATGTTAACGGTGATGACTATTACGAAAGTAGGAAAATATCACAAGGCTTTGGACTTTTCGGGGTTGGTTTGCTTCTTGACGAGGAAGGCAATGACGAATTTAGAATGGAATCCTCAGGCCAGGGCTGCGGATACTTCGGTTGCGGCTTTCATCTCGATGTAGAGGGCGATGATGAATTCTACCTTTACGGCGATGGTCAGGGATTCGGCGGCGTTGGTGGAGGAGTCGGCGTGCTGGGTAATCGCGAAGGCGATGACCATTACGTGGCAGAGCCCTCCGCGGATGTGGTAGATCGCGGCGACTATCATTCCGAACATAAGATTAACGTCTCCAATGCCCAGGGAATGGGCGCCGGGCGGCGAGGGGACGGCACCGATGGTCATAGTTGGTCGGGCGGTTTAGGCGCCATCATAGATATATATGGCGACGACAAGTATGAAGCCGGCAACTTCTCATTGGGCTGCGGATACTGGTACGGTACCGGGGTGGTTTACGATAAGGAGGGCGACGACCTTTATCGCTCGGTTTATTTCACGCAAGCTTCGGGAGCGCATTACTGTATTGGAATCATGATCGATGAATCCGGTAATGACCGCCATGAACTTTGGGAAACCTCCGGCGCGGCTTTATCATTCGGATGGGATTATACCAACTCATTGCTTGTTGACAAAGGAGGTAATGATTACTACGAAGGTAAGATTATCTCCATAGCCTGCGCCGAAATTCGTTCCAATTCATTCTTTTTTGAGATGGGCGGTAACGATACTTATAAATTCGGTAAGGGGGCGCTGGGAATGGGCGCATCGGATTATCGGGATGATTATCAATATCCCAACAGGTACTCCCCTTATAATTACTTCACGAAGTCAATTGGAATTTTCCTCGATTTCGGCGGCGAAGATAGATACCTCGATTGGGATGTCAAAATGGACGATGCGGAGATTTCGGAAACATATAAAAATAACTTTACCTGGTATAATCCTCCATTGGATGATGTCAAATACGGATGGGGCAATTATGGGATAGGTATTGATACCGAGGAAGGAACAATCCCTGAATTATATTTTTTTAAAAACAAACCTGAGGAAGAATGAGCGCGGGTCCCGCGGTGGTGGCTTTATGGAGCTAAGGTAAATATAATCCACTCCGCCGGTCAGCGCTCCAGCGCCGTAGGTCGGGTTCCGGAATTCGGCGGTAGCCGAATGGAGAAACCCGACACCGTACTGAAGGCTTGTCTTTCGGGAAACATCGGGAGGTCGGCAGCTTGCTGCCGACATAAATTCCCCTCTTGAGAGGGGTGGATTCGTCCCGCGTTCCGCGGGACGAAAACGGGGTGTGTTATAATATGTGGCGTCAGGTGCGGCGAGCTGACGCCACAAGAGTTGTGCTGTCGGGTGCCATCACCCGACAGAAAAAGCGTCAGGTGCGGCGAGCTGACGCCACATCTCTGTGCGTCGGCTATCGACCAAACTTCCGTTTGATTATCCCGGATTAGACTTTCGTCGAAACTAACTCTGCTATTTTTTCCAGGAGGATTTTGTCCTCTTCTGTGAATGCGGCGGGGGTATGTGAATCGATATCTATTTCGCCGATTACCTCTTGTCCCTTAAACATCGGAACCACAATCTCTGATTTGGTTTCCAGGCTGCAAGCCAGATATCGAGGATCAGCATTTACATCATCGACTATGATAGTAGCTCGATCGCGCACTGCGGCTCCGCAGATACCGGAGTCCATTTCGATGACCGTATGAGGTGATGGGGCGCCTCTGAAAGGTCCTAATTCAAGACGACCATCTTTGACCAGATAAAATCCCACCCAGTCATAATATGGAACGGAATCGATAAGCAGCTCCACTACTTTATCCATAATCAATTGCTTATCGGATTCGGAGGCGAGATAATGGTTTACCCTTTCGAGTATGAAATCGGTATCTACTACGTTTTCTCTCATGTCATAGTACTAATTGGTATGGAATTTCGTTAATTTGTATGATTCAGCCCACTCCCTTAGGGCTTTCAGGTTTTTCTCCGGGGTTTCCGGCGGAATAGAACAACTGGGGCCTAAAATCAACCTGGACGTTGGGATCTGACCCAGCTTTTCTCCGGCTTCCTTTCGAAGCTCCTCCGGTGATGCATGCTGCAGCATATCCTTAGCGCCGATACCGCCCATGATAACTTTGCCGGGGAACAACTCGTGAGCTTTGTCAAATCCGATATTGCCAGGATCCTTATCAGCATAACTTAAGATTTGGAAAGGATAATCGGTAAAAAGCGGAAGCATGTTATTTGATTTGCATACATGGAGTACGTTGAATTTGGCGTCGCTGACGGCATTAAGTATCTCGAGATCATAAGGCTTGCCGAATTCCAGGTACTTCTCTTCGCTCAGGTTATCCTTGGTCGCCCATTCAGTAGTAGCAAAAAATATCCCCGCTGCTCCGGTTTTCAGTATCGCTTTACAATATTCTATAAAAGTATCGGTGATATTCCGCAATGCCTGGTGAACCTTGCTGGGTATCGTTTCCATGTTATTTATCAGAACTTCCGGTTTTGAAACCAGATCCCCCGCAATCGACAGCGGTGAAAAAACGGTTTGCAGGAAGTAAACGGAGCCGTTTAATTCCTGGCTGATCTGCTCCAATACCTGAAGCTGTTCGGCAAGCGCTGGCGCATCGGCATTCATGGCAACTATGTTGTTCCAGTCCGAGGAGAGGTTTACCGGATAACGCACTATACGAGGTTTCCGGTACTCATCGCCGGAGTACTCTACCTCTGCTCCCCATACTTCTATATGATAGGAAGCTCGAGGATTCACTTTCATTAGATCCCAATCATACTTGCGTTGAAAATCCAGCATAGCCTGTGCTAAGCCCGATGCCGTGGTTTCTAAATGAAAGAAATGGCGCCAAAAACTTACAGGAATTCTATCCGGCTTTTCGCCACCGACTATGGTGTCTATTCTTTTTATATGATTCATAATTATAACCTTTTTCTACTACTATCGGTTGAAATTGAGCGAAGAAACAATGGAATTTGAAAAATATCGAGTTATCTTCACAAACAGTCAGAGCCCTCCTAATGTTCCATCTCCGTAGTTGCTCAGAACTCCCAATCCTCAACAATTCCATGTTCATCAAGCTTAATCATTTGTTCCTTGAGTTTCTCGGGTAGTCTCAAGGGACGCTGAGTCTTATAATCAACACATACTAAAGTCAAAATGGCATAAAGAATTAACTTGTCTTTCTTTTCCGATGTAACTATATACTCCAGTTTGACCGAACTGTTCCGAAAGTCACGAGAACGACAATGCGATATGATGATTTCGTCCAATCCAACGCTTCCCATATGTCTCATATAACTATCAGCGACCAGTAATATTCTGTTGACAGACTCTAATTTCGGATATGTTAAACCGAGGGTGCGAAAATACTCAACGCGCGTATCTTCGAGTATCCTTAAATAATTGCTGTTATGCACGATTCCATAAGCATCGCAATCATATAATCGCACTCTAAACCGGGTATTGAATTGAAATTCATCCGGTTTTGGATAAATCTCAGGTAGAATAATATTACGAGTCGTCAATCGTATCCTCCAGTTCATTCAAGATAGATTGAAGTTCATGGAGCTTGTACGGTTTTTCGATGACCCTGTGCACATTCAATTCTTCCTGCACTCCGTTAGCAATCATCCTGGCGATACCGGTGACCGCAACAATTGGCATTTTTAGTCCATTGGCGCGTATCATTCTGATAAACTCCCAACCGTCGATCTTGGGCAAGCCCAAGTCGGTGAAAATGATTTCTATATCTTTTCGATCACCCAGCGTTTCCAGCGCTTGTTCGGCATTCTCCGCGGTAATGGTTTTATGCCCGAGGGCTTTCAACATTAACTCCGTCGTGGATAATACCTCCTTGTTGTCATCTACTATAAGGACTTTCAATTCCTACCCTTTTATTCTGTGCTTATCTGCTTTTTACTTCCAAATTGTGATAGAATTTCCATTCCGGCGGATGCCGCCTGATTGATGTATGTCAGCCAAACCTTTAGATCGTCCAATTCCTTCTCTGAAAATGAACCTCCATTGCTAAACCTTTCCAGAATGTGCGAAGTGCCGCTATTTATATTCACAAAAAACTTCTTGATTCCGTTATTTAGTTCAGTGTTTGTCAACTTGCGGTTAGCCGATCCGGGTTTCTGTTCCGCTTCAATTTCAATTCGCCGTTTCAGATCGTAAATGGTTATGGCATAATTAAAAAGAAATGGGATTTCGTTCAACAATCCGTTTCTTATCGAAGAGTTACCGAAAGACTCGATGACTAAAAAGTACTTTCTTGAAAGGTTATCCGGCGCACGGTGTAAAATTGCGGATTGAGGTTTCCGTGATCTGGTTTCGGGGATACTTGAACGGATCGGTTCAGGCCAGATAAAGTCCATTTCGGCTGACGTTTTAATCTCACGTGAGGTCATCTTGACTAAAGCATTATAATATTCAGTTAGGGCGGCAAGATTATATGAGTCTTGCTTGAGGTTTATATCCGTCGAGGCATGAAACCGGAAATTATATTTTTTATCGTCAACTGATATAACCGAAAGAGATATCTCCGGTAAGTACGCTTTTAATTTTAGAAGCGCATCATTAAGGAAGTTTTCCGCATCCTCTACAGCGATTTCCGAAAAATCCAAATTATTCTTCGCTTCGGATGTTGTGGCTACCTGATTAGTTTCATCAGTTTTTTGGTGGTTTTCAAGAGATTTAAGATTTCTTCTGACGATACTGTTTTCCTTCATTGCGAGATGTAACGCGGTTGATAGGATTAAAAATATGCCAATCGCGAAAAAGAGTATTTCTCCAATATCAGCGGCGGCGTTTATATTTGGATCGGCTAACATCGATTCGGGAATCAGACCGATAACGCCTGCCGATACTATTAGCAGACTTCCTATTACGATTTCCCACCTTTTTATCGCTTTCCAATTTTCGGAAATAAAGGAACGAATGAAAAGTATGACAAAAAACAGGGGGATGACTATCAGGGCTATGCTCTTCATTAAGTTACTGCCATCGATCATAACTGCTCTGCGGTTAAAGTCCAACTATCCGCTTGGTTTATTTTAACATTAATTATGTCACCAACTTTGAGGTTTCGCGAATTTTTCACAACAACGGTTCGCCCTCCGCGATCCTTCCCTTTGAGTTCGGAACTGTCCTTTTTCGACTTTCCATCGATTAAAACCTCGGACAGGTTTCCGAGCAGGCGTTGATTGCTCTGTCTGGCGCAATTCTGCTGGAGTCTGATGAGCTTATTAAGACGCTTAATCCTAACTTCATCGGTAAGATAATCCTCAATCTTTGCCGCTGCTGTTCCCGGGCGGTTGGAATAACGGAACATGAAGGCGGCGTCGAAGCCGATCTCCTCCACAGCCCTGAGGGTCATTTCGAACTCCTCTTCGGTCTCGGTGGGGAAACCTGCGATCAGATCGGTGGTTAAGCAGAGATCGGGCATAAGGTCTCGAGCAATGTCAATCGAGTCTTTGTACTGTCTTAAACTGTATCCGCGATTCATTAGCGATAAAATCCTATCAGAACCGGATTGCAAAGGTAAGTGCAAATGCTCGCAAACTGCCGGTATTTCCGCCATTACAGCGAACAGTTTTTCGCTAACATCCTTAGGATGGGAAGTGGTGAACCGAATTCGTTTCAGTCCCTCGATTTCGCCTGCCATTCGTAGCAGATCGGCGAAATCCGTATCTCCTTCGCGATAGGCATTAACATTCTGCCCCAAAAATGTTATCTCCATAACTCCATGAGATACAAGGGCTTTAACCTCCCCCATTATATCTTTTGATTTTCTGTTCCCTACCGGTCCCCTGACATGCGGCACGATGCAGTAGGAGCAGAAATTCTCGCATCCCCGGGAAATTGCCACGAATGCGCTTATATCTTTGGCTCCGGAGATAATTGACGGATTGAAAAGCTCGCGCAATTCCTTCGAGCTCTCTGCTAAGGATGTGTAGACTTTCTCGCTGCTGAAGCCATTGTAAACCAGGTCAGGCAGCATATAAAGATAATCGGGGCCCAAAACAAAGTCGATCTCCGGACAGGATTCTACCAGGTATTCTCCCACTCGCTGCGCCATGCATCCGATAACGATTAGTTTTATGTCCGGTTTTTGCTGCTTTATAGCAGCCGAATTTCGAATATGCGCCAATGCGCGTTGTTCTGCCTTTTCGCGTACCGAACAGGTATTATAGATGATTAAATTCGATCTCGAAGGTTCCCCGGTTTTCTTCCAACCTTTGGAGACAAGTAAATCGGTGAGGAGATCAGAATCATATTCATTCATCTGACAGCCGAATGTTCGTAAGTGAAAAAGCTTTTCCTGTCCGTCAACCATCGATTTTTTCGCTTATCAAATATTGATACTTGCCGTTGCCGGCATGTTCCAGATACCGGACTTTGACAATTGAACCATGAATATCATTTTTACCGGGCAATATCGCTCTAAGATAATTATCGCTTATTCCGGTATTCATTCCGGTTTTGCGATGTAATCTCGACTCTACAACAATTTCCCCGGTTTGTCCAATATTACTTTTCAGTTTTTTACTGAGAAGTTCGGAGCTGAGTTCTCTTAATTGCTTACTCCTTTGAGATTTAGCTACCGGCGTCACTTTACCGCTCATCCCTGATGCAATTGTGGCAGGCCTATCCGAATAAGAGAAGACATGCAAATAACCGAATCCACAACTTTCGGCTAAATCATAACTAAGCTTGAAATCCCTTTCTGTCTCACCGGGAAATCCCACGATAAAATCAGCGCCTAAGTTTATACCGGGCAGAGCCTTAGATAGCAACTCGGTTTTTTTCTTGATTTTCTGCGCTTTATAACCGCGTCTCATCGATCTCAAAATTTCATCAGACCCGGACTGCACCGGTATATGTATATGACGGCACAAGCGGGATTGTTCGATGAGAGTATCAATCAGTTCATCGGTTATCTCATTCGGTTCCAGAGAGGAAAATCGAATGCGGGGGCCATTGCCCGAGAGGATATCCCGCAGCAGGTGATGAAATCTAAAATCATTGTAATTATAACGTCCTATATGAACGCCGGTTAAAACCACTTCTTTATAACCGCTATTCTCGAGTCTTTCGATTTCTTTATAGATCTCTTCCGGCCTGCGGCTGATTTCGCTGCCACGAGCCCGCGGAACAATGCAATAAGCGCAGTTCGAATTACAGCCATCCTGAATCTTAATGAAGGCTCGGGAGAAGCCTTTCATACCGGTTATCGCTCTACCCCAGCGTTCGGTTTCCGATGTCTCCTGTTGCGAAATTGCAGTATCTACCTTCTTCCCGATTAGCTCCATGACACGTTCGTAGATATAGGATTTCTCCTGTGTACCCACTACTAAATCGATGTCCGGGTTGCTGTCGAACCTCACGCCGTCAACCTCCGCATAACATCCGGTAAATACAACAACAGGTTTATTAGAGGAGTTTTCGTTCCTGCGACGAATAGCTCGCGAAAGAGCCTGCCGGCTGGAGTAATCCGCCCTACCTGTTACGGTACAAGAGTTTATGATATATATATCCGCCTGCGAGTCGAACTTCACCCACCGGAAACCGTTAGCGAGAAACGGTTCGGCTATTGACTGCGAATCGTACTGGTTGAGTTTACATCCGATTGTTTTAATTGCCAGTTTATTCATAATGATTCCTCTTGTCAGGAAAGTTAAGGTGTTAGGCAATATTGTCAAGCGAATTCCATTAACCCGGATAATTCATAAAAAACATTAATTCGTAGCCGAAGGCTTGTCCTTCGGTAGCTCAAGTGAATTAGAATATTTACAGAATCTAATTGAAAACTCCAAAGAAATGCCGGAAGCGCAAGGCTTCCGCTACCGGTGACCAAATATATGAATAATACAGGTTAGGAAAGTTCCGTCTCCGATATGGTACGTTTAATGAAAAATCGGGATTAGAGACTAAACCGATTCCCGAAAACTCCGACTATTTATAAGGATAGTATAAGAACGCAATAGACTCTTACTAAGAAAATAAATCATCTTTAATTCATCGGGAGGAGAATATGAGTAAAGTAATCTTGATCACGGCGACGCTGGGTTTGGTATTTGCCGGTAGCGTATGGGCTTCGTCCCCGGGAGATACGGTGGGTACTACTTACTATGATATGCAGAACGAGATTTCAGCCGGTAGCCGCATTGTGGTGGACTCCGAAGGCGGGTATCATATAGTGTGGATGAAAGCGAACGCAGCCTATGATAACCGAGCGGTCTACTACAATTTTATTGATGAATCCGGAAGTAAGCAGCTCGGGGACGGGACTTCCGTGAGTTCTACGTCAGGAGCCGGTTTTCCTTCGGTTGATGTCCTCAGCAGCGGGAAAGCGGTGGTTGCATATCATAATTCCAACAATAATGATGTGAATTTTGCCAAAGATGGGGCTCGTGGAACCGGGCTATTCACTTTAGTCGATGTTCCGGACACGTATCCTGCCCATGAAACAGCATACTGGCCTAAGATGGCGGTGGACGGCAATGGTAGAATTCATGTTCTGTCGACCGTCAATTTCGGAATGACCAACTGGTGGACTCCGTTTATTTATACATATTCGACCGATAACGGATCCAACTGGGAGGATGTGGCGCTTGTGGATACACTTTTGATGCAGTCTCCGCATCCGGTATGTTCCCGAACAGGCGGAAAAACAGCATTTGTATACGGACGTCCCAGAGATATAGAAGCCGATCTCGATTGGTATGATGCTGATATGTACTATATTGAATCCGCCGATGGATCCACCTGGGATTTCAGCAGCAGAGTCAACGTAACCAATTATCAAAACGATGATACCTACAGGGTATGGACTGATTGGGATGGAATGTATGACAATGATGATAACCTCCATATTATCTGGAGCGCAATTGTCTATGATTATGATACGGGCAATGCATCAACCGACTCTTGCGTATTATTCCACTGGTCCTCAGCGACAGGTATCGATACGGTGGCGACCGCTTTGGAGGTCGCATATCCATCGTACTGGGATTTAGCCATAGCCAAAGTTAATCTCGGCATAGACGCCAATGATAATCTATTTGCCCTATGGACCAGATACAGCGCTTCGGACACTTCCGATGATGGTTACTCCAATGGAGACCTTTACTTCGCCTATTCAACCGACAACGGAGACAGCTGGTCTTCTGCGACTAATATCACCGACAGTCAGACCCCGGGGTGTGCGGCAGGCGATTGCGATTCGGATCATTGGGCAAGCATGGCTGAGGTTGTCGATGAATACCTTCATATAATGTACATCCACGACACTGACGCCGGCGCGGCAGCCGGTTCCAACGAGGGTGACACAACAGCTTGCCAGGTACTGTATTATCCGCAACCGAATCCGATATGGGTCGGTATAGATGAGGATGAGCCGATTGTAGATTACGAACTCCGGTTGAGAAACTACCCCAATCCGTTTAATAACTCGACTATATTCGAATTCCCGATGACACGGGAGGCGGAATTATCGATATACAATATTAGAGGAGAGTTGGTATTTGAGGCGGATGCTTCTAAGAAATCCAGCATTGCCTGGGATTCCGAAAATCAAGGAGGCAAATCCCTGGCAAGTGGGGTATATTTCGCAAGGTTCACCACCAAAGACTACGCTCTTAACAGGCGAATTGTGATGGTCAAGTAAAATACCTGTAATTATACTTACTTGAAACCCCGCGGGATTTCCGCGGGGTTTTTTAATGAATTATGCAAATTTGTCGATTTGAATTATGGAACATCAAAATATAGCAAACTGTTTGTTTTACGAAGTAAGCATCCGACCAAATAGTTACAAAAATCACTTGACTTTTATATGTGAGAATTTCATTTTATAAAATTGGTTGATTAAGGTGAAAGCAGCTAAGATAATGAAAGTCAGGTACTGCCGTAATCATTTTAACATTTGAAAATAATAGAGAAATAATAATATTCCTTACGAAGGAGGTTTGCCATGGGAATCCCGTTGGGGACAAAAAGTAAGGTTATATGCCTGTTTCTTTGTCTCTTACTAACCAGTGTTCTTGGGAACTCTGTTTATGGGGCAGTAACCGGTCAGATAACCGGAACCGTAACCGATAAGGAGACCGGCGAGCCCTTGCCCGGTGTTACCGTACTGATCAAGGGAACTCAGATCGGAGCGCCAACTGATTTTGATGGAAACTATCGAATTCAGAACGTGCCGCCCGGTGAGTATGAGTTGGTAGCCACATTGGTAGGTTACGCGCCGCTGACTTATACCGAGGTGCAGGTTAGTATCGACAAGACAACAACGATCGATTTCGAGTTAACCACCGAGGCTCTCGAGATGGAAGAGGTTAAGGTGGTTGCAAAGCGTAAACCGATTGAGCAGCGAGTTACATCCAATGAGGATGCTATTGGTGCTAAGGAGCTGGATGTTATTCCGGTGAAGGACACTAAGGGTATCCTGGCAACTCAGGTCGGTTTCGTTAAGAGAGGAACGCAATTACATGCCCGGGGTGGTCGCGCCGGCGAGGTGGTTTTCCGGGTGGACGGAGTTGATACCAACGACCCATTAGGTGTGAACTCCCCGCGTACATCAGACACGCGTGTTCAAGACCAATCGGGAAGATCGCTTGAGAAAGCCGAATCACCATATTTAAGTATGGATGTCTCATCGAGTGATATCGCTGAGATTTCCATTATCAAAGCCGGTTGGCCGGCTGAATATGGTAATCTCCAGTCGGGTTTGATCAACCTCGCTACTAAAGAGGGCGATGCCAGGTTCACCCGCGGAGAGATTGAGTACATTACCGATGATTTCGGATCCGAGACGCTCAACAGGTATTCGTTTAATTCCGATCGTCTGGATGCGAGTTTGTCCGGCCCTGTTCCTCTGGTTCAGGATGTCTTATTTCCCAAGTTGGGTTTGGAATTCCCCGGCGAGAGTTTTGCATATTATGCCTCAATATCGGTGGATAAGAGCGATACTTACACCTCTTATTCCGAGTACGCTCCTCCGGGACTAAAACCTGATTGGGGAAGAGAGGAGAAGGTATGGGATGTTTTCCGATTGGATATTCCTAATCGGCAGTACAATGCATATAAGACCAGTTTGAAATTTACATATAAGATTGATGCGGCGCGTAAGCTGAATCTTAGTTATAAAAGGGACTGGAGCGATTTTATAGACTGGGATTGGGATTGGAAATATACTCCGGAAACCGCGCCCCGTCAGGAAACCTGGTCGGAATTGTATCAGATCTATTTCACCGATAAACCGGGCTGGATAAAGAATACATTTTATGAATTTCAGGTTTCGAAATACACCATCGCGGCAACGAGGAAACCAGGTGGTTTGACTCCCGGCGACTTTTTGTTTTTTGACGAATACGAGGAGTTTGAGCCGGCAGATGATACGAACAAGAACGGGCAGTGGGATCCTGCGGAGCCGTACATAGATACCAATGGGAACGGCGAGTACGATTTCGGCGAACCTTTTTCCGATCTGGATGGCGACGGTATCTGGGATGATGCGGAAAACTTCACCGACACGAATGACAACGGCGTTTTCGATCCGGATAGAGCATCGATTGTCGAGCCCGACGATCCGGAACCCTTTATCGATGGCGACATAATTATTGGAGAACCATATATAGACATAAACCGCAACCATATTTATGATGAAGGCGTGGATATATTTACCGCAGCCGATGATTTGAACGGCAACGGTAAGTATGATGGGCCTAACGATCCCTGGACTCCGGGTGTACCGTACCAGGATCTCAACAGGAACGGTGAGTATGATCCTCCCGACCAGATTTATAACCCGGGAGAGCCGTATACGGACATGAATAACAACGGTAGATGGGACGGAACCGATTTGTTCTTCGATTACGGTTTCGACCGTCGTGCTACCTACAGTCATCGTCGTTCCGACATCTATACCATTAAGTTGGACGTTACCACTGCGCCAAATCAGCATCACGATATGAAAACCGGGTTCGAGTATAAGTTCGTCAAGATGCGTATGGCGGACCTTCGCTATCCATGGGCTCCTTACGTTGGACCTCCCGATGAGGGCGAACCATGGAGCGAACGAGGCATTTTCCGTGATTTTTACTGGAGAACCCCCAAGCAGGGAGCGCTCTATATTCAGGATAACATGAGTTACGGCGAAATGTTTTTTAACATCGGATTCAGATGGGATTATTTCCTGCAAGCTGACGAGGTGCATGCCATAGAATCTGAGGAGGGCGTCTATTACGGTGAAGAAGAAGTCCAGGAAAACCGGAATAAATTCTCACCGAGACTGGGCGTATCATATCCGATATCCGATAAGGCGAAGGTTTACTTCAACTACGGCCATGCTTATCAGTTACCGGAGTACTATAGGTTCTATGCCAGAGCGACACAGAATATCGGTTCGGGCGCATTGCCGATCGTGGGTAATACCAATTTGGATTATTCCAAGACTGTGCAGTATGAGTTAGGAATCGAATATCTAATAACGAACGCTTATAAGCTTAAAGTATCCGGTTTCTACAAAGACCAGTATGGTTTGATAAACGTGATCGAGGGTATAGGAAGACTGGCGGCTGACCGTTATGGTAACCTCGATTATGCCCGCGCCAGAGGATTCGAGCTGGAGCTATCCAAGGATATCGGAGACTATCTTACCTGGGGCGGTAAATATGAGTATTCTTGGGCTTTCGGAAAGGCATCCAGCGGAACCGCCGATTATTACTTGAGAGCCGACAACCAGCAGATTCCTCTTAAGGAATCGCGACTTGACTGGGATATCCGACATCAGGCGACTATAGACGCAACCCTGCGTGTCCGAGAAGACGATCACCCGGTGGTGGCGGGAATTAAGTTGCCCGATGCCTGGGGCGCCAGCGTGATATGGCAGGTGAATTCCGGATTACCGTTCAGCCCATCGGCTGCTTATCCCGGGATTGTCTTGATCGGTAATCAGGATCCGCCGGCTAATTCGGAAACGATGCCGGCATATTCCAATGTCGACCTCAGGTTGTATAAAGACTTCAGGGTCAGCAAGCTTGATTTGACATACAGCATCTGGATTACGAATCTATTCAATAAGAAAAACGTTTCTAACGTCCATTCCGATACCGGTCGACCGGACACATCGAGACTGGCGGATCGTGTTATCGTAACAGGAACAGATCATGACGCCAATCCGGCAAACTGGTATCCGGGCAGGAATGTTAAAATGGGTTTGATAGTAAGGTTTTAAAGATAGGTGAAATGATGGGCTCCTTGCCGGAGCTCATCATTCGAGTTCCGATGAAGTTAGGGAGATAATATATGAGTTTCGTAAGAAGAAAATATCTAAAGCCAGCTTACCTTGCGCTGCCGCTTCTTCTTATGGCGATTGTGCTTACTGCCGGGGACGGCTATGGTAGGACTATGCCTAAAGACAGAGGTTTTAAACTGCAGAAACCGGCTTTGGATGTACCGAACACTACAAATGTAACCCACAGGATTTCCAATATCTGGTTCACTGTAACCAACTGGGGTTATTTGGGCAGCGCTCAGGATCCCAATATCCTTGACTGCGAAACGGGAGAACCGGCGCCTTCGTGTCAGTTCCCGGCCGGTTCGCATCTGGAGTATCTCTTCCAGGGAGCCATCTGGATCGGCGCTATCGTTGACGGAGATACGCTGGTCTCGTGTGGAACGGATGGCTGGTGGGATACGCACGAATTCTTCCCGGATAAATTCGGTGGGGGCGAAGCGGATTGCTCTACGGATTCAACCGGAGCAATCTGGTTGGGTTCAACCAGACCGGCTACCGCTTATCCTCGCAAGTTGCCCGAGGGGAGTGAAGACTGTTACCCTTGCACGATTTCCGTTGAGAATTCTATTTCCGAAGAGGATTTCATAGCTTATTACGCCGATACCAATGTTACATTTGCTGAAGTTGACCCAATAGACCAGAGGCCGCTAAGACCGATCGGTTTGGAAATCGAGCAAAAAAGCTACTCCTGGTCGTACGAATACGCCGAGGATTTCATCATATTCGATTTCAAAATAACAAACATCTCTGATTCACCCATTGAAGATATGTGGATTGCATTCCATATCGACGCAGATGTTCATCATGAAAGCAACGGATTTTCCGGAGCTCAGGATGATATGACAGGTTTTCTTGAAGTGGCAAAACCGATCGAGAACATCGATCCCCTGGATATTAATACCGCCTATATTATGGATAACGACGGCGATCCGTCTGAGGACTGGGCATGGGATTATGAATCGGTTAGAGGTGTCACCGGAGTTAGAGTAGTAAGAACACCGGGAGATGTGGAGATTGGCTTTAACTGGTGGATTTCCAACATCAATTCACAGTTTGACTGGGGACCGCAAAGACTTGAGAATTACTCCGGAACCTACCCGGGTGGCGGAAGAGGAACTCCGGGAGGTGATCCTGCGCGGTATAGAGCTATATCAAACAACGAATTTGACTATGACCAGGCATTCGCTGCCATAAACTACTCGGCTGACGGTTGGATTAATCCGCTTGGATCGGCTATTGCGAAGGATCTGGCTAACGGGTATGATACGCGTTATACTTATTCCTTCGGTCCGTTCGACCAGATACTTCCCGGGGATTCACTGCTATTAACGGCAGCTTATGTTGCCGGTGAAGATTTGCATGCCAATCCCAGGGACTTCAATAATCTATTCTTGGGCAATGAGGAAAATGAAGAGGATATCCAAACCTTCATAAATTCATTGGATTTCAGCGATTTCGCGCTTAATGCCACCTGGGCGGAATGGGTGTATGACAATCCCGGCGTGGATACTGATGAGGACGGTTATGCCGGTGAATTTATTTTGGTCAGCGGGGATACAATTTGGATAGAGGGCGATGGCGTTCCCGATTTCGCCGGTCCTCCGCCGCCTCCTTCGCCGGAACTAACATTCGACACATATTTGAACAGAGTCGATCTACGCTGGGATGGCGAGATTTCCGAGTACACACCAGATGCGTTCGGCAACGGCCTGGATTTCGAAGGCTACAAAGTGTACCGGTCAAGAACCTCCGTTTTAAACGATTTTGTTCTTCTCGGTTCTTTTGATCGAATAGATTACGACCGGTATATCTGGGATGATCTGGACGGTAAAATGGAGCTGAGTAAAGACAAGCCATGGTCACTGGAGGAGCTATTGGAATACGCGAATGCGGATAGCCCGTTACCGGGCGACACTTTCGAATTCGATAATGGAATGAAAATTCACCGTAACTTTGCGGTCGCTCATCAGCCGCCGTATACTCCCACCAGAGTTCCGACCATCAACGGTAATCCGGTCTTCCGTCCCCATGCTGAGAACACCGGATGTTACGAAGATAGTACATACGGTCAGGACACCGATGGGGATGGCGTTACTGATGACGAACTGACTATTCGTTCAGAAATACTCGACAGCACGATCGTTGTTACCGATAGTAGCGGCACCAAGAATATCCATTATTATACCTATGCACTTGATGGAGTGCTGCCAAGCGTAGCGTACTTTTACTCGGTGACAGCCTTCGATGTTGGCGACCCGCGTACACAACTCGCTCCGCTGGAGGGTTCGAAAGCGGTCAATATGAGAGCCGCTTATGCGATCGATGATTTCGATAAAGTAACCGAGGATGTTTATGTTTATCCAAATCCTTATGTTCTGGACGGATCATACCGCGAAGAAGGATGGGAGGACTTAAACGAGGATCCCGCTTATTCTCAGAGGATATACTTTGCGAACCTGCCCGGCAAGTGCACTATCAGGATATTTACGCTCGATGGAGATTTGGTTGATCAGATACCTTTCGATCCGCAACCGGGAGTTGACCAACCGATCACGAGCTGGGATCTGATTTCCAGGAATACTCAGTCGATAGTTTCAGGTATATATTTGTTCAGTGTCGATTCGGAGGAGGGGCGTCAGATCGGGAAGTTCGTGATAATCAAATAAAAACTCTGGAGATATAGGTTGCAAAATTTAGATAAAAAGGAGAACGCTATGAGATTAATAACGGTAGTTGCCCTTGCCGTACTTCTCTTACCTACGCTTGCTTTCGGACAGGCAAAGGTTGGTACAGCCGGCGCACAGTTTTTGGAGGTAGGTGTGTCAGCGCGTGCTATGGGTTTGGGCGAAGCCGTCATTGCAAGTATAGATGACGCCTCCGCTCTCTATTATAATCCGGCGGCGATAGCTGAGTTCGATCGATACAAAGCTATGTTTACTCATATACAATATCCAGCCGAGATTAACTATGAATTCGCCGGATTGACCATGCCGGTTGACTATCTTATGGGAAACATCGGATTGTCATTCTACATGCTTTCTACCGATGACATGCCTGTTACTACCTATAAGCATCCCACCGGAAACGGTCAAACGTTTCAAGCAAAGGATTACGCTTTCGGTTTAACTTATGCCTCGGCGCTCACTCAGCATTTCAGCATAGGTTTCACCGTAAAATATTTAGCAGAATTATATCATACATACAAAGCGGACGGATGGGGCGCTGATGTTGGAACTTATTACAACACGGGTTTCCGCAATCTTAAAATATGCATGATATTGAAGAATTTCGGACCTGATTTGAAATTCATCGAGGAAGAGTATCCTCTTCCTATCGACTTCAAATTCGGCACGGCGATTGATTTAATTCAGGGTCCTGCTCACCGGATTATCTTCTCTGCGGAATTGAGCCATCCGAATGATAATCTGGAAAAATACGCTGCCGGTTTAGAGTACTGGTTTAATGATTTGGTAGCCTTGCGTATCGGAAAGAAGTATAATCAGGACTATTACGATGATCTATCGGCATTTTCCTCGGAAGGAATGACTTTCGGAGGCGGATTGAAATCCGATATATCTAACTTCACTGTGCTCGTAGACTATGGTTATCAGGATTTTGGCTATCTTGATGAAACCCATAGATTCTCACTTGGTTTGGAATTTTAACGATTTACCGGAGGTAAAATAGAGGATGAAATTGCACCGAATTTATTTATTCATTCCGTTAGTGCTTATAGCCGCCGGGTTGTATTTTGGCGGATGCTCGGAGTTAGATCTCCAAGGATCCCTTGAAACTAATACCCCTCCGGTGGTTGCATTTACTAACATTCCCAATGACTCATCTCGGTATTCCTACAACCCGAATTTAACCTGGTATGGAACCGATAAGGATGGTACGATAGAAGCATTCTATTATACTGTTTTAATGAAGCCTGATAATGTTAGTGACTTTCCCGAGGAATTTGCCGACTCCGCAACTATGCCGCCTGATGATTCATGGACAATGGTGGAAACGTCTAACGATACGGTTAGCTTAAGCGCCCCCGTCGATCCAGATGAGTACGATAGTCTGTACATATTCATCACGGCAATGGACGATGATAGCGCATATTCCGAGATTAAGTTTAAACTGTTCTACAGAAATAATCACGCTCCGGATACTTATTTGGAGTCTGATCTGGATAGAATCTGGTATACCTATCCTTATCTAACTGATTATTACAAAGGTATCCCGATCGAATGGTCCGGAAGCGATTCCCTGGATTTCCCGGATCAGGAACAACCCGCATTTGAATACCATTGGCAGCTATTCGGTCCGTTCGACACCCTCGAAAACGACCCTGCTTACATTACTATGGATATGCTACATCCGGATAGCGTTTACGAAGCATACGATTCAACCATTAATGAAATGGTTCGCTGGGAATCATACGATACCTTAAATAACGACGTATGGGTTAACGATGAGGACCTTACTCTTTATAACCTGCGAACAGGCCATTATATCTTTTGGGTAATGGCAAGGGACGATGCTTCCGTTATCGACAGCGTCTATCTTAAGGAAGATGGAAGCTTCCAATCCATGGCTGTATTTCATGTATTGCAGCCATATTGGAATTCCGGAAATGATTCCTTGAAGAAGATACTGGTATTTGACCATTCAGCATATGGCACTTTGCCGGGTGAATGGGGAGACGGTGACAGCGTCCAGACATTTTACATGAATATGTTTGCCGAATTGGGACTTGATAATGAGGATATTACCTGGAGAGGAGGGTTGAACTCAAATTCTGCCGCTCCTCCGGATGTAGCCGAACTGGTAAAACATGAGATGTTATTGGTTCTAAACGAGGATTGGTTCTCCCGAGTAAGTGATTCCTCCGTTGTCTGGTATATAGAGTATCTGAATGTTACCGGTAAAGTCTTTGTAATGGGTAGGCATTCCTTCTGTACACTGACAAGAGGCAGTATAGCTCCCCTGACAGAAGTAATATTCGGTTTCGATAACGGAGATAACTTAGCAGGTAATTATGCTGCTGACTATTTCGATCTCTACAGCGCAACCTACCCGGGCTTCACTGTCGGAGAGTACAATCAGGAGTTAACAGGCGCTATCAGCGTGCACCCCGATTTTCCTGAATTGAGTATTGATACACTTAAGGCAATCGAGGTTGCCGAGGGATGGTACGAGGAGAATAACACTTATCTCCCCGCTGTTGAAATAATGGCGAGAGGCGGAGATTCGGAGACGATTTATAACTTCGAATCCTATCAACCGCAGATTTCTGCGTACCATGGCTGGCCTATTGCCACCAGAGCTTTGATAACCATGGGAGGAACGACCGTGGACGGAATGTCGGAAAGGACAGCATTCCAGACCTCGTATTTCTCCTTCCCATTATTCTATGTTGAATATGAAGGTGCAGTTGAGGCGATGGGAGAAATGCTTGAATGGTATGGAATATTGGAATAATAAATAGAAATTCTGATACAACCTGGTAATGGTGTATCCATCACCATGATTCTTAAAATAGAGGAGGTTTAATAGCTTAAACCTCCTCTATCATTTTGAATTACCGGAGACGGGAATGAAAAAGAAAATAATATCCCTCTCAGCAGCCAGAAAATTGGCTATTCACTCTCAACTACTCGATAGTAAAGCGAAACTTCCAAAAGGAAAACAAGGGGTAGCGCAGCTTATAGAGAGACTTGGCTATGTACAGATAGACACCATATCGGTGGTCGAACGCTCTCATAATCATACTATCTGGACCCGTTGCCCGGATTACACTAATGAGATGCTGCACGAACTTCAAGCAAATGATCGAAGGATTTTCGAATATTGGGGGCATGCAGCATCATACCTGCCGATGTCCGACTATCGTTACTATCTTCCCAGAATGCGTTATGCTTCTGATCCGAATGAGAAGTGGGAAAAACAGAGGATGGAAAAATACGGCCATCTGATGAGACCGGTGTTTGAGGAAATAAAGAAGAACGGCCCTATGAGTTCAAGGGATTTTGAAGAAAAACCGGGAAGAAAACGGGGTGGATGGTGGGACTGGCGGCCAACCAAAGTTGCGCTGGAACTTCTCTTTTGGCGCGGTGAGATCATGGTTACAGAGCGTCGTAATTTTCAAAAAGTATACGACCTGACTGAACGGGTGTTGCCGGAATGGGTGGATACTACCTATCCTGATGACGAGGAATTAGGACGGTTTCTGGTGAAACGAGCGCTTACTTCTTACGGAATCGCACAGGAAAGGGAAATTAGAGATCATTTACATACACCGAACAAAGAACTGATTCACAAAACGTTATCTGAGATGCTGAGTTCAGGGGAGGTTATTACGGTAGAAGTAAAGGGATTTGCGGACTGTACTTACTTTACCTTGCCCGAGATTGTTACCAACCTCAATGAACTAAAAAGACCGGCGGCAAAAGTCCACATTCTGTCACCGTTCGATAATTTGATCATCCAGCGAGACCGCATCAACACGTTATTTGGTTTCGATTACGCTCTGGAATGCTATACTCCGTCGGATAAACGGGTCTATGGTTATTTCACGCTCCCCATTCTCTGGAAAGACAAGCTCGTAGGAAGGCTTGATCCGAAAGCTGAACGAAAAAGCAAAACTTTTGCTATCCGGAACCTGGTCTTTGAACCCGGCTTCGACGATTATGACCGATTCCTGCAGAAATTTGTTAGGAAGCTGAGTGAATTAGCCAGGTTTAATTCTTGCGGAGATATTCGTATCGATAGGGTTTCACCAAAATCGGTAAAGCGCAAAATAGATAAACTACTTGAGTAACCAGCATTAATGTTGCGCCGGATAGTTCACAAAGAAGCATAAATCGGTAACCGAGGACTTGTCCTATGGTAGCTCAAGTGAATTAACCCGGATAATTCATAAAAACCACGAATCCGTAGCCGAAGGCTTGTCCTTCGCGGATTTACAACAACAAACAGTTTACAGCCTGGAATTCGGGGTCCAGAAAAGAGCCGGAAGCACAAGGCTTCCGCTACCAGTGACTAAATTTATGAATAATACAGGTTAAGAGTCCGAGGTTTTGTTAATGCGAACGGGGATTTAAGGAAATAACTTCAATCAGGATTGTTATGAACCATTAAGGGTTAAGAACTTGTAGTCTTGACCCGCTGAGCTAAATCGGTTATCAGCAAATTTTGGGTTACATGATTTATAACGATTCCGGCGCAAATAAAAAAGCTGCTCGAGATGAGCAGCTTTTTTAATAAACCGTATAAATATCCTATTTAACCAAAGTCATCCGTTTTGTAGTTGCGAATTCATCGCCAACCAATCTGTAGAAATATACACCTGTAGCAACCGGATTACCATTTTCATTCAAGCCATCCCATACTACTTGATGCGGTCCTACCGTGTTGAATCCATCAACCAGGGTTCTAACCTTCCTACCCAGGATATCATAAATATCCAAGCGAACATCTCCGGCTTTCGGAGTAGTATATTCGATTGTGGTTTGCGCGTTGAAAGGATTCGGGAAGTTCTGGTCCATTTCAAATTTAGATGCAACTATTTCTTCGTTGGTTTCGAAACACGTCCTCCAGTAGAAATCAGCATCTCCGCAGTCATATTCCTTTGACTTACCCAGATAGACAAATGAAAAGTTGAGATAACTAGAGTCAACGGCTATCGGTTCCTGGTTCCATTGATAATCTCCAACGACCACCCAATACTCATAAACGCCGCGATCAAGACAACCGGGGATCCGCTGGTCAACCTGCCAGCATATTAGTGTATCCTCAGCGCCGATGTAGAAACTACCGCCATTGATAGGTCCCCAATACAAACCATTAGGGAATTTCACCATTGCCCATGCGTCAACCCAAGCTGGTTCAGCAGTGTGATTAACCATTACCGCATTGAATTGAAACCATCCGCCCCAATACCCGAAAATAATCGGGGGATCGACAGGCCAGATTTCAACTTCATAATCCTGTGCGTTTGCCGATTGACTGAATCCTAATACGGTAATCACTGCGATAAGAAATACAAAAAGGGTTGCTTTTTTTACCATAAAAAACCTCCGAATATAATAATAATTGTTATCTTCCACATTCAGTAAGCTCATTTCTTAGTGAAACCAATGAAGAAAACCACTTGCTTCATTTTCATTATAAAGGGTTCGAATCCAATTGTCAAGGCATTTCTTAAATCTTCCTAAAAAATTATTATTACTTAAAATCGGCGGAGGTTATTTCTGAAGCACTAATTTCTTAACAGCTATTTTATTGTTAGCCTTAATCTTACAGAAATAAATTCCGCTGGAGGCTTCCTGCTCTTGATTTGTCATTCCTGACCAAACAACCGATATATTACCGGAGTTTTGAAATCCGTTCATCAAATTGGCGATTCTCTGTCCCCGAATGTTAAAGATGTCTATTTGTACATTCCCGGGTTCAGCCAACTGAAACGAAATCTGTGTGGTTGCATTGAACGGATTGGGATATGCGTTGAATGTTGTTATCGACTCGGGAACTGAACCTACCGCTCTTGCGGGTTCTTCCGCCTTCTGGAATTCAAACATATCCCAGGCATAAGCGATATCGGGATAGGTTCCTATATAAGAATAAAACTTATAGTCACCAGCGGGAGCATGGCCGGGAACGTACTGGCTTATCTCAACATATTTCTGAGATTCCAGCGGCTCCATGTGGACTTCCCATGATTTAAGAGTTTCTTCTCTTTCACCATCCGGGAATTCCACAACAGTCCAGACATTGAAATCCCTGGTCATTTCCGTCCGGTTTTTCACATATCCCTGCCAGGTTACAGTGCCGCCTTCGGGAGGAATGATGTAGTCCCCGGGGGGAAGAGTCATATCAACATCTGCCTCAGCATCCTGGAAATTCCTGAGATATATCTTCTGTCCCTGCAAAACTTCTTTGGTGTCCTGGTCCTGAACAAAGACAGCAAATCCCGTGTATCGTTTGGGTATAAAAGTCGGTAAGCTGAAAGCTCTGTGATATGTTAAGGTGTCTCCCTCGTCAATTGATAAGGGTTTACCGCTGGCATTGGGTAGAAAATCAAAGACTGTTTTATTATGCCAATTAAGACCATAATAATCTTCATAATAAGCGCTGTCACGGAATGCTACCGCGTGTAACCTAAGATTGCCATCCGGAATCGGTCCGGTTGCTATGATGTCAATATCAAGAACCCCGGTCCGCTCTTCAACTAAGTAATATCCTCCTAAGTTTATCTCGAGATCAGCAGGTACTCCGAATCTCTCAAGAAGCATATCCTCCCAAAGCCACCAGGTGTTCTCCCCAAGCTCGCCATCAAATGCGGTCTGGGGTAGAAATCCAACCATGTAATATGCGATTTTTACTTCCAGTTCTTCCGGGATATAATTATAGAACGGATCCTCGTCATCCGGAAAGCCTGTATGGTATCTAATTAGAACCATTTGATCCGAATGCTCTTCGTAAAGGGTGTCGCATAAAAGATCCGCCTGATAAGAAGAATGGCAACGGGTGTTAGTAAATAGCTCTTGTACAACGATTCTTTCAGTCGCGGATGCGGGAATCACCATCATAATCCCTAAAAGCAACGTAATCACGAAAACCTTAAGCAGTTGATTTGACATAGAAACACTACCTCCTTTAATTATATTTACTGATAATCATTCCAAAGCCATGGAATATATAATATGATGGTAAAGAACAGCCCCTGACTTGCAGCATAGATATAACTATTCTCCTGTTAATTGTCAAGGACTAAATGGATAAAAATGCCTGCTTGAAATATCAATCTTCGGTTAGTTGTAGAAATCCCAGCTTATCCCCCACCAGTTATACCCACCCAAAACCGGATTTAAGCCCATTGAATAATAAATCTGATCAAATATATTGTCGCCATTATAGTAAAAGGTGAGGTCCTTATAACTTACTGCGATACTGGTGTTTACAACCCAATAGTAATCCTCATAGGTTGTTGTTAATCCGGGAATATACCTATCTGAAGTGAATTCAGCTTCCATACCGGCTTTTATTATAAAATTCTCAATAAGTATCTCTCGTCTCAAGTATCCTCCGGCATAAAGCCTTAGCTTGGGTATGAAAAAATTCTCCGTTCCATCATCATAAGCAATATCAGAATATCTAAAACCGATATCGCCATGAAATAGATCTAAAAAGCTGTTGATTTTTAGGTTGGAGTATATGGAGAGCATATCATAGTCAGTTGATTTGGGCGATAAAACAATATCAAATTCCGATTGGGAATACCCATATCGTATCATATCCTCGCAGGAAGCGAAAGAGATACCCGATTTAATAGCGAATAGGTTGGAGCTTGCTACGAAGCCCGCTTCCATCCTATCGCGATATCCTATAGTCAAGTTGGGATTTCCGGTTTCAATATAATCGTAACCTGCGATATCAAAATTGGAAGGGTAACTGCTCGGTTGCCAGTAGAGCGTATGAAGATCCGGATAAACAGTCTGCCGCGCCCCGACAATGTACCATCGCAGTTCTTTGTATAACTTGAGGTTTATACCAACTGAGCCGGAGACTTTCCCTTCATAATCATCGGCGGCATCAAAGCGTACTAATCCCATGATACTGAGACCGTCGCTCATGTTATAGATATCACCTAACGCAACCGAACCCCTGGAGGTTTCCGGATTGCCTATATATGGCGCTCTCATCTTCTCATACCAGCTTTTCAGGCTGGCAAAGAAAATGTTATCATTCTTATGAAGTTCATAATCGGAGGAGAACCCGGCGATAGTGTTTATGGTTCTATAATAAAGGTCCAACGTGGGGTCAACCGCTGTATGCGGACGTCGATTAATAAAGGTTTTGAGAGTAATTCTTGAGGAGTCGGTCACAGAAAAATATGTTTTGGCTGCCAGCGAAATCAAATCCCGGCTGAAATGAGCATTCTGAGAATAGAAATAATCGAAAACAGTATATTCGCCACGAGCTCGATAACGATAGCCGGATAAGATTATGGGAAGATTCATAAACCTGACTCCAACTTTAAGCCCATAATAAATGGCATGATATTCCGAGCGGGGGAGGTATCCGTTTGATGTGGATAAACCGAAAAAAGCCTTAAAGTTGCTTTTGAATGGTCCCCGACGCTTTAACTCCATACCGGTCCTGTGATGTCCCGCGGCGGCTCGTAATACGGTTACATTGCTCTCGGCGGGATATGTGGTGTCAGGCTCGGTGTCGATTTCCGTTAGTCGTATATCGATTGTCTCCATGCCTCCATTAAACCCGGATGCAATAACCGGCGCGCCATCAAGGATGGCAACCTGATCGATTCCCTCAGTGGGGAATGAGTTGAGATCGGGACCCCGGAAGTGCGGTAGTCCCCAATATGTCTCCGGCGTTATTCCGCCATTGAAATTAAGATAAGGATTAGAAGACGGATTACCATAAAGATATACGGACCTCGCCTGCCCCGGCGGTCCAACTATTACCGGCAGGAATGAGGAGCCTACCAGTATATTACTGAACTCGCGCGGCGGTACAATTAGAGAATCCGGATAAATCCTTCGGGTAAAAGAAAAACAATCCTCCAATCGGATTAAAAAAGCCGGCTTGATAGGCACCTGCTCTTCAGTGATCTCGGAGATGGATACGCTGTCTTCTGCCGTTTCTGCGGTATCCTCGTCGATAGTACCAAGAGAATCTATCCCCGTGGTGTCGGTTCTTGTCGAATCCACCCGGGCTGTATCAGGTTGAAATGGATCGGTATTTATGCCTTCTTCTGCATAAGGAATACTTTGGAGAGATATTAGTAGTAAGCAAAATGTTAGAGGTACAAAACGTATCAAATGAGTCTATCCTTAGAGTTTTTTCTCTAAAGGGATAATTAAGGGAAAAAGGATTACAAATACAACAACATTTGAACCGATATTGAGCAACATCGCCGGGATAGCAACGATAAATGCTTCCTTGAACGCGCCAAAAAGATACGCTCCCGATGCCGTGACCACTATATTATAAAAAACCGACAGAATCAATCCTACCGCGCCTGCCTTTAGCATCTGCATAGACCTCTTAGTTCCAAAAAATCCTATTGCCTTAAAATATCCTCCCGCAGCCCCGACTACCGACATGGCGATAACCTGAGTTGCCAGCAATGGAAGCGGCGGAAACATCCCCAAATTGTAAGGATTAAAGATGCTATATATCGCCGCCGCTACTCCTCCGGCTAACGCTCCACCGCGCATACCGAGGAAATACCCGGCTGAGAAAATTACCAGATTAAACAGCTTAACCTGAGGAATAGCTATGAGAGCATAGTTCAGAGCCACCGCCAGAGCGGCGAATAAACCTGTTAGTGTGATTTTTGTCAGCGGTCTCAAAAGAGGGCCAGTGATTTACCTGATCACCACTAATTTCTTTGCTTCCGAAACATCTGTATCGGTGTAAAAATGATAGATATAAACACCCGCGGCAACAAGTTTACCCTCCTCGTTGCGTCCATCCCAGTATAATCCATCCGTTGCTTCATAGAATCCCGGTGGAAGCTTTTCCGAACCATCCGGTTTCAGTTCTTTAACCAACTCCCCGGCGATGGTGTAGATCTTAATTGCTGGTTTTGCAGGTCTGGTTAATTCAAATCTAAAATAAGTAGGGTCGCTACTGCTGCTCAAATCGAGCGGATTGGGATAGTTGTTATG
>WJIR01000281.1 GCA_014730175.1 Candidatus Zixiibacteriota bacterium
AGTATGAAGAGAATGCCGATGGAGGAGGTGATTAAGTAATTATTCATCGATCACATCTTATATCAATCGCAGGTCGGGTTCCCGAGTTGCGCGCAGCGCAACGAAGAAACCCGACAATCTAATTTTTAAAAAAGCATACATACGAACCCATGTTGAGTTTCTCATTCGCTACGCTCAAACCCGACCTTCCCTCATGCTATCTTATCATTCAACACCGGCAATTTACCATCCTGGGCGAAGGCGGCAGTCAGGCAGAATACTTCGATCAATGATTTGTAGATGGCGGGCATGACGCGGATGGTGTGAACCTTAAAATCGCCGAAGGTGTTGTGCTTAACCGCTTCGCTTTTGATCTCCTCCTGTCTCTCCCGCACGCTTTCGCCAATGGTGGTTTTGCTCTTGCCTACCAGTATTACATCGTCGTCGGGGAGAGCTATTATATACACCCCCTTGGCGCCGCCGAACCTGATTTTTTCGTTCGATGCTTCCTTGTTGAACTCGAAAGGTTTTTCGCTATGGCGGATATTTATATCCGAAAAAATGTTCCGGGTCTGTTCGACGAAGACATCCAGCATCGTTTTCAGTTCATTATATTTCATAATTACCTCGGTAATTTCTTTTGCTATGAAATCTATAAATTATAGTCTTTAATCCCATCCAAAGAAAACAGTCAGGTGCAATGCCAGCGGATCTTGTTCTATGATAAATACGGAGAGACTGGGATTCGAACCCAGGGTCCCCGAAGGGACAACGGTTTTCGAGACCGCCCCGTTCGACCGCTCCGGCATCTCTCCACCGCCAATATAGAAACTTAAATTCCATGAGTCAACGAGAATTATATGTTGGATAAAATCAAAAATCGGTCGGAGAATATTCCCGACCGATTTTATAGGAAAGAAATATCTATGCTACTTAAGCATCACCATCTTCCGCGTTATTTTTTGTTCGCCAGTGTCAAGCACGTAGAAATAAACGCCGCTGGGATAGTTGGAACCGTCCCAGACTACATTATGTTGCCCGGCTTCATTATGATCGTTAACCAGATTAGCCACCTTCTGACCCATGATGTTGTAAATATCGAGCTTGACATCGCCAGCTTCCGGAAGCTGGTATGTGATTGTGGTGGTTGCATTGAATGGATTGGGATAAGCTACTGTCATCTTGCTTTCAGCCATGGGAGATTGACTGACTAAGTTGGCCTGACCGGTTTCATAGTCGACATCCCAATCGCCCTCGACTTCCCAGCTATCTGCACCAGGGCTGCTCTCCGAATTGCCGGTTACCATGAACTCAAAGGAAGATGAATCGCAGGATGCCGGATATTCTCCCGTATAGGTCATGTAAATATAAATCCCATCCGGGGCATAATTCGGCACCGATTGAATTAAATGGGCTGAAAGGGTCTCATAGGGGTCGAAATAGAGATCAGGATAATTCCAGAGCGGGTAGTAATTACCCAGATAGATGATACCTCCCCATACATCAGCGTTCAACGGTTCATCGTCCGGATTAGTAAGATAACCGGTAAAACCGAACGATCCGCCGGGTGGAACTTCGATCGGATATGTATCAGGTTCGGCCTGTATTCCCATGCACCTGCCGCCTATCAAAAGAGCAAGGTTAATCCCGATCCAATCCCCGCCCGTTGTAAATTCCAGCGTATCGATTTCCTGAAAGTTACTGACATCGAACTCAAAATAATCTCTGCTATGCCCGAGGTTACTTCTGTAAATACTATCCGGTCCGGCCAACATTTCACCGTTGAACACAATAGACTCATCATTTTCGCTGTGAAAATCTCCTCCCTGCAACACAATTTTCATTATACCTTCACCTCCGGCGAAATTCTCGAAAGTTGTAGCGCTGGTGGAATACTGAAGGGATTCGGCGCCGCCATTCATAATCACCCGGACAGGAGGAAGCGATGGATCTTCATATATCACAACCAGAGCTGCCATGTATATAATACCTATTCCCCATCCGGAAAACGAATAGTCGCCATTGCCGATGAGGTATGGTGTTACATCCCAGCGATATAAGGAGAAAAATAAATACGGGTCCTGGTCGACCGAGATCGGTTGGATTTGAGGTAAATTCATACCCTCAAATGTCGCCCACACATTAAATTGAGCCTCTTCCCATATCGTAAGTACGTAAAATGCATGAACAATATCCGCATCATTCGGAACTCCCATAACTTCAAAAATGCCTTCGACAGAATAATTGCCTTCGAAATCCATTGGAAAGACAAGCGCATCCCCTCGTCCATCCCATTCATAAAGAGTGGTCAAGGGATTGTCGCCCCCGTGAGTTATGATTGGTAGATCACCCTCCTGAAGGGGTAACGATGTACCCTCAGCGGATGCGGTGAGTAGCACAACACAAACCGCAATGGAAATAACTTTCATTACACTTCCTCCTCTTCGAAGCCGCAATAGGCGACGGTTAAGTATGATTTTCGAGCATGCAGGATTTTATCATTTTATTATAGCAAAGCTTATCAATAACTAATACGAAAGAAACCTTAGTTGAGGAAGTGCAAATCAGAAAATTATCCTTTTAAAACCTTAGATTTTACGAAACAGGAAGCGTATTTTATGTGAAATATTACAATATAATTAATTCCTTTCCGTGTGTCAACAACTAATTTGTGAGAAATAGAATTAAAAAACCGGCTGGGATTATTCCCTAACCGGTTTTAAATGAAAGCGGATATAATCCTATTTGAGAATCACCATTTTGCGTGTAATCTTCTGGTCACCAACATCGAGCACGTAGAAATATACTCCGCTGGAATATTCCGAGGCATCCCAGGTGACCGAATGCTCTCCGGCACTTCTATAACCATCTTCCAATGTCGCTACTTTCTGCCCGGAGAGATTATAAACCGATAGATTCACATTACCCGCTTCGGGCAGTCGATAGGTGATGGTAGTTGTGGCGTTGAAAGGATTCGGTGAATTGTCAATGGAAATTGTCGAGGGTAAATTGCCTTCCCTTCCGCCGGTTGGCGCTCCTGCGCCGACGATTGTTTCCATTACACTCCATTCGCTGTTACCATCCGCCAGCGGCGCGCCTTCCACCCTGAAATCAAACCACGCCGAATCGCATTTCGAAGGGTAGTTGCCTCCATAGGCTATGTAGCGATAATCACCGATAGGCGCGTAGTTGGGTACATTCTGGCGGAAATGACGTGTCAGGAATTCGCCCGGCTCCAACGGTTCGGTTCCCTCGAATAGGCGTGTTTCGAAAAACTGGTCTTCGTAGATCACGCCCACCCATACATCAAAAACGAGGGAAAAATCAGTTGGATTAATGAGAGTACCGGTATAACCGAACGCTCCCCCCGGTTGAACAATGATAGGATCATCATCAGGATACATGTCGACCTCACAGCAATATGATGGCTCTTGGAATTTCGCCAACCACACTGAATTATCGAAGTAACCGGCGGCAGCGTATTCATGCTTATTAACGGCAGTTACTGCCCATAACGCCTTGCTTATCTCCAACCCTTCGCTCAACCATGTCCATAAGGTATCTCCTTGGCAATCTACCCTAACTACATAAGCTTCATCTTCCTCGTACGGAATGGAGGCTTTGCCAACCATTATGTAACCACCATCTACAGTTTGGATTACATCTGATACCCAGCAGTACGTGAATACGCCAGCTTCATAAGTACGCTCCCACTCCTTATTCCCCAGGGAGTCGTACTTTACTAAATAGAATAAGAATGGATTTTCGGGCCAGGCAGTTACTTGTTTATCACCAGCCGTGATATACCCACCATCACTGGTTTCTTGTACAGCATCGAATGATGAACTATATCCTTCCGTTTCCGACACGTGCCATTCTTCATCCCCGAAAGCATCTGTTTTAATCAAATGACCAGCCTCAACATTACTTCTATAACCGGCAATTATATATCCACCATCGGAAGTCTGCCGGATTGAATTCGCATAATCAGTTCCGGAATATCCATAGGTTTTTGTCCATTGGGTATCTCCTGTGGCCGTAGTTTTTACCACATAAAAATCGGTGTTCCACGGATCATTTGAAATATATCGCTCTCCTGCAATCACATAACCGCCATCATCGGTCGTATCCATTGCATATCCATATTCACTATCTCCTCCACCATAGTTACAACTCCACAGAGAATCACCATCTTCATCTATGCAGACTAACCAAAAGTCACGGGCAGCCCTTAAACCCGGTGTGGTAGTACCTGCTGCCATATAAAAATTATCCCTCTGGCAGACAGCACTAATCGAGTGGTAAAATCCTCCGCCGAAAGTAGATGTCCAAACAGTATCCCCTAGACTATCGGTTTTCACAAAATAAACGTTGATCCTATCGACATCACAAGCTAAGATAAAACCACCATCACTGGTCGTCTTCAAATCAAGCGCCATTCCTCCGTCATACGTTCTTGTCCAGAGAGTATCCTGCCCTAATGTCGGCGTTGCTAAAGCAGTAAAGAAAAAGATTGATATCAATATAATAAGCCTACTATTTCTCATCTTATACTCCAATGCCATTCTTTTTTGAGGGGTAGGTAATACCTACCCCCAATAGCTATAAAAGATTTATCGTTTTACTTCACAAGCCCCATCTTCTTGGTTATCTTCAAAGCTCCTTGAGTGAGTTTACAGAAGTAAATACCGGACGGATAGTTCTCAGCATTCCAGATAACGGAATAGTCGCCCGTAACTTTGTATTCATCGACCAAGACTTCTACTTTTCTTCCCATCAGATCATAGATTTCCAATTTAGTATGACCAGCTTCCGGTAAATTGAAGTCGATTCGCGTATTGGCGTTAAAGACATTTGGATAATTCGATAAGACCGATTGATCCGAATTATCGATATTTGCCACCGGAATCAATGGATTCTGTCTATCAAGAGAGTGGTTTTCTATATACCATTTCATTGTGTCTGAAAATGCTGTAGGCGTAGTTGGGTATTTTGAATTAAGGATATGTCGTGGGAAGAATTTCGCTTGCTTTATCAGTTTAGTTGCAATGGCTTGTTCATTCCAGTCATCCCCCTGGCAACCCCTACAA
>WJIR01000282.1 GCA_014730175.1 Candidatus Zixiibacteriota bacterium
AACCATCGGGGAGCTGAAATTTATATTGGCGCTGCTGATTTATATGGCGATTAACGGCCATCATTTCCTTATAAAAGCTGTTTTCCAGAGCTTTCAGATAATCCCTCCAGGTACGGCATCACTCAATCTGGCGACAGCGGAACACTTTCTGCGAATGGTTGTGAACACCTTTATAATCGCTATTAAAATAGCCGGACCAGCTATGATTACCCTCTTTTTGACCAGTGTCGCTCTGGGGATTATAGCTCGAACCGTGCCACAGATGAATGTCTTCATAGTGGGATTTCCCTTAAAAATCGGGGTCGGTATGCTGGTGCTTGCCGCCGGATTGACATATTTCAGCGCGGTTTTTACCAGGATGATGACTATCGCGGAGAAGAATATCGCAACTCTTTTAATACCAACAATGTAGGAAGCAATGCCTGAAGAAAGTTCTGCTCAGGAAAAAACTGAAGATCCAACACCGCGGCGGATAAGCGAAGCCCGGAAGCGAGGGCAGGTGGCTCGCTCTCAGGAGCTTTCGTCGGTGGCTATTATAACTGCGGGATTGCTTTCCCTCCTGATTTTGGGTCCGGCGATTTTGCATCAGTTGTTAGGGATTTTTACCACGAATTTCTCAGAGATCGGTAAAATGCCGATAAATGCGATCAATATTAACTATTTGTTCCAATCATGGGGATGGATTTTCGTTAAGATTCTGGCGCCGATTATGCTGGTTCTGGCGCTGGTCGGTTTCTTTATATCATTTGCACAGGTGGGGCCATTATTCACTTTCAAGGCTATGGAACCACAACCGGATCGGTTTAATCTAGCCAAAGGCGCTAAAAGATTGTTTGCCCTCAAGTCACTTTTCGATCTCTTCCGGGATTCTATAAAGATAATACTTATCGCCATGGTGGCATACTTTACATTGAAAGCGGAAATGCCGAATTATCTTCCGCTGATGGATAAAGATGCGGGGCAGATATTCCTGTTTGGGGCAGGTTTGACATTCAAGCTGGGTATCAGATGCGCTCTGGCGCTGCTTCTGCTGGCAGTCCTCGACTACGCTTATCAAAAATGGAACTATAAAAAGGGGCTGAAGATGAGTAAGCAGGATGTGAAAGACGAGATGAAAACCTACGAAGGTAATCCGCAGATTAAGGCTCGCGCCAAAAGGGTACATCAGGAACAAGCCCGAAAGAGAATGTTCCAGGATGTCCCTAATGCAGACGTAGTGGTGACCAACCCGACCGAAATTGCGGTTGCCCTCAAGTATAACTCCGAGGAAATGAAAGCGCCGGAAGTAATAGCCAAGGGGCAAAGACTGATAGCGGAAAGGATAAAGGAAATCGCCAGGGAGCATGGCATCCCGATTGTTGAAGACAAGCCATTGGCGAGATCGCTTTTCCAGTATGTCGAAGTAGGTTTGGAGGTTCCCGAACACTTGTACAAGGCGGTAGCTGAAGTGTTGGCTTATGTTCATAAACTCAAAAATAACGTTAAGTAGGATATCAAGTGCAGCGGCAAGACCAATCGTTCCTTAAAAAGATTACATCGAACTCAGACATAGCCCTGGCTTTAGCAGTTGTCGCTATTCTTTCCGTGCTGGTAATACCGCTGCCGCCGTACTTGCTTGATCTGCTCCTGGCATTCAATATCGCTTTTTCACTAATTGTGCTGCTGGTTACGATGTATATAATGCGTCCGCTGGAGCTTTCCGTTTTTCCCGGATTGCTTTTGATTATTACCCTTTTCAGGTTATCGCTGAATATTGCCAGTACGAGATTGATACTGGGTGAAGCTTATGCCGGTGATGTAATATCCGCCTTTGGGAGTTTCGTGGTTAAGGGAAACTACGTTGTCGGATTCATCATCTTCCTGATTCTGGTAATAATACAATTCGTGGTCATCACCAAGGGCGCCGGACGAGTAGCTGAAGTTGCTGCCAGGTTTACTTTGGATGCAATGCCCGGCAAGCAGATGGCGATTGATGCTGATTTAAATGCCGGATTAATTTCGGATGAAGAAGCGCGCCGTCGACGGGAAGCGATTTCCCGTGAAGCCGATTTTTACGGAGCGATGGACGGCGCCAGCAAATTCGTCAGGGGAGATGCAATCGCCGGAATCCTCATCACATTGATTAACATCATAGGCGGACTGGTGATCGGGATGGTTCAATTGGGTATGTCGGCAAACGAAGCGCTACAGACTTACACCTTATTAACCGTAGGCGATGGCTTGGTGAGCCAGATTCCGGCGCTGATAATTTCAACTTCGTCCGGTATTATTGTAACCAGAGCGGCATCGGAAACCAATATGGGGCAGGATATTAGCCGTCAATTTTCCGGCTACCCCCGCGCCATAATGGTGGCGTCAGCAGTTCTGCTGCTTTTCGGTATTGTTCCCGGCTTGCCAACGGTTCCCTTTATCACACTGGGCACAATCACCGCTTTTGCAGGATTGACAGCTCAGAAGACTATTCGCAAGGAAAAAGAAAGAGTTCAAAAGGAGCAGAAAGAAGAAGTAACTCAGCAACCGGTTGCAAAACCTGAGGAATTTCTTAAAGTTGATGTTTTAGAAGTCGAAATAGGATATGGACTAATACCTTTGGTGGATAGCTCGCAGGGAGGCGATATTTTAGACAGGATTTCTCTTATAAGGCGGCAGTTAGCCAGTGATTTGGGATTAATTGTACCACCTATCAGGATCCGAGACAACATACATCTTAAACCTAATGAGTACCAGGTTAAAATAAAAGGTGTCCCTATCTCCTCATACGAGTTGATGCGAGGATATCTGCTGGCTATTCCTCAACCTCAGGCGGCGACTGACATTGAAGGAATCGACACCTCAGAACCGGCTTTCGGTTTGAAAGCCAGGTGGATCGCCGCTGAGGGCGTGGAATCTACTGAGATAGAGGGATATACGCTGGTTGAGCCTCCCGCGGTTTTAGCGACTCACCTTACCGAGATAATCAAGAATAACGCATTTGAAATACTGAGCCGTCAGGATACGCAGAATTTACTGGAGATTCTAAAGCAGGATTATCCGGCTGTAGTTGACGAGGTAATACCGGAATTACTAACGATTGGTACGGTTCAAAAGGTGCTTCAAAACCTTCTAAAAGAGAGAATTCCGATTAAGGATCTCTTGACCATTATGGAAGCGCTCGCCGATTATGGGCATTCCACCAAAGATCCTGAGATACTGACCGAATACGTGCGACATTCTCTGGCGAGGGCGATATGCCATCTTTATAAGAACGAAAAAGGCGCTATTCAGGTGACGACCTGCGACCCCAAATTGGAACAGACTATCGCAGACAACACCAAGAGCACGCGTCACGGACTCAATGTTGTCCTTCCGCCGGATCTTACCGAGCGAATTATTACATCGATGAAATCAGCGATTGATTCTATGGTCACGAATAATCTCAATCCCATAATTCTCACCTCTCCGAATGTAAGATTACCTTTGAGACGCATGGTGGAGTCGGTTTTACCCCAGGCGATCATTTTATCATATAACGAAATTACCCCGGATACCGAAGTGTATTCGGTAGGCACGATAGGTATAGGCGATGAAGATTAAGAAATTTAAAGCAGGTAGTATGAGTCAAGCATTGAAGATGGTTAAAAACGATTTGGGGAGCGAAGCGGTAATCCTTAGTACACGCGATCTTAACCGTATGTTCTCGCCCGCCGACAACGCGGGAGTGGAAGTAACTGCCGCTCTGGGTGCGGATGAGAGCACGGGTGTGCTTAAAGAAGCAGCAAAACCGGAGCATCGCTTCAGAAATCGAATTAAGGATATCGGCTTGGGTGCTTCTTCTGAATCGCACGAACCGAATAATCAGTTCGACATCTTTAAGAGCGAAAACAGAATTCAGGAAACTCAGGAGCAACCTGTTGAGAATTCTCATTTTCGGGAGCTTTCGGAAGTAAAGAATGTATTCGAAACCGGTATCACCAGGCCATTGGCGGAGAAATGTCTGGAGATTATGCCGGGCGAACTGGGAAAATTATACCGTCATCTGCCATTTCTAAATATACACCCGGATATCATCGATGAGTTGGCGATGGCGACCGTTTCGGGAATCCTGCCGGGCAATGGCAAACCGGAATGGACTGAGCGCTGGAGCGAATTCTTGATTCAGAAATGCAAACAACCTGCATCGCTGACACAGATGATAGACAAACTCCCGCTCGCTTTTACCGGAATGCCCGGGTGCGGTAGAAGCACTTTGATAGCCAGAATCGCTTATCAGTGCATGAGATTAAGAAAGATAAAGCCGGTTCTGATTACAATTGATGGTTATAACATACCCGGTCAATTCCAACTCAAGCGGGTAGCAAAGATTTTAGATCTCAACTTCTATGCTTTTTCTGATGTGGATGAAGTCGAATCGATATTGGACAAGTATTCCAATCAACCTGTTTTGATCGATTTACCCGCCATTATGGCTGCAGATGAAAAGGGCGAAGAAGGATTGCGGAGAGTTTCATATATGCCTGTTTCGAGGGTGCTGGTTGTCGATTCCTCTCAGCATTTTAAACAACAGGAAGCTCTAATGGATATATGTAACCAGTATAAACTGTCGCATCTGGCTGTTACCCGACTGGAAGATACCGTTGGTTACGGTGGAGTTCTTACCGCTCTGATTAAGTTAAACCTTACTCCTTTGATCGGGAGCCTGGGACGAAAGATTACCGCAGGCTACATCAAGTTGGATCCTCGCAATATATGTTCAAAGCTATTTTCACAAATTGTGGAAGGAAGGGGAGATGTATAGTTCGCGTTCAAGAATAAACAGAGACAGCTGTATCATAACAGTCTGTTCAGGTAAAGGGGGAGCGGGTAAAACTACGGTCGCTCGTATTCTGGTGGAGTTATTTAAAACCAAATTCAAAACCATAGCTGTCGATGCGGTCTCCGGACTCAGCGGTATTAGCTCCTTTTTTGAATTCAGACCGACCGGGCGGAAGAGTTTCGGTAATTTCCTCAGTGGGCAGGGAAGTGTATCGGACTATGTTTATCGACTTGACCGGTTAGATATAATCCCCTCCTTCACCGATGGCACAATTGAGGATTTGGGGCTGGAGAGAGATTACGAAAGGATCGGGGAACTTGCTGATTATATACGGGATAATTACGAGCTCGGAATTATAGATACACCCTCATCGTTTGATCTGGGGTTATACAATTACTTAAGGGCATCGGATATCATACTCATCTTAACCGAATCCGGCTATCAGTCTATTGTCAATGGCTACGCTATTTGCAAAATGGCGTCATCGATAATACCTCGACCGGCAATTCATTTCTTTCTCAATCTGGTCAACTCGGATAGGGATTTCGATGATTTCAACGTGAAGATGCCGATGTTGACCGAGGCATTTCTGGGCGATTCCTACGATGCCATAGGATTCCTGAAATTCGATGAGCAGTATTTCAATTCGCCGGGGGAAGGGGAGTTCAACTCAATGCTATGGAACAGTAACAAGGAAAACCTCATGGTGTTTTCTTCATGCTTGGAGGAGAAAATGGCGTTGCGGAAAGCAGGCATTAGCGAGGGGAGCGCGGTTTCCGCAACCCCTGGAAAGGTGGATAAAACATGAGCGAAGTTGTGTGCAGTTATACATTGATAAATTCGGAGGAGGCTTATGAAGCGTGAAGAAGCCTGGCTAGAGTACAAAAGAACTGAGGATCCGGTTTTAAGGCGGGAATTGTTAAATGAGTATATCGGCTTGGTTCGAAATGTCGCCGGACGGATGGCTGTTGGATTCCCCAAATCAGTCGAAGTGGATGACCTGGTTTCTACCGGCGTTATCGGACTGATCGAGGCGGCTAAAAACTACGACCCGGATCGTGGAGTTAAGTTTGAAACATTTGCGGTACCTCGAATTCGAGGGGCAATTCTGGATGAACTGAGGGCATTGGATTGGGTGCCTCGTTCAACCAGAGCAAAGTCTCGCAATCTGGAGAAGGCTAATTCGAAACTGGAGAATCGGTTGGGTCGAAATCCTAACATTAGTGAATTAGCCGATGAAATGGATGTTTCCGTTCAGGATGTTCATGTCACCATTCGCGAACTTGCATCGAGTTCGCTCATGTCTTTGGATGAATTGATATGCCGTGAGGATGATAATCGACAAGTTCCTCGGATTGAAACCGTCGAAGACTATCATCATACCGGCGCACTTGAAGAAATAGAACTTCAAGAACTCAAGGATTATGTTCTGGATGCAATCAGCCTGTTATCCGAACAGGAGAAGCTGGTGGTTGCCCTTTACTATTATGAGGAACTTACACTTAAAGAAATCGGCGAGATTATGGAGATATCGGAGTCGCGGGTATCTCAGATTCATACTAAAGCCATTGCCAGATTGCGGGGAATGGTCAATGAAAGGTTTGTCGGCTAAATTTTGATAGGTTTATACGGATGCCACAGCCCGTTGATTTACAAAATGTATTATCCAAAACCCAAGCTGCAGAGAAAGTGAGCAAGCTTGAGAAAGCTCATCCGGATGTTGCCCAACAGCAGTCCGAAGCAAGCATGAAGGAGAAAATACGCAACAAGAATCAACGAGTGCAAAATCCTGATAAATCAGATGAAGTGATTATTCATAAGGATGGTGAGAAAAAAGAAGACTCCCGAAAGCGCAAGAAAAAGAAAAAGAAAGAGAACGAAGAATATGAATTTTTTCAGGAAGATGGGGAAAAGCGAGTTAAAACCCGGCATGTTGACCTGTTGGCGTAATGGCCGAGGTAACCTCTGAATTCTAAATCCAGCTTGAGGAATAATAGCCAAATGCCGATAGAATAAAGAGAAGCATAGCTTTTATAAGGACCAGCATTGAAGAACGCATCCTCAATATATTACAATTCCGTCAATTGCCCCGTTTGTGGAATGGAAAATCAGTTTGAGTATTTAGGCAAGGGGGCTTACAGGGTGGAGAAGGTGGACACCGATTACATGCCGGTGGGAATCCAGTGGCAGGAGGCAGGCCTGGAGGAATGCCATCCGGTGCTATTTTTCATAGCTACATGCTCTAACTGCTTTTATTCCACCGAGTTCAATAATGAGTTCAGGAATTGGAAAGAGAATAACCAATTCCGCAGCTATAGCCTTCCGACTATCAAGGAAAAGCACCTCGAGGAGCTGAACAAGCCGGAAAATCTCCTCTCCCACGTAGGAGCGGCGCTGGATCCGCAGGAGTATCCCAACGAAACCGCTATTTTAAAATTAATACTGGCGGTTTTCGATGAGTTGCTGAACAGTCGCCCCAGTTTCTTAAGGATGGCGCGCTACTATCTCCGGATTGGATGGGTGTTCAGGTATATGAGCGGTAAAAGGCCCGAGTTTAAACTCAGCGATACTGCTAATTTGATGGCAGGTTTAAGAAAGCATCTGGATGGAGTGGATACCAACCTGATTCGCTTATCTTCGGCACTCACTAATCTAACTTCTTTTTGTGACAATAATGCAGAAGAGTTATATCCTTACATAGATAAGCTTACCAAAGCGGGTGTGGCTCAAAAATACCAGGAATTCATCAGTGAGGTCATTTCTGCAACGGAAGGGGTTAAAAATAAGCAAGAGCAGTTGCGCAACCTTAATGAGAGAGTATTGAAAAACGTGTCCGAAGCTGAGCGGATTGAGCAAATGCGGTTTCAGGGATTCCCGAATTTCAATACATACCTGCAGGTACTCACCGAGACACTTCCGGAGATTCCGCTCTCCGAAAAAGATGCGCTGAGTATCGCTAAGAATTATTACAAGAAGAGCATTCGGTCCAGAAAGGAGATTAAAGGAGCTGTTCAGGAGATTAACACCTTCTATCTCATAGGCGAACTCTCTCGAAGAATTGGAAATCTCAAAGAAGCGAAAGAATACCTCGGTTCCGCAATCACAAGGGGACGGAAACTGCTGAATGAGAAAGTCGGTACTGAATTGGAATTAAAGACTGTTAAGAATATCGTAGATAAGGCACTAATCCAGGTTAAACCGATTCTGGAGAACAAAGGCAACCAAGAAGTAAAAGTAGGATAGTATCATGGGAAACAAAGTAGATACGAAGAAGCGAGCTCAATCAACTGAAAAGAAAACGAAATCGAGACGGAGATTCGTCAGGCTGGACGTAGCCGATCCAATCGAGCTATATCATCTCAATCTCCCTCCGAAAGAACCGAATGCAATACTCGATGGGAAAGTTATTCATGGAATGATATTGAATATTTCTGGTAGCGGTTTGCTCGCTGTGATAGATACCAAACTGAAGGTAAACTCATTTGTGGCAATTACTATGGAATTGCATGGTTTAGAAAAGGTTGAAGGCATTTTGGGCAAAATAAAGCGGTCCGAAAGAATCGAAAAGTCGCAGTATGTAACCGGAATTGAGTTTGTGGATATTGATGCAATTCACGAAAGTTATCCGGAACTGGACGTGGAGCTCCTTAGGGATGACTTTTTTAATTTCACCGATCGCGTTCAGGAGCTAATCGCAAAATATGTATTCAGCCGGCAAGTAATTCAAAGTGGTGGGTAGGTCTCCGATATGAGCAAATTGATTTTTCCTTGCTTAATATGCTTGTTTCTGTGCAACGGCGCTAAATCCGACGAACGTCAGATAGCCGCATTCCTGGCGGAAAATCAAACCGGCGCCGAGGTAACCTCTTGTCTGAGGGAGATACTGTCCAACAGCATAAACAATACTTATGGTTTAAGGTGGATATCTCCCGATGATGAATACCGAGCGATTCATCACGGAGGGATATTCATTCAGCCGGACTTATCCGAAGCGGAGGATTACTTCAATGTAAACTACGACAGGGAACGTTTCTCTCATCTTGTGAAATATCGCTTGAGAGATTGCCGGTGGGAGTTTGATAAAAATCTCTCATTGCCGTATCTCCTGAACAGGTTTTCACGTATTTTATATGTCGAACTGGAATATGTCGTTTCATTAAGTGACAGCGCAAAAACAGTAGATACGGGCGTCTTCGAGTTTTCGATGGACTTTGATGATTATGCCCAGTTTTTCGAATATGATCAATACCGGGCTGATATTTTGGTAGATGCAATTGAACTTAATAGGTTCTGTAGAGAAATAGCCGCCGAAATCGGAAGCCGGGTTCAGACGCATCTTATTGCGTTGAGAGATAATGACATTGATAGATTTAGGTAAAGGGATATTCCTAACTCAAACTAATAACCAAGGATGGGGCAAAAATATGACAAGCAACAATCGGGATTGCTACGAAATCGAGCGCGTTGCCGGTCAGTTTGAAACACTGAATCGAATCAGCACGATTGTACAGAATCGAATGGAATCCTCCGAGATTTTTCATCAAATACTCGAGGAGGTCAACAAAGCAGTGGACTATTCCTCCGCATGTATCTTCATGCTGAATAAACAGGAGCAGAGATTGGAGGAGATTGCTAAAACCGGCAGTAAGGGAGACTTGATCAATTTTGTCGAATTTGATCTGGGCAAGGGATTTTCCTCCTGGGTCGCCAAGTATCGTAAACCGATACTGATGCCTAACATCAAGCGATATCGGGAATCACTCGATAATCATATCCGTTCGTTTATATCGATGCCGATATTAGTCGATGATGATTTAATGGGCGTGATAAATGTTAGCAATGAACGCTCGGGTTCTTACGATGAAACCGACCTGATAATAGTCAAAATTATCAGCAGCCAGGTAGCTTCATTAATCGAAAGAAAGTATTATCGTGAAGAAATCAAAAGGAAGGATGAGGACCTGGCGTCATTAAAAGGATTTATCGAATCAACGGATCACGGCGATAAAAATTCGGTGACTGATCTGGGATTCGGAGTTGAACAAAGTAGCGGTTGCAGTAGTTTTTCTGATAAGAAAAATTCACGTAACTCTCATCGTAATAAAAGCAGATTGATGAAACTGAAGAGTGTTTAGGTCACCCGTAAACTATCCGCGAATCGTTCTATGTTTGAAGAAGTTAAGAAAACGGATAATATAAAGGTTCAAAAAGAGCTCCCGCACGGAGAAGCTTCAGGCGATCCCCTGTTCGTGCTGAACGAATTGTCCCAGGTTGTTCGGTTCAATTTTGCATTCAGTCGTTTTGCCGGTCATCTTTTTCCGGATAAACCTCAGCATGAACTCCCGCAGTTGTTTATTGAGAGGATCAGCGAGTATATCGCTCAAGAAACCGAGGGACTGTATCGCCTCAGCACGGAACTTGACGAGGTGAATCAAAGCGATGATTTCTATCTGTCGGTTCACAAAGTAACGGTTGATTCCGGTGAAACTATCAGTATTTGCCAGATATCTTCGATCACCGATCGGGATGAAACTGCCGTAGATCGAAACTACAAGATTGCATCGGTAATCAATCAGCTTGGGCGAAGGCTGGACAAATCCTACAGACTTGATGAGACGCTTAAAATAATCCTGTTAGGAGCGACCGCTGGACAGGGATTAGGCTTCAACCGAGCCTTTTTGCTATTATACGATCCTTCGCACGAAGTCTATAATGGGGAAATCGCTATTGGACCGTCGGACGGTCAAGAGGCTGCTGCTATTTGGTCGGAACTCGATGGTCTAGGGAAGTCATTGGATGAGTTAATAGAAGACTACAATAGCGCAACGCAGAAATGCGATGTCAAAGTCAATGAGATTGTAAAGAGAGTGTCTCTGCCAAAGAAACGGATGCCGGAATCACTAAAAAAGGTCTTCGATACCAAACAGCCCCTATTGGTGACACCTTCCGACGAACCTAATACCCAGCGAGATGAGTTCGATCTGTTTTCCATTCTCGGCGTTGATTCCGTAGCTGTTGCTCCGCTGACTGTAGAGGGAGACACCGTTGGGCTGCTTTTGGCGGATAACCTGATAACAAATCGGAAGATAAACGATGCTGACCTGGAAATTTTAGGGATTTTTGCCAATCATGCAGGAGCGGCATTACAGAGATCCCGGCTCTATGAGGAGTTGCAGGACAAAGTCAAGCAGTTGGCGCGTATTAATATCAAGCTGAGAGAAAGCCAGAAAAAGCTAATCGAAAGCGAAAAAATGAATGCTGTGGGCAAGATGGCATTTCATGTTGCGCATGAAATTCGGAATCCGTTATCCGTTGTAGGAGGGTACGCTCGCAGCATGCGTCGCAAATCTGATATGGAGAGTCCCAATAATAAGCCGCTTGATATAATTATAAAAGAGGTGGAAAGAATTGAAGAAGTCTTAAATAACTTCTCCTCTATCAGCAAAGTGGTTCCTGAAGATAAGAAGGTGTTAGATTTATCGGCAATGGTTATGGAAGTTTTGCAGATGATCTGTAACGCCTCTCCAAATATGGTTGTTCCGATCAATCTTGAAGAAGCTCCAACCGGTATCTGGATTTATGGAAGCGAGAAACAGATAAGGAATGTCATTTTAACATTTCTAAAACAATTTCTTAAGGATAATGTGCAATGTTCGCCGGTTCAAGCCCGAGTATCAGCAACTACCGGGAAGGCAGTCTTGGAGTTCCAATATAGGATTGACCCCGGGATTAAATCGCATGCACATTATGTCTTTACCAATATCTATTCCTCCAGCCATTTTAAGAGGGATATGGATTTGGTTATTGCGGATGAAATTATTAATCGACACTCCGGACTTACCGAAATAGAATATGATAATAATAATATTCTCAAAGTGATTATCAAATTACCTTTACATAAGGAGTAACGAAATGCGTAGTATTCTGGTTGTTGACGATGAAGTTGAGCTGGGGAAACTGTATCAGCATGAGTTAGAAGAGGAGGGTTTCAACGTTCTGATCGCTAAGGACGGTTATGAAGCTATTCATCTTGCTCGCGCCAATGATATCGATTTAATGGTGCTCGATATCAAGATGGAGGGAATGGATGGACTGGAGGTATTAAACGAATTCCGGATGAAGAACGCGGATACGCCGGTCATACTTAATTCGGCATATTCAACCTATAAGGATGATTTTTCAACTTGGCTGGCTGACGCTTATGTGGTTAAATCCGGTAACCTGGATGAACTAAAATCGCGAATAAGGGAACTACTTAGAGTTTAGAGGAGAACGGCGTGAATGAAAAGCCCGAGACCATAATGGAGCGTGAAGAGGAGTTTAAGCTTGTAATCGACTACATGCGCGAAATAATGCAGCAAGCTCAATTTGCGGCAGTCAATATCGCCATTGCGGCAAATCTGGTCAGCAGAAGTTTCGGTAGAGACAGTGAGTTAGGGAAAACTCTCAATAAGCTGGCATCGGAATCATCGAATGCCAACAAGAGGGTAGAGGAGCTTTCCAGGATAGCTATTGAGGGGATCAACTCCTTTGATTATAGATCTTTTAAGAAGAAGCTCGAGATTGACCCTAAAACACTTCGTAAAATCGAAGAGACATTCTCGCTGATTATGGCCGATAGCGAGAAGGCGATGAATATTCTGAAAAGTCTAAACTTAAAAACCACGAACAAGTAATTGCCTGGTCCTCTGGGTTACAGAGGATATCAGAAACACAAGTCACAGTCACGAATTTAGGATTATCGGATGAATAGCGAGATAAGCATACTGGTAGTTGACGATGAATCTATGATGCGATCATTGCTGAAGAGTATTCTTCTGCGGGAAGGATATCAGGTCGCTTTGGCGGAAGATGGGCATCAGGCTCTGGAGATGTTGGAAGCCGGCGAATTCGACTTGGTCTTATCCGACATTAAAATGCCAAAAATGGATGGATTCGAGTTGCTTAAAGCCGTCAAATCCCGAGATCCTCATATCGGTATGATTATGATGACAGGTTTCGGTAATTCATTCACCGTGAAAGATGCGCTTATTTTAGGCGCTGATGAATATATCACCAAACCGTTCAAAGCCCACGAAATCGCACTGGTGGTAGAACGCACCCGCTGGCGGATGGAGAACAGGGTTAATAACTTACATAACGCAAATAACTCATAAAAAGCATAATTATTAGCCGACGGCTTGTCCTTCGGGAAACATCGGGAGAACGGATACTTGTAAGCTCCGACTTATTCTTGTCCGATAGGAGCATGGAGGGTCGCGCCTAATTGTGACCTGGGGACTCAGACGAGGTCACCTGACCGCGCTAAAATCCCGATTTAGCTGTTCAGTATTACCTACCGAAAAGAATATTTTTCCGTTTTTTGTCCGGCGGTTCCGGGAAATGACTGAATAATACCACTTGATCCGCTTATTAATCTCCTGTTTACCAATTAGTTACGGATTGTAATCTATCTGTGGACGGAATGACTACATTGGAACGGCTTTTGCTCAGAAAAAATACAGGATGTGAGATTTCCTTCTTCAAAAGGACAGGCAAGAATGATTAAAGGTATTTACACCGCGGCATCGGGTATGGTTCCCCGTGCATTGCAGCAGGAATTGATCGCCAATAACATGGCGAATTCCGCCACCGCAGGCTTTAAACGGGATAGGCTTTTTATCGAACACCTCGACAGGTCTTCGGCTAAACCGTTACCATCGGATTATCAATGGCAGCAGCCGATGGTTGAAGAGCCTTATATCGATTTTTCTCAGGGTATGCTTGAGAAAACAGACAAGCCGCTGGATGTTGCACTTGAAGGTGACGGTTTTTTTGTCATTGACACCGAAAACGGAACCAGATATACTCGCAATGGGCAATTCCATCTCAACTCCATTGGTATGCTGGTAAATATGAGGGGAGAGGTTGTGCTATCCGACACCGGACCGATAATTCTGGAAAACAATAATCCCAATATAGATGCTAATGGAAATATCGAGATTGATGGGGAAGCAATCTCCCGCCTCCAAGTAGTGAGATTCGACAATCCACAGGAGCTGACCAAAACCGATGGAGTTCATTTTGCAGCGCCCGATGGATTAATTGCTGAACCGGCGAGGGAAGTCACCGTACGTCAGGGATTTTTGGAGCAGTCCAACGTGGAGATTCTTCATCAGATGGTGGATATGATAGATGGTTTTCGTCAATTTGAATTGGGACAGAAGGTGATACAAACGTTAGATTACATTAACAATAAGGCAGTCAATGAAGTTGGAAGAACTCGATAGCAGGGGAAAGTTATGATAAAGGCGATGAGAACCGCTGCCAGCGGTATGCATGCCCAGCAACTCAATGTGGATAACATTGCAAACAATCTGGCTAATGTTAACACTACCGGCTTTAAGAGGGGCAGAATTGAATTTCAAGATATACTGTATCAAAAAGTGAGAACAGCAGGTACTTCCTCGGCAGAAGGCAGTAAAGTACCGGTGGATACCGAAATCGGCTATGGTGTTCGCCCGGTGGCATCCACTCGAAATTACCAGCAGGGCACTATGACCGCAACTGAAAATCCCCTCGATTTGTGCATTGAGGGAGACGGTTTCTTTAGAATCCTGATGCCGGACGGGAGTTATGCCTACACTCGTGATGGCGCATTCAAGTTATCCGAAGATGGTACCATCGTAACCGCCGACGGATTTTTGCTCGATCCTGAGATAACCATTCCTGCCGAAGCCAGCAGTATTTCGGTATCAATTGATGGGTTAGTATCGGCGATTTTACCGGAAGAATCAGATCCTTTGGAAATCGGTCAACTTGAATTAGCCAGGTTCATTAATCCGCAGGGGCTGAATGCAATCGGGCGTAATCTCTTCACGGAATCAACCGCGTCCGGTTCTCCGTTGACATATAATCCGTCCGAGGGCGGAGCGGGTAGAATAGTGCAGGGGTATCTGGAGCTGTCGAATGTGGATATCGTTACAGAAATGGTGAATATGATTGTTGCTCAGCGTGCGTATGAGATAAACTCAAAGGCAATTCATACATCCGATGAAATGTCAGCAATCGTAAATCAGTTGCGTAGATAGATTATGTGTGCTATATTTTATCGGATTCTTCATAAATCACGCAAGATTACGCGATTATGTCGCGGGTTTTTCATACCGGCACGGACGTATATAGAATTCCTGAATAAGATATTCGAGTCGTACTCGATTGTACTAAATCTTAAGTCAGGTATTAATACCGGATTTAAGGTGTTTTCGGTATTATTTATTACTTTTGTTTTTGCTTTGTGTTTTATGTTTTCAGTTTCCAATGCTCTGGAGGAACAAGCAATAGATAAAGCGGTCAGCGGATTTCTCGCGGAACGAATTCCGTTGTTGTCCGGAGAGATCCATTTCGAAGTTGAAAATTATCCTCAAAAAATACTTTCCTATGATGGCGACGGTGAGATATCCATCGATGGCGATATTCCTCCGATCATACCGCGATATCTACCTCTGGAAATCACAATAGATGATTCCGCTGAAGGTGATTATAGCTGCTATCTAAAAATCCGGTTTTCTTCGTTCAAGAAAGTAGTTGTTTCCAAACAGTTTATAAGGAAAGGAGAATTTCTTTCCAACGATAATTGCCTGTTGAAATCGGTGGATGTTATCGGTGAAAGTGGGGGAAAAATTACTGATTTAACACAGCTTGAGGGTTTGAGAGCAAGGAAAAACCTTAATGAAGCGGAGGTTTTAACGGATGATGACATGGAACCTATACCGGACGTTTTTCGCGGTGGAAAGGTCAAGATTACGGCTGAGTTCGGCACAATAAAGGTGGCGGCGGATGGCATTGCGCGCGAAGATGGTTGGGTGGGAGATTATATTAGAGTCAAAAATCTGCAAACCAATAAAACGGTCACCGGTAAATTAAACGGCAGCGGTGAAGTGGAGGTGGTAGCGAATCGATGAATCTGCAATCAAAAATACTTGTTTTAATGTTTATTTTGTATATCTTTACCGGCTTGGTAGCAGCAGAAGGACTTAATTTTAGCAAGGCAAATAATAACAGCCTTTTTGTGGATCATAAAGCACGACAAGTGGGAGATCTGATAACGGTGCTGGTTTTAGAAAACGCTCAAGCCGAACATTCGGCAAAAACAGTAACCAAGAAAAATCACAAAAACGAGCTTTCTGCCGGGCCCGGGACGGGGGCTTTGGACTTAATTCCCAATTTCGGATTCAGCGGCGATGCCAAAAATGAGTATGACGGTCAGGGTTCCACTGTTAAATCCGGTTCGATAAAGACTACCATGACGGTGAGTGTAGTTAGAGTTAAGGAGAATGGTAATCTTTTAATAGAAGGTACTCGCATGATGGGAGTAAATGAGGACAAGGAAGCTATGATTTTGAAAGGAGAGGTAAGACCTCAGGATATTATGGATAATAATACTATTTATTCTTATAATATCGCTAATGCGGAAATCTCCTATAAAGGTAAAGGAGTTGCCAATACCGGCGCAAAACCAGGAATAATCGCAAGGTTTTTAAATTGGCTATTTTAAGAATTCTATTAATACAATTACTATTGCTGCTTATCTTTATCTGCGGATTAAGTTATCAAGCAGATGCTGCCAGATTGAAGGATATAGCTCAAATTCAATCTAAAGTCCGGGTACCATTGTTAGGATATGGATTGGTGGTTGGCCTCGATGGAACCGGCGACAGTAAGGGTACGGTTTTCACGCTGCAATCGCTTAGAAACATGATGCAGCGTATGGGCGTTTCTCTACCGCCGGATAAGGTTAAGGTGAAGAACATTGCAGCCGTAATGGTTACCGGTGAAATCACGCCGTTGGATCCGGTTGGGGGCAGGATCGACGTAACGGTGTCATCGTTAGGGGATGCTTCCAGTCTGCAGGGAGGGATGTTATTGCTGACTCCGCTTTCGGCGCCTGATGGGGATGTTTATTCTTGGGCTCAAGGGGCGATCTCAACCGGCGGATTCAATGCGCAGGCAGGCGGTGACCAGATTGCGAAAAATTACACGTTGGTCGGACGGATACCTTCAGGCGGTTTAATCGAGAATAAATTTGAGTTTCCCCATGAACAGCATGTGGTTAAAATTAATCTGAATGATCCCGATTACACCACCGCTTCTAACGTCGTGCGAGCCATTGAATCCGAAGTCGACGGTTGCGAAGTGGAGCTATTGACGGAAAAGAATATCAGTTTAAAAGCCCAAAGGATTGATGTTACCCCCGGGAGTATGATACAGCTTATATCGCAAATAGAGAATCTGGAGATAGAGACTAACAGCCCGGCGAGAGTGGTGATTAATGAAAAAACGGGGACTATTGTTGCCGGAGCAAATGTGAGTATCGATGCGATCGCATTGGCTCATGGTAACTTAACGATTGAGATCAAGTCCACGCCCCTGGTTTCGCAACCGGAATCTTTTTCTCGCGGTGAGACGGTCGCAACCTCCGACGAAGAGATTCGAGCCGAAGAAGAGGTGGCACGGATGGTTTATATGGAGGAGAAATCGAACGTAAGCGAACTGGCGCAAGCTTTGAATTCGATTGGTGCAACTTCCAGAGATATAATAGCGATTTTTCAGGCTCTAAAGGCTGCCGGTGCTTTGCATGCGGAGTTGATTATATTGTAATTATAAGATGAATATAACGACCACTAACGGTGATTTCGCTCCTTCGGCGGCAAGAGATGCCGGTATTAGTAGAACGGTTTCCTCAGCCGATGGAGAGATCAAGCAGCGATATCTTAAGCTTAAAAAGGCATCCAAGGATTTTCAGGCATTATTTATTTCATATTTATTGAAAACTATGCGACAAACAGTCCCGGAATCGGAATTGTTCGGGAAAGGTTTGGGCGGAGAGGTGTTTACCGAGATGTTTGACACGAAGATTGCCGAACATCTAAGCGGTAGCGCAGGTATGGCTCTGGATGATATCCTATTTAATCAACTTGCTCCCAACGCTCTGGGAGATGATTGGAAAAGTATCTCTGACGAGTTTAATCTTAAAGCGGCGACTAATGCCGAACGTATCAAGAGGATATCTGCGGAAGCGCCGCCTTTTGATAATATAGTAAGGGAGGTTTCGCGCAAGTATAATATCTCCGCATCCTTGATACATGCGGTGATATCAGCGGAGTCCGCCGGGAATCCACACGCCGTGTCACACAAGGGCGCAAAAGGTTTGATGCAGCTTACCGATTCCACATGTAATCAACTCGGTGTTTCGAATCCATTTGATCCCGAACAGAATATCAACGGAGGCGTTCGGTATCTCAGAGAGTTACTCGACAGATATGAAGGCAGACTCGAGCTGGCTTTGGCAGCTTACAATGCAGGTCCGGCGAATGTCGATAAATACGGAGGAATACCTCCTTTCAGGGAAACAAATGAATATGTTAAAAGAATTTTAACTAAAATTGGAATTTAATTTTAAAATGCTTGTAGTCGAATGATACTAAAGGGATTAGAAAACATTGCCGAAAATATTAGCAGGAGGCAAAATTGAGCAGTGAGATTAACAATCTTATCAGGAACCTGGACAGGCATATTGATAATCTCGAGCAGGTGGAATCCGTCCTTCTCGAACAGCGCGATTTGCTAACGTCTGATAATGTGGAAGGACTCAAGCAGAATCTGCTGACCCAGGGAGACCTCATCTCCCAGGCGAAGAATATCGAATCGGAGAGAGGTCGGCTTATTCAGGATTACCTGATTCAGATCGGCAAGGGCGGAGGCGAAGCCACATTGAGGGATTTGATAGAGCATATCGATCCGTCCTATTCGGGAGCCTTGAAGAAATTGCGTTCCGATTTAAAGAGGGCGATCGAACGTATCGAGCACCTTCGAGAGCAAAATCAGGATTTTATTCGCAGGTCACTTGATCTGATAAATGATACTGTCAGGCTTTACTACAATACTGATGACAGAGGAACGCCGGCTTACAATTCGCTGGGCAACAACCCCGAATCCAAAGCCATGACCAATGCAACTCTTAACGAGGTAATTTAGCGCAGATATTATGTACGGAGTAAACGTAGGATTCGAGATAGCTAAGAGAGCGGTTCTTTCCACGCAGTATGGTATTAATATTACCGGCCATAATGTCGCTAATGTGAATACTCCCGGTTACACGCGCCAAGCCGTGGATTTCAAAAGCACTCCGCCGCTCAGGGCGGGGATGTTCTACGCCGGATCAGGGGTCGATGTGGGGGATATAAGGCGTATTCGCTGGGCATTTTTGGATACTCAGATGCAGAAGGAGAAGCAGGAGTTAGGGCAGTGGGAGAACGCGGAGCAAATCTGGAGTCAGGTTGAAACGATTTTTAATGAGCCGTCGGATACCGGACTTTCGCAGGCTCTCACCGATTTTTGGAACGCATGGAGCGATCTGTCCGACAATCCGGAGAGCTCATCGGCTAAAACTGCCGTAAAGGAATCAGCCAATGTAGTCATCAGCAATTTCCACGGGATAAGCAGTCAGCTGAAAGATTTGAGATCATCAATTGACAATGACATACAGCAGACGGTCACTATGATCAATGACTATACTCGGCAGGTAGCGAATCTGAACTCTCGGATAGTCAATGCTGAGGTTAGCGGAGCCAAAGCTAATGATCTGCGGGATAGAAGGGATTATATTGTCGAACAACTGGCTGAGTTCGGTAATGTGCGAGTGAGAGAGGATGACAGCGGCGCTATCGACCTGTTTTTCGGTTCTGCGGTATTGGTTACGCGGGGTGATTATCTCGAACTGGATACGGAAACGGTAGTTGAGGACGGATTTTTATCATCTAACATTGTTCTTTCATCGGTATCATATAATCTTGATATATCTAAGGGAAGTCTGAAGAGTATGATGGATGCTCGCGACACATTTATCCCTGACAAATTGCAGAAGCTCGATCAACTCGCTGCGCAACTGGTGGAATCTGTAAACGAGCTTCACTCATCCGGATATACAACGGATGGGACAACCGGTATCGACTTCTTTTCCGCTGACGGAGTTACGGCGGATTCAATCGGTTTATCTAACGAAATCCTTACGGATGCCGAAAATATAGTTGTATCCGAGGACGGAAGCGGGGGCGATAATACGGTTGCTTTGGCGATCGCTGAGTTGAGAAATGAGAAGGTTATGAACGATGGAACCGCTTCATTATCCGGATTTTATAACTCGGTGATTAGTGAAATCGGTTCTCAGGCAAGGGAAGCTTCGGATATGAAAACCAATCACGAACTGATGGTTAATCAACTGGAGAATCGCAGACAATCGATATCCGGTGTATCATTGGACGAGGAGATGGCGAATTTAATAGCTTACGAGAATGCATACGGAGCTGCAGCAAAGGTATTGGACGTTATGGATTCTGCATTAGACACAATTGTTAATAAGTTATAGAAGGATAGGTAGTAGTACGATGGTAGTAGTCATGAGCGAACAACAAAAGCTGCCAGGGAGGGTACTGTGTTAATACTTACTCGGAGGATTGGAGAGTCAATTGCAATCGGCGATGATATCACGGTTAAGGTTTTGGGCATTCAGGGACGCCAGGTGCGTCTCGGGATAGTTGCGCCGCCGGAGATCTCGGTGCATCGGGAGGAAATCTACAGGAAGATACTCCAGGAGAATATCGATGCCGCCAAAGCTAAGGGCGAAGATGTAGAAAAAATGAGCGAATTGCTCAAGAAGAGGAAAAGAGACGAGTCCAAGGATTAGCAGGTAGTCTTCCCGGGGCTTAATCGATTATTGAAATTTTAACCCGATTATGGGGACGGGGTATGCGTGTATCTAACAGCATGATGGTTAGCAGTACGTTAAATGACTTATCTCAAATTTATTCCCGCATGATGCGAACTCAGAAGCAGCTATCGAGCGGAAGGAGGATCAATGCTCCATCGGATGATCCAGTAGGTGTATCCCGAGCATTGGCTTACAGAAATTATCTCGGAGAGCTGGATCAATACAATCGCAATATCCAGAGGGTGAGGTCCATTCTTAATCATACCGATTATTCTCTGGGTTCTATCAACGATTTTACGATTCAGGCGGAAGATATCGCATTGCAGCTTTCCAACGACACCTATGATGATGAAGCCAGAAATGCGGCTGCCGATCAAGTTCAGGATATTTTGGAGCAGATAATTAATATCGGCAACACCATTGTTGAGGACAGGTATATTTTCGCAGGTACTGATACTCTGACGCAGCCTTTCGATTTCAACAGCGTGGGGGTTGTGTATCGGGGTAATGACGAATCGATAAAGTTCTCCATCGATCGAACAACTGCGATAGCGGGGAATATTACCGGTTCCGAGCTGCTCACGAAACCCCTGTTGACTCTTGGAGAGGATTCCGATCTTAATCCCGGTATCGCCCGTTATACTTTCCTCAAGAATCTTCATGGCGGTGACGGTGTGAATCTCGGTGATAACCATTTCACGCTGAGGACAGTAAACGGAGAGGCGGATATTGCTTTAACCGATGTGCTTTCCATCGGCGATGTAATCGATGCAATTAATGATCAGGCTGCGGCTCAGGGACTGACCGGGCTGACCGTATCGATTTCCGAAGCCGGAAACTCCCTGATGTTCGAAGATACTTCGGATCCGTATATCACCAGCGACACGCCTTTAGCTATGCTCAATTCGGGAAGCGGTGTAGACCTCGAGATTCCCGAGTTTATAATCAGGGATTCCGACGGAACATCCTATACAATCGATCTCACAGGTGCGACAACGGTTGGAGATGCAGTGGATGCTATCAATAATGCCGGGGTTCCCGATTTGACCGCTTCGATAACCTCCGAAGCTAATACGCTGACTATCATCGATACCGGAGGGCATGGTTACACAATCGAGGAAAACGGCGGTACGGTTG
>WJIR01000283.1 GCA_014730175.1 Candidatus Zixiibacteriota bacterium
ATGACGGGTTGATTCACAAAAGCCAATTCGGAGACAGATTCGTCCCCGATCCCTCGGAGATCGTTCGCGTAAGGCAGAAGGTGAAAGTTAAAGTCCTTGATATAGATATCGAACGGGGAAGAATCGGACTTGCTTTAATCGAATAGACTAAAAAGCCACCAAAAACCTCACCGCCGGAATTAGCAATATTTTTATTGCTATTTATTGCTCAAATATCGTATAATTATGGGAACATAGTGTGGAATTACAGTGTCTATTTAATGGACTCTATTAGCGTATCCGACTCCCAATTACAACTTATGGAGGTGTTTAAGAACTTGTAAAATCATATCTCAGGCTGTTTTTGTCACACAAAACTTATGGAGGTTTATAATGAGAACCTATGCTATTGTTCTCGTAATTTGCTTGTGTCTTTCCTTCAGTCTTGCACGGGCAAGCGATCCGCCTTGTACTATGAATTACGCATCCTGGGGAAGCGAGGTGAATATGACTCTCACGAATTATGGAATTCTCGGTTCAGCACAGGATCCCAATATAATCGATCCGGAAACCGGAGAACCGGCCCCTTCATGTCAATTCCCATATCAATCCGGACTGGAATATCTTTTTCAAGGCTCAATCTGGATAGGAGCTATTGTAGATGGAGACACATTGGTTTCCTGCGGGACAGATGGTTGGTGGGATACCCATGAAATGTTTCCGGATCCATGTCCCGAAGGGGAAATGGAATTGATTATCGAGGATGACCATCGGGAGATATTCGCGGAGTATTATGATACTTGCGTAACTTTCGCCGAAGTGGACCCGATCGATAACCGCCCGCTCATGCCTATCGGTCTGAAAATCAAGGTACATTCCTATTCCTGGTTTGACCATCCGTACAACGATTTTGTCATTCTTCGATTTAACCTGAAGAACATCGGAGATAATATAGTGGAAGATGCCTGGGTGGGATTCCATTGGGATGGTGATGTTCATCACGAGAACTTCGGTTATTCCGGCGCTCAGGATGACATAGCCGGATTTCTTGACCTTGGCGACCTGAAATATGCGTACATTATGGATAATGATGGAGATCCTGATGGCGAAAACTGGGATTACACCAGTGTACGTTCGGTGTGCGGTATATTATTTCTTAATCCGGAGCAACATGGTTTGACTACTACTTTTAATTGGTGGATCAGCAACGTTAATTCGCAATACGATTGGGGACCGCAGTGGCAGGAAAATTACGACGGACCTTTCCCCGGCGGCGGTAAAGGCACGCCGGGCGGAGATGCCGCACGATATCGTGTAATGTCAAATGGGGAACATGATTACGATCAGCTTTACGCTGCCATTGATTACAGCGGCGGAGGACCGCAGGGCAAAGAATGGATTTCCCCATTGCCATCCAATTTAGCCAAAGATGTTGCTAATGGTTATGATACTCGCTTTTTGATCTCCTTCGGCCCGATTGAGACTATCTCACCCGGCGAATCTTACGATTTTGACATTGCGGTTGTTGCCGGCGAGAACCTGCATGTCAACCCAACTGATTACGTCGATCTCTTCTATGGGCAGGAAGATAATCCTGCGGCTATTGAGGAATTTTACAATAGTCTGGATTTCACTGATCTGATAGCGAATGCCGAAAATGCCTTGCTGTACACCGGTATCGATGATGACGACAAGACGGTTCCAGCCAGTTTCAACTTGTATCAGAATTATCCAAATCCATTTAATGCGGAAACTCTGATCAGGTACGTCTTGCCGGAGGCAACGCATGTTAAGCTGAGCATTTATAACCTGCTGGGTCAGGAGATAGCAACGCTGGTTGATGAACGGCAATTACCCGGTGTTAAAAGTTATCAGTGGGATGCTTCGGATTATTCCAGCGGTGTGTACTACTATAAGTTAAACACCGGCGATAAAGCATTCACGAAGCGGATGATATTATTGAAATAGTCGTTAGTCATTAGATGAATGGCGCTATGCGAGGGTGGTATGTTTATCCCCGCCTAAAGCGGGGATAAGCATGCTGAAGACTACAAAACATGCTTATCCCTTCGCGATCATCAGTAGCCGAAGGCTTGTCCTTCAGGCAGGCTGTTGACAAAACCATGTACCGAAAGATTCAAACGAGACCCCACGTTTCAACGTGGGGAGGATCACTACTTTTAATAACGACGGGTTTTAACCCGTCCTGCATTATGCCGCTGTTTAAGATGTTACGAGGACTGAAGTCCTCGGTTATTAAGAACCGTGAAACTCCCCGGACTGAAGTCCGGGGTCTCAAATGCCTTATCCTACTTAGTCATCAATCTTGCCGAAGGCTTGTCCTTCGGGGAGTTCAATAGAAGTAGTTCATCTACAGGCTGTAATCGAAGATTCCAAAGAAATACCGGAAGCGCAAGGCTTCCGCTACTGATAGTGAAATTTATGAATAATACAGGTTAAATCTGCTTGGTTTGGATTATCCCGCTCGACATTTGGCAACCGTGAGTTGGGTTCCGGGTAAGCAAAGCGCGCGAGAAACCCGACATCGTATCTGAGTTGGATTTGCCATGGGTAAATACTATGGTTTAAAAGAGAAAAGAAAAAAGGCTGCCCTTTTAAATTGGTAAATAAGAGAAAAGTGATCACGGAGGTGCCACGAATTTAGCAAAGGCAGCCATTTAAAAAACAAAAAACGATCCGGATTACACCGCAAGAAAATCTTAATCGGGTTGGAACCATCCCAACGGAATTGGAAACCATGCATACACTGTGTTGAAAATAATAAGGCATGAGCAAAAATACCGATAGAATACGGATATCCGCGGAGAAATCCGGGTTGCACAGAGCGGGCATTTATGAACCAACAATTTTTCTCTTGACATTTTTCATCGAAGCAGCTTGGATTCCGAATAGAGGTATAGAAATTAAAAGCAGCAGGCCGGGTTCCGATTAAGCGAAGCGCGCGAGAAACCCGACAGTAATTAATGTGGATGCTATCGGGTGCGGCGACCCGACAGCACATAAATTATGACAATTTTGCGTAAGATAACACCCATAATCGTATCATTAATTATCCTCATCCTGTCCGCTACTGAACTGCATCCCCGCAGCGGCGAGGAGATTGAGCAGACCAAAGAAGAACTCGATAACATCCGGATGGAGCTGGAAGCGAAACGGGAGCAGTTGGAATCGTTGACGGAAAATGAAAAATCGGCGCTGAAGAATATCCGGGCCATCGAGGAGAATATCGACCTCACCGGCGCTTTCATCAGGAAGCTGGATAATACCTCCAGCCTTCTTCAGGCGGAGATAGATGGACTGACAAGGGACCTGCAATTCGCATCGAGTGATCTGAAATCGGTACAGGAAGCATTCTATACCCGTCTGGAAGCGATTTATAAACGTGAACGGGGGAGACCGCTACCTGCGTACCTTGCGGCAGGATCGCTTACCGAGGCGCTTAGGAAGTATCATCTCAGCAAGGCTATGGTGGAATATGACAATCAGTTGATCACCGTGATGAAATCGCTGATAGACGATATCGACAGCAAGCGGGAACTGTTGATGACAAACAAGCAGGAACTTGCCCGGTTGAAAAAGGAACGGGACAGGGAGCGATGGAGACTCTCGCGAGCAAAGAAACAACGGCAGCAGTTTTTATCCCGTGTACGGATGGAGAAGCAACTACAACTTGAGGCGATATCCTTGCTTGAAGGAGAAGCCGCCGAACTCGAACAGATTCTTCAAGACCTGGCTTTGCAGGATGAAACCGATGCGCAGTTACAACCTGATCATCAAACCGAATTTTACCGTTTCAAGAAAAGACTCCCCTGGCCTGTGAAGGGAAGGATTGTAGCGACTTACGGCGATATTATCCATCCCACCTATAATACCCGCACTTTCAATCCCGGCATCGATATTGCCGCTGAATACGGAGAGAATGTAGAGGCGGTAGCCGATGGCAGGATAGCCCATATCGACTATTTGAGAGGTTATGGGAATTTTGTTGTGATTGATCATGGCGAGGGTTATTATTCACTGTATGCCAGATTGTCCGAAATTACCGTAAACATGAATGAATTGGTGCTTAAAGGACAAACGATAGCGGAAGTAGGTGATGCCGGCACCGGCGTTAATCCCTCGCTTCATTTCGAATTGCGCCGGGGAAAAAGCCAGTATAATCCTCTGGATTGGTTGGAGTGATGTTCGAGAGAATATTCGGTCAGGAAAAGCATGTTGAATATTTCTCCGGGTTGGTCAGGGATAGCCGCGCCGATGGCTCCTTTTTGCTTACCGGACCTGCCGGTGTGGGCAAGTGGGCTTATGGTTTATACTTCGCCGCAATTTACTTCTGCGAATCCAAAGATACGGTTCCATGCGGACAATGCAATAGCTGCAGGGCGATAGAAACTTTCAAACATCCCGACGTGCAGTTTCTATTTCCGTTCCCCAACCTGGAAGCATCCAAAAAACAGGTTACTATTTTCCCCTTTTCCGATCCTAACTCCGGAGCCAAGTATTCCAAAGCTACTTATGAGGAAGTGCAGCGGTTTATCGAGGAAAAATCCGAAGATCCCTTCAGAATGGTCCGGTTCGAGGGCAAACCGAACATACCGGTAGACATACTGCGCGATCTCCGAAAGTTTCTTCGACTACGTCCAATGTGGGGCGGTAATCGAGCGATATTGATATCCGATATAGAGAAGATGGCGCCGCGCTGTACAGACCTTTTCCTGAAAACAATAGAAGAACCACCATCCAACAGTTTGATAGTACTCACCTCATCGGTACCGGAAAGGCTTCCCGCGACCATTCTCTCTCGCTGTCGAAATCTATCTCTCGGCACGCCGGAAGAGGAAGATGTCCTGAATTATCTTAAAGAATTCACCGGCGGCAAGAAAGCGGATTTACGGTTTATAGTGAGAGCATCGCGAAATTCTCCGGGGCTGGCACGGCTTTTAATGGAAGAGAAAGCCGTGGAGATGCGCGACAAAATACTGGGTATTATCAACTCCAGCGTTAAGCGGGACGGTTATCTCGATTCTATCATCACAAATTTCCGACCGGAATTCCCGATAGCATCCGGCGGCGTGGATGCAGCCAATCTTCTTATCTGGATATTACGTGATGTGATAATCCTTCAAAACAGCGGTAACATCGACGATATAATCAACTGCGACCGAGCGGAGTTGATTTCGGGATTGACGAAACATGGAACTACTCGGAGGATAGAAGATTTCATCAATGAAATCAATAGTATAAAATTAGCTACCGATTTAAGCAATGTGCTGCCAGTCACCGCTTTTCGGCATCTGCTCTCACTCATCAAGAAGAATTTCAGCAAAGCATCTTGACATAAAACAATTCACCCGGAACCGTAATTGCGAGAAGTCCGATGTGCGATCCAACCGCACGACGGGGAATGACATCTCCGAGAGGTATGCCGGACATTCCTGTCCGATATAATAAATCCATAGCCGAGGGCTTGTCGCTCGGATCTGTTATTGCGAGGAATCCTGCTAACCTGTATTATTCATAAATTTCCCAATCGGTAGCGTAAGCCTCGTGCTTCCGGCGTTTCTCTGAACCCGCAATTCCAAGCTGTCGATGGTCAATTACTTTCAAATCCCCGAAGGACAAGCCTTCGGCTTCGAATTAATGTTTTTTATGAATTATCCGGGCTAAGAGTTGATTTCAATAATTGTGTAGTTTGATTCCTTGACATTTTCGCAGACTTGCTTATATTCTATTAGGTTAAATAACTCTTCATCATCAGGTAATAATTCTATAAAGAATAAACTATTTCCTAACTAAAGATTACGGAGGATATATGTCCAAGCGCCTCGTTTATATTGCAGTAGCAGCAGTTATTCTACTTGCATTAGGGGGAAGCACAGATACTTTCGCTTCTAATAATGTAAACCTCGCTAAGGTTGAGAATAGAATCGAAGTGATTTCATCAGATTACACCAAAACCGGCATTAAGCTCCTGACTGGCAATTTCGATTGGCAGGAAATATCGGTGGGCGGTACTAAATATGCACAGATTAATATCGATAACTACGGTTTCACCAACGAAATCGGCAAACCTGAATTACCGTTAATCAGGAAAATGGTTCAGATTCCTATGGGCGCCGAGGTAAGTATTGAAGTTGTATCGGTTAATAAAGTCACCTATAACCTCACAGAGTTGGGCATTGATCTCCCGATTTATCCCGCTCAGAAATCGGTAAGCAAGGCGAATTCCTCAAGTAATCCGGATGATTTTATTATCGACACTGAATTATATGCAACTGATGGTTTTTATAAATCCGATGTGGCGGACCTCTTCGAGACCGGTATGATCCGGGGATATCGTTTCGCAACCATTGATATTTATCCCATTTCATATAATCCGGTTAAAGCTCAGATTGAAGTAGCAACCGATATCGAAATTGAACTGCTGTATGACGGCGCTGATCAGTATGATACCGAGTATGCTTTGCATCGTTACTATTCCCCGGACTATGAATATATAGCCAGGAAGAATTTTGTCAATTATAGCGAACTGGTAACCGATTTTCCGCCCTCACCTATCGGAATGATAGTGGTGGTTGCCAACAGATTCTGGGAAAACAGCTCGCTTGATGAGTATATTGCATGGAAAAGCCAGAAAGGTTTTTACATGGATGTGCAAAATGCCAACGACCTTGGCGGTAGTACCACTGGTATAAAAGCGTATTTGCAGGAGCAATACGATAATGCGCCTATCCCCCCGACTTATGTTTTGTTCATCGGGGATGTTGACGGTATTCCCACCTGGGATGGCGAAACCGGATGGCACGTGACCGATCTGACTTATGGAACACTCGCGGGGCATGATTACTTCCCGGATGTGGAGCTTGGAAGGTTCTCGGCGCAGGATGCATCGCAGTTAGAGACGATAATCGAGAAAGCGGTTGATTACGAACAACTCTGGCATACCAATGGAATCGATTGGACTAACAAAGCATGCTTTATCGCTTCCGATGATCCATGGTTCTGGGATGTTGCAGAGGGTACACATCGTTATGTCATACAGACGCACATGGATCCGAATGGTATCGAATCCGATTCAATCTGGGGACACTCCGGAGGACATACTCAGGATATTATTGATGCTTTAAATGATGGCAGGATGATATGCAATTATTCCGGTCATGGAAGCAATTATTCATGGGCTGGACCGGTTTTTCAGATTAATCATGTCCTCAACCTTACAAACGATGGAATGTATCCATTCGTGATTTCCAATGCCTGCATTACCGGGTCGTTTAATCTGGATGAATGCTTCATGGAAGCCTGGGTCAGGGCGCCTCGGAAAGGAGCTTTCGCCTCGCTGGGAGCTTCAAACAGTACATATTGGGACGAGGATGATTGGTGGGAACGCGCCGCCTATGACGCCTTTTTCTGGAGAGGTTTCTATACTATCTATGGTATGAATTACTCCGGTAACCTGGCTGTATACAATCAAGGTTCATATCTTGCAGAATACTATTTCGAAGTTTACAACATATTGGGCGATCCCTCGACGATGCCGTGGGTAGGTTACCCCGACACCATGGAGGTGACCCATGCCGATCAGATAAGTTTCGGACAAGCCAGCTTCGAAGTGCACTGCGAAGCCGGGGAACCGCTTGAAAACGTTCTCGTCTCGCTGTGGAAGGACGGAACATTGCACGGAACCGCTTATACCGATGAAAGCGGCGATGCGGTGGTTACACTCGATCCCCCTCCATCGGAGACCGGCGATATGTACATTACCTGCACCCATTTAAACCATGTTCCGGTTCAGCATACGGTGCCGGTGGGTCCTGGAATAAATGTAGCTCTATCCATCCAGCCGGACTCCACGGAGTTGCACCGCGGCGGCAGGATAAGCTACACGATCACGCTGGAGAACAACGAAGATTCCATGGTAACTTTCGATTGCTGGTCAATGATGGAGTTGCCCAATCATGATATGTATGGTCCCGTCCTCGGCCCGCTGAATAATGTTTCATTTCCCGCTAATTCCAGCGCTTCGGCGCATTTCGCCAATAACATTCCGATGGTCGCACCGGTAGGAAACTACACTTACTACGCCTATTGCGGTGATTATCCCTCCGAAATTCAAGTATCGACAAGCTTCGATTTTCAGATAGTCGCGGTTAACACCGAGAGTTCCGCATCGATGGCGAGAGGCTGGGATATTGTTAACTATTCCGGCGGTTTCGGAGATATACTTCATGACGATTTCGCTAATATTCCTGCTCGAACAGAATTACTGCAGAACTATCCCAATCCGTTCAATCCTCATACATCCATTAGGTATTCGCTGGAAAGGGATTCTCAGGTGGAGTTGCAGGTTTATAATCTACGCGGCGAGTCAGTCAGCAAGCTGATAGATGGAAATCAATCCGCAGGCTGGCATGAGGTGATTTGGGATGCCACCGATTCCGATGGCGTCAAAGTTTCCAGTGGAATTTATTTTTACCGTTTAGTGACAGGTGGTGAAATTTTTACCAGGAAAATGAGTTTAATTAAATAAGCATAATTCAAAGTTAAATTGCTAAATAGAAAACGAGGTGTTTTTAATGAAACATACCACAACCATTCTGCTATTATTATTTCTTCTCTCAGCAACCGCGGCTTTAGCGCAGGCAAACGAGTATTATTTCAAATTCGATTACTCGAACCGCGCTCAGCTTGACCAGTTGACCCGAATTATCTCCATCGATAATGTTAAGGATGGGGTCGTATTTGCCTATGCTAATGATAAACAGTTTGAGCAGTTCAAAGCTTTGGGATACGAGTATACTATCCTACCCCACCCGGGTACTTTACATAAACCCAAGATGACCGATTCAGTTGCCGAAGCGAAGGAATGGGATTCGTATCCCACTTATGACGCTTATGTCGATATGATGTATCAATTCGCCGCCGATTATCCCTCGATATGTTCGGTGGAGAATATCGGTTACTCGGTTGAGGGCAGGGAACTACTGGTAGCCAAATTATCGGATAACGTCGGTAACGAAGAGAATGAACCGGAAGTGTTTTACACCAGCACCATGCATGGCGATGAAACCGCCGGCTATATTCTAACGCTAAGATTGATCGACTCGCTTTGTACCACCTATGGCACCGATACGCGAGTAACCAATCTTTTAAACAGCATGGAAGTCTATATTAATCCTTTGGCGAATCCGGACGGAAGTTATGCCTCCGGTAATCATACGATTTTCGGAGCTACCAGGGGGAACGCCCGCGGAGTAGATTTGAATCGTAATTTCCCCGATCCGGATGAAGGACCACACCCGGACGGTAACGAATGGCAGGAGGAGACTCTGGCTATGATGGATTTCGCCAGGAATCATACTATGGTTATCTCAGCGAATTTCCATGGGGGCGCGGAAGTCGTGAACTACCCCTGGGATACCTGGCCGAGAAGGCACGCCGATGACGCCTGGTGGATAACCATTTCCCGCGAGTGGGCTGATTCAGCGCAGTATTATAGCCCATCCGGATATATGACTGATTTGAATAATGGAATCACCAACGGCTGGGACTGGTATTCAATAGCCGGCGGACGGCAGGACTATATGAACTACTACCATGGATGCCGGGAAGCGACCATCGAGCTTTCGCACACCAAACTGCTTCCGGAGAACCAGCTTGAAAACTGGTGGAACTACAACAGGATATCCCTCTTTAACTGGTTGGAAAATGCTTACTATGGTTTCCAGGGAACGGTCACTGACATCGATACCGGTTTACCGCTGGAGGCTACCGTTGTTGTGGTTGGACATGATATGGATAATTCTTACGCATATTCCGATCCCGATCACGGCAACTATATCCGTATGATCGAACCGGGAACATGGGATCTGCAGTTCACCGCGGAGGGCTATACACCTCTCACATTGGAAGACCATTACATCGGAACGGATGATGTGGTAACGCTCAATATAGAGCTGGAACCGTTCTCCGGACAGGAAGAGGTTATATATGCCGATGATTTCTCCACCGACCAGGGTTGGACAGGCTTGGGCGGTCAGGGCGAATGGACAATAGGCGTCTGCACCGGTGGAGAAGGCAATGATAACTACGGAGGCCCGGATCCTTCACAAGACCATACTCCCACATCCGATAATAAAGTTCTCGGTAACGACTTAACTTCCGGTAACGGCGGAGATTACAGCGCTAATCTCGGTTCGACATACTGGGTCACCTCGCCGACCATAGACTGCTCAGACTACTTCGCTGTATCATTTGAGTTCTATCGCTGGCTGGGCGTAGAGCGGGATAACTACGACGAAGCCTTCCTGCAGGGATACAACGGTTCCTCATGGGTGACGCTTTTCGAAAATGGTTCATCTACAATCGATGAATCTTCCTGGGGTTTGATAGCGTATGATGTTTCCACCATTGCCGACGGCAATGCCGATTTCCGGATAAGATTCGGTATCGGTCCCACCGATGGCTCCTGGCAATATTGCGGATGGAATATCGATGATATCGAAGTGCGCGGGTGGACCAGCGGGACACCTTCTGATTTGACCATAGATATGATTCCCGATGATCCGCCTATCGAAGTTCCACGCGGAGGATCGTTTACGTTTACAGGCGTGATCACTAACAACACCGAAGAACAGCAAACGACCGATGTATGGATTATGCTGGATGTACCCGACTACGGAATGTATGGTCCCGTAACTCGCTTTAATAACATCAGTCTTAATCCGAACCAGACCTTAACAGCGCCCGGCGCATCCCAGAGTATCCCCGGATTCGCCCCGTTGGGTACATACGATTACATCTCCTATTGCGGTGATTATCCAAGTACGATTGTTGACTCGGCTTCATTCCAGTTTACCGTCATATCCAAACTCGCCGGAGATGCCAACGACTGGAAATTGTCCGGTTGGTTCGATGCTAATCAACAATTACCTGAAGTTACGAAACTGTTTGGAAATTATCCCAATCCGTTCAATCCGGTAACCACTATTGAGTATACCATCGCTGAAAATAATGATGTTTCACTTAAGGTTTACAATCTGCTTGGTCAGAAAGTGGCGACATTAACGGATGGATTCAAGGACGCCGGTCACTATTCGGTCAAATGGAACGCTTCGGACTACTCCAGCGGAATCTATTTCTACAAGCTGGAAGTCGGAGACGAAATGTTCACAAAGCGAATGATTTTGTTAAAGTAAGGCTTCGCAGTAACGATCCTTGCGGAGTGTTGAAAAACCTGTATCGCAGTCATTTGCGAACAAAACAAATCATTCCCTATCTTAGATCGGTGGGTCTGGTTCCGGAATTCGGCGATAGCCGGAAGGAGAAACCCTTCCGCAGGTCAACGCTCCAGCGCTGACGGTATTGCGAAATGTTTGGCGTATCCGGTGGGGGAGGGTGGAATTTTATGGCTATTTTCTATTCATAAAAACCATTTTACTCTTACGTTATTTCCCTCTCCCATTCAGTGGGAGAGGGCGGCTTCGTCCGGCGGAACGCGGGACGAAGACGGGTGAGGGAGTGGGGGAGGTCGGCGGGCTTACCAGCCACCGGCTGGCTTGCCCCCGAAATGGATTCGGTAAAAACCCAAATACCCTCTTGAGAGGGTCAATTTCATCCCCCATATTGCGGATGAAATTGGGGTGTGTTTCCGCTCCCACAAGGGTGGCATGCTTAGCTCGAAGCCGCAGGCGAAGAGATAAGCATGTTTTGTATCCATCAGCATGCTTAATCCGGTTAATAATATTAATACAACCGATTCTTGCATTGTTTGACCCACTATCTCTGAATCAATTGAATTTGTGGGTCAGATTATTGATGCCTCTGAGCCTGTGATACTTATCAGAATTTCCGCAGACACGAATGTCTGCTCTACTATTGTCAGGAGGTCGGACATTCCTGTCCGACATGATAAATCCGTAGCCTAAGGCTTGCCCTTCGGGGATTATCATACGGGTATGTCAGGGGGCGCCCCGACCTGTCCCGCGGACTGCGGGATTCTATCGTGGCGTCAGGTCAGGCGACCTGACGCCACGCATTTGTGCCGCCCCCGACTGCGTCACGAGTACTGCGGGGTTTCATCGGTATCCCCTGACAGCGCTATAGATCCCGTTCAAGAAATCTGTTTATACAGCTTCTTTACGGCTTGTTCCAGATCTTTCAACATACGGTTGTTTTCGATAGTATAATCTGCGCGCTTTATCTTCTCGTCCTGCTCGATTTGGGATTCTGTTCGATCAACCGCCTCCCGCTCGGTAAGCCCCGAAGACTGTAAACGTTTTAACCGTAACCAGTAGTCGGCATATACCGTGATAGTTTTGTCAAACCAGTCAGCGATCCCCCATTCGAAAATAAGAGCAGCATCCACCACAAGCAGTTTATCTGGATCGTTCTCACGATGGTTGTCAATTCGCTTTTTCAATTCAAGCAGCAGATACGGATGTACTATGCGATTGAGCTTTTGCAGATTCGAATTCGAGGAGAACGCTATTCGAGCGACTTTGCGTCTCAAGAGATTACCTTCTTCATCCAGCACATCCTCGCCGAAAGTATCCGCAAGTTCATTACGAATACTCTCGTTGGTTTCAACCACCTCTCGTCCAATATCATCGCCGGACTCGATCGCCGCTCCCAAATCACGGAATATCCCGGCAACCACGCTTTTGCCCGCGCCAGGGCAGCCGGTTAATCCGACCACCGGCATTTTAATGCGCCTCCAGCCAGTTTCTTCCGGCGCCCATTTCAACCTTGATTGGCACTTTTAAATCGGCTACATTTTCCATCCCGGATTTAATCACAGCTTTTACTTCGTCAAGCTCGGGGATGAAGACATCGAAAAGAAGTTCATCATGCACCTGTAGAGTCATTTTACTTCTAAAGCCTTTTGACATAAATTCATTATATATCTTTATCATCGCCAGTTTAATGATATCCGCCGATGATCCCTGAATCGGAGTGTTAATTGCGGCTCGTTTGGCGAATTCCCTCACCTGACGATTTTTCGCCTTTATATCCGGGATATAGCGACGCCTGCCGAAAATGGTGGATACGCGCCCTTCCTCTTCAGCCTGCTTAACGACATCCTCCATATACTTCTTAACGCCGGGATAGCGCTGGAAATATATATCGATAAACTCCGCCGATTCCTTGACCGACAGCTCCACCTGCCGTGATAACCCATAAGCGGACACGCCATAGATCACAGCGAAATTAGTGATCTTGGCTTTGCGACGCATCTCGGGGGTTACATCTTCGATTTTCACTCCGTACACTTCGGCAGCAGTCCTGCTATGGATATCCTCATCGCGCTGAAACGCCTCCAGCATTGCCGCGTCATCGGATATATGCGCCATCAAACGTAATTCTATCTGGGAATAATCCGCGGAGAGAAATATATGCTCATCATCGGTGGGG
>WJIR01000284.1 GCA_014730175.1 Candidatus Zixiibacteriota bacterium
GGGGCGTGGATTGAAACCTAGCGCTTTCACCAGTGCCGACATGCACGCAGCTGTCGCCCCCTACGCGGGGGCGTGGATTGAATCATCTAAAGCTAAATGCATATTTTGCCATCTGCAGGTGGGATTTCTGATTACGGGAGGAATTAAAATTCCTCCCGCTGTATTGATACCCCCTCTTATTTCAAGAGCGTCATACGTTTGGTTTGTACGACGTCGGCAGTAGTGAGTCTGTAATAATAGATACCTGAAGAATAACTTGAAGCATCCCAGGCGACATTGTATTCGCCGGCATCTTTGTATTCATTAACCAACGTAGCTACTCGTTGCCCGAGCAGGTTGAACACCTCTAATTTAATGTTCCCAGCCTGCACCAACTCGAAAGAGATTTGAGTGGTGGCGTTGAAGGGATTAGGATAATTCTCAATCAATGTGCTCTCAGTGGGAAGGCTTACAGGTTCATCCCAGCCGCCCTCTAAAATCCATTCGTTTGCGCCATCTAAGATCCTTCCTTCGGTTACGGTGAAGTAGAAAGAGTCCTCATCGCAGATTTCCCAATTACTGAAATCCCCACAGAATGACCGATATACATATTCACCCGAAGGCGCTCCGTATGGCACATTCTGATTCAAATGAGCTTGACGATACTGTCCGGAATAAAGATTTATATTAGGGAAATACCACAATTGCAGGAACTGATGACCACGCGCTACCCCTACCCAAACATCGGTAACTATCGCGTCTTCGGTAGGATTACCAATAGTCCCCGTCAAACCGAATGAACCACCAGGCGGAACGAATATTGGGGGGTCATTATCAGGAACCATCTCGACATCTGCGCATAGAGGAAAACCGCAACCGACTCCAAGCGCGCCTATATCCTCTCCGTTTTGTCCAGCGCCAACACAGCAGGAATTAAAATCCAGATAGAAGTTGCCGGTGTCGGGACCACAGAATTGGGGATCGCAATCTATATTCCCCTCGCCTTCCCAACCACCCTCAATATCTGAATAGCTAAAACCAATGGTTCCGCCAAACGTATATATCTGGGATCCATTGGAAGATGTATTAGCCCACAGTATGTTGTTTGACCCTTCCAGATTGGATCCTTCACCGGAAGAGATTCCTCCCCCATAGTCATTTGCTAGATTGTTGTATAGAGTATTGTTGACTATTGTGAGGTCAGAATTGCGACAATTTATTCCTCCACCAATGCAGTTTCCTCCCAGAGAAGCCGAATTATTATTTATGACATTGTTTCGTAATTCCAGCGTGGAAGACTCACAAAGAATCCCCCCACCATCACTGGCTACATTAGTACTAATGTTATTACCATCGATACTCGAATTGGACATTTCGAAGTGTATTCCCGCACCGTCACCTCCTGTATTATCTCTGATTGTGTTTGAAGTAATGGCGGGACTTGATTCATAGCAGCTTATTCCGCCTCCTCTATCGGAAGCCGTGTTGCCATATATAATGTTGCTATTTATCGTTGGATTAGAGTTACCAGCACAAAAAATACCGCCGCCGGGTCCGTAAGTACCTGATGTGGAGTTTCCGCTTATGGTGTTACTACTAATTATCGGATTGGAATTATCCCCGCAATATATTCCGCCGCCAGGATTATTAATCCCACCTGAAGTTGTATTATTGGCTATAGTATTACCGGTTATTGTCGGGTTTGAATTGAGGCATTTAATTCCTCCTCCTTCACCGGCGGAATTATAGGATATTATATTATGGATAATAGTAGGACTGGAATTAGATATACAACTTATTCCACCACCATTCGCTGCATCTCCATTTTGAATAGTAAATGCACTAATTACAGCTGCGCTATTTTCTCCATTGTTGAATGTTACAACTGAACCAGATGAACTCCCATCAATTATTGTGCTTGAAATATACGAAGTGTCCTCATCGTCGATATACCACGACGCAACAGTCACATTATGATCATGATAGTTTAGATTCTCGTAGTAGGTTCCTGGCGCAACTCGAATGGTATCGCCATCGGAACTCGCATCTATACACTCCTGAATGGTTTGACAATCTCCGGGTACATTCTTAATAGTCGCTTGGACACTATCAGTACTTACAGCAATGATTAGCATCATACACACGATTGAAAAAATAATATTCTTCATTTTGTTACTCCTTTAATACACTTGGCAAATTGAAACTAATTGAACTTCTGTCAAGCTGGATTTATTTCGCCATGTGATCACCTCCTCTTTAATCCATATACCAGTCCGAAGGTATTTGTTTAAATCAGATCGAACTCTATTGTCAATTACTGCAGTCCCCCGCCAACTTGAGTCGTGTAAAAATTCCTATCAAGATTCAGGGCAGTAGAACTCCATCGCTATTTACTCACGATACGCGCCTCATTTATTTCTTCTGGCATTCGTGATTGCTGGCATATCATCAAAGCAACACCAGTGCCAAATAATCCTGTCCCCGCAATCGGCTACAAGACAACGAATTAATAACTTGTCGGTTACAACACCACTTAGCTTCCGTCCAGATTTCAGTCCAGAATCCGGATTCCGGACAACCGTATACAATTTAAAGCAATTCCCGGGAATACTTGAAAACTGCTTTAGTAAGACATTCACATTATGATTAAGATTATTGGGATGATAGTGTGTAGGTTACGAAGCGATTCGTCTGTTTAAGAAGTACTGAACTATATCCGGGAAAGGATATGCGCTTTTATCGCGGAGTTATGTTAATCCGTACTGCTTGAACCGTTCGTAGATCTTACTACGGGATATACCGGTGGAAGCGGTCATTTTATCAATATCACCATTATATTTTTTGAAATTGTATTCGATCAGTTCGCGCTCCAGTTGAGAAATAGTTTTATCATTTAAGTAATGATTCTCGGCGCCTCTACTTATCTGCTTCACCTCCTTCTTGCCATTCATATCAACGCTGGCGAGGGCGCCTAAGGTAATCGCTCCTTCGCAATGCTCGGCGAGATATTCCACTACACTTTTTAGTTCCCTGATATTTCCGGCCCACTGGCGGTTTTTGAGAGCTTCTATTGCTTTGTCGGAAATCTCCGGCCTTTTAACTCCATACTTTAGAGAGAAGTTGTCCAATATTGAATACACGAGTTGCGGAATATCATCAATCCGTTCGGATAATGAAGGCAGCTTAATCGTGATTTTATTAATACGATACAGCAGGTCTTCCCTGAAATTACCGTTGCTGACCTCGCTCTGAAGGTCCTTGTTTGTGGCACAGACCAGCCTGAAATCCGTTTTAACAGGATTTCCTCCGCCGATCCTGAAAACTGTCTTTTCTTCGATAACTCGTAGCAACTTGGTTTGAAGGCCTAACGGGAAGTCACCAATTTCATTTAGAAGAAGCGTGCCGCCGTCCGCTCGCTCAAAAAAACCTGCGCGATCCTGAGTTGCACCGGTAAAAGCTCCTTTTCTGTGTCCGAAAAGCTCGCTTTCCATCATCGTTTCGGCTCTCTCGGGTAGGCTGCAGTTTACAAACACTCCGTTTTTCCGATTAGAAAGCCGATGAATAGCAAGCGCTGTCAGATCCTTGCCTGATCCGGTAGGTCCGAGTAAGAGAACCGGTTGATTGCTGCGGGCTGCGCCTTCAATTTCCTGAAACAATCTTAGGGTATTAGGATGAGACCCGACCACTCCCAGTTTTCTGAACTTATCCGAGATTGCCGATTTGTCAGCAGCGGATCGGTTGATTGCATTCAACATACGGTTCCTTATGAGAGATTCCCCCGCAGACAGCATATCCGACTCTATATAGTCATAAGCCCCCAGTCTAATCGCCCGTTCAGCGGAGGTCAGGTCGCCATAACTGGTCAGCATCATAACCGGAATCGACTTGTTAATCTTCTTTATTTCCGCTAATATATGAAGCCCCTCATTGATTTTATCATTTGCGGGGCCGACTAATTCGCTCTCGGGTATCTCCTGAAAATTCTTATCAAGGAGGATTAAATGTATCTCAGTATGTTTTAGATACTCATTGAGATTGAGTCCGTTTTTCAAGTGGTAAAACTGGAACTGATCGGACAGGAATTCCCTGCAATAAGCATAAGTCCCATCGGTATCATCAATAATTAGAACTTTGTACATCCTCTGAAAACCTTTGTTAATGAATCCGAATCGTTATAAACATTGGCTATCTCGGCGCTATCGTTCCAGCGATACACTTTACCCAGTGCTATTAAGTCATCATTGCTATGTGATCGCGCCGGCAAAACACCGTTAGCTATGAGAGTGTCCCACCACTCTTCAAACAATCTGGTATCATAATCTAAACTAACCGTGCCGAGTGAATGAGGAGTTATCAACATCCTCCCGTCATCTACCTGAAAAACATAGAGATTCTCATCTCTTCCTATCACAAAGCAATTGTAGAATTCTGATGTATCCTGGAATCGCCCCGCTTCGAAGCCATCGATGCCTGAGTTTTCAGGCCTATCTAATATATAGTAATACTCTTCTGCCGGCTCAATATTCGCCAAACCATAAGGCGGGCCCTGGAATACCCCTTTTGCGATTTGGATTTTTGTTAATACCGGTTTGTTTCCCAATTCAAAATTAATCCCGGCCAGCACCGGATCCCTCGGTCTATCCTGACGGTGATAGGCGAATTCGTATATTGTGACAGGACCATAGTGTATATATTTCTGTAGCAGTTTATTGTCTCCTGTCAAGATACATAATTGGGATATGCCATTGGAGAAAATGGCAAGACATATAATCTCAAATGCACCATCATTATTTATATCCATCACATACATCTGTGGCAGTTCAGCATCAGTCTGCCTGTTAAGAGGATAGCGTTCCTCCAAACGCTTTTCATATTCGATTGGATAATCCCATTTTTCTTCTCCATCGGCAGTATAACATCTAATCTCCGCAGCGATATGATACCTCTTTTCCGGAGGTAAAATAGCTGCAATCATCTCATCTTTGCCATCCTGATCGATATCAAAACAAATGGGACCGACCGAATCTCCATGCGCAATCTTTATCGTTGCCGGCTTGAATTCGAGCCGGTGTTCCTCGCCGGTCTCCGTTCTAATCTTTATCGATTCGAATTCGTTTGGAATATCCTCGTCAGCGAGCTCTCCCGGAGTGAAACCGGCGATAAAATTGGCATACTCCGGAGTAGGCGGGAATACCAATTTAAATGCTCCGGATGTATAGAAAAACAAAATTAAAAGCACGATCAGTATACCCAGCTTCACAATTCTATTTCGTTGCCAGTATAGCGTCGTAGCGTCACCGACCTTTCCTGCCTTTTCCGGATCAATCTCAATTGTGACGTTGGTACCCTTTTCCGGAACACTATCTATCCGGATCTTACCTCGCCGGTTCAGAAAATCGATATACTCCTCAACTATACCTAAACCGCTCCCGGATTCCTTACCGCTTGTAAATTCCCTCTTGTGAAAACTCGACAATATATCCGGACTCATACCGCACCCGGTATCTGCGATGGTTATCTGTAACCTGTTTGCATTATCCGGTATGCCTTCGCACTTGATGCTGATTGAATTACCTCCTGCATCGCCCTCACATGCTTCTGCAGCATTGACTATGAAATTTCTAAGAATTTCACGCCATGTGGAGGTTTCGTTGAACGGAATATATACTTTAGGACTCCCTCTCGAGATTTCGAAATTCAGCTTTATCTGCTGGGTGTTAATTAAATCTCGATAATCATGATTAATCTCATCAACAACCGAAGCTAATAACCGAGTTAAATCGAAGCTGTATCGCCCGCATTCTTCCACGAAAACTTTTCGCGTTTGCTTATGGAATCGAGGGAGGAGCTCTCTTAATTTTCCTGTATCCCGTTGAGTCGCTTTCCTGCTGATCTCTTCTTCCATTAAAAGCGTGAGTAGTAACTGACGTGTAGGAGGCAAGCTATGCAGGATTTCTCCATAGCTATTGAGGAACTTTTCATGCATCTCAAGCGCTGAGCCGACCAGGCTGTTCACATAAGTACTGTCCCCCTCTTTGACTCTGTTTAGATACGGCAGGATCTTCTTATCAAGAAGACCCTTCAATTTATGATAAAAGACCTGCTGAATATGAAGAACCTTGGATGGGTTAATTTTACATCCACGAAGATAAAACAGGATGAGGACACCAACGAACCTCAAGTATATTTTAATTTTACTGATCATCATCACTTAATTCGCAACTTATGTTAGTAATATATAATCTAATGGTATGCATTTCAAACATAAAAGGTGCAATTACCGTGCCGGATTGTGCCCGGTAGGTGCAGCGCTGAGTCTGAGCGAGGTATTTTAATACGTACCAACTAACTTCTTAGCAACACCTACCCGGAGCCAAAAGCAGTGATCTCAGTCCGAAATCCGGATTCTGGATCGGAAAACGGATTAGTAAGCGTCAGGTTTGTATCGACACTCACAACAATCCCATGGTAAACAACCGGTTACAAGGCTCGGGATTTCTGGCATCGGTATTGCTGTATTCGGAGTCAGATGAACCGTTAAACTAAAATGCAAAGTATAAAAACCGAAAGGAGAACTAAAATGACAAAAGTGTTAATTCCGGTATTAGTGATCTTGTGTGGCTCACTACAATATGGTGCGGTGGCTGGACCGGTAAAAAATAATGAAGGCGGAACTGCAATTTCAGATCAGGAAAGGATGCGGCTTATAGAGCAAACTCCCTTGAA
>WJIR01000023.1 GCA_014730175.1 Candidatus Zixiibacteriota bacterium
ACCCTTATAAATTCAACTGATTTCTCCCTTGCTTTTGATGTATGGGTGGGAGTGATATATGAGGAGCAGTTTTTCCAAACGCGGTTGTTCGAAGGCGCCGAACCATTGGAGCCGGGGGAATTCTTTACGAGCCATTTCCGCCAAAACGTGCCCAACTACGCGCCTATCGGTGATTATCTTTACATCGCTTATGGCGGCAACTATCCTTCGAAATGCGACTCGGTATGGTTTGATTTCACAGTCACGGGCGATAGTAGGTCGGCGGGCTTGCCCCCGACGAGCGGATGGTTCGTGGAGGAGATATCCGTCGGCGCTGGAGCGCCGACCGGCGGAAGGGAAGGGGATTTGCCCTCGAGAATTTCGGTTGATAATTCACCGAATCCATTCAACGCCGCAACCACCATCACTTATCAACTCCCGGAAGCGGGTAACATAAATATTGCCATTTATAATTTATCCGGGCAGAAGATTGCCACATTGGTTAATGGTGTGGAACCGGCAGGAGAATATTCGGTTACCTGGGATGCCTCCGAATATGCCAGCGGATTATATTTCTATAAACTGAAGGTTGGGGATGAAATAATCACTAAGCGGATGACGTTGTTGAAGTAATCTCCCTCACCCGTCTTCGCCCCGCGAAACGCTGGGCGAATCCACCCTGTCCCTCGTCAGGGAGAGGGAAAATACAGGACAGGTTAAAACCCGTCGTTATTAAAATTGTGATCCTCCCCGCGTTAAAACGCGGGGTCTCAATTCTGAAAGCGGTCAGGTGAGGGCACCTGACCGCACTTTGAATGGTGTCGGGTTTCTCCATTCGGCTATCGTCGAATTCCGGAACCCGACCTACCGCGCTGCGTTGACATTTGCTGTCGGGTACGGCGACCCGACAGCACGATGAGATCTGCGAGACAGGCATGTCCCGCCTGTTGCTGGGCGAGGGATTGCTTCGCTTTCCCGATGAAGTTGGGGCAATGACAATGTTCAGTCCACCTGATTCAGATGCGATCCGGACAAATCGATTCTCATTTAACTTGACATCCAATTTCCCGATGACTAATTTCATAAGCGTTGTCGAAGTCCTCATGATTTAGGCATTTAGCTACTCGAAGCTTGAAAATAGTTGGCAAACTACGGAGTCATTTTGGAGAGTAAACCATTAAATGGTAAAATCGCACTGGTAACCGGCGGAAGCCGCGGAATTGGGCGAGCGATATCTCTTAAACTTGCCGATATGGGCGCAACTGTCTGTATCAATTTTCTGAAGAGCCGTGATTCTGCAGAAGATACGCTGCAAAAAGTGCATGAGAAAAGCAGTGAATCGATATTGATCCGAGGTAATGTAGGCAATAGAAAAAATATAGAAAAAATATTTAAGACCATAGAGGAAAAATTCGGCAAACTGGATCTTTTCATTTCTAACGCTGCACTTGGAGTATTCGCCGACGTAAAAGACGTTGACGAAAAAGCCTGGAATCTCGCTATGGATGTCAATGCCAAGTCATTACTCTATGGCGCTCAAAAAGCAGCGGATTTGATGACCGATGGAGGGAAAATAATTGCGTTAACCAGCATGGGAACAACAAGGTATGTTCCCGGTTACGCATCTATAGCCACAAGTAAAGCGGCTATCGAAACCCTGGTTAAGTATATTGCGATCGAATACAACTCAATGGGAATTACCTGTAATGCGGTTTCCGGCGGATTCGTAGAAACGGATTCTTTGAAAGCGTTCCCTGATTATGAGGATATTTATCGGGAAGCGATCCGCAGAACTCCTTCGGAGAAGATAGCTTCGCCGGATGATATCGCAGGAGTGGTAAGCCTGCTTTGCTTGCCGGAATCCGGTTGGATAACCGGTCAGATTATTGTTGCAGACGGCGGATTTACATTGATTTGAACTCTATCTCAGTTTGTTCATATAAGTTTTCGTATCTTCGAAATTAATGATTTAAAAATTAAAAAAAGTGGTTGCGAAAATATGAAAGGATGGTATAAGCTTGGCACCTAAGGATGATAATTATTTTAACGGAGAGGAAATGTTAGGCTTAATAGATTGCAGAGCTCGCGAAATTCTTGATAGTCGAGGAAATCCGACAATTGAAGTCGAGGTTGTTTTAGATACAGGGCATGTCGGACGGGCGGCGGTGCCATCCGGGGCTTCCACTGGCGAACACGAGGCTCTGGAACTCAGAGATACCGGTAAACCGAGATACATGGGAAAAGGCGTTCTCACTGCTGTGGAGAATGTCAATAATATAATAGGTCCTGAGTTAGCCACATCAGGTGTGGATATAACCGATCAGGTAATTTTAGACAATTTTCTGATTTCTCTGGATGGAACAGAGGATAAATCAAAATTGGGCGCGAATGCCATTCTGGGAGTATCTCTGGCGGTGTGTAAGGCAGCCGCATCCTATTGTGGTTTACCGCTTTATCGATATATCGGCGGAGTAAATGCCAGCACATTGCCGATCCCGATGATGAATGTTGTAAACGGCGGTTCCCATGCCGAGAATAATGTTGACCTGCAGGAGTTTATGATCGTTCCCGCAGGTGCCGGAAGTTTCACAGAGGCGTTGCGCTACGGTTCGGAGACGTTTCACAACCTGAAAAAAGTGCTTTCCGAGGATGGTTTGAGTACGGCGGTTGGCGATGAAGGCGGGTTTGCGCCGGATTTGGAGTCAAACGAGGAAGCAATTCAGGTTATATTGCAGGGTATTGAACGAGCTGGATTCAAAGCTGGCGAGGATATTTTTATAGCGCTCGATCCGGCTTCTTCGGAGTTTTTCGATAAGGAAGAGGAATTATATATTCTGAAGTCTGAGAACAAGAAGCTGTCGCCGAAAGAGATGGTTGATTATTACGTTAAATTGGTAGATAAATATCCTATTGTATCGATTGAAGACGGCATGGCTGAGGATGACTGGGAAGGCTGGGCTGAGATGACGAAGCAACTCGGCGACAAGATACAATTGGTGGGAGATGATCTCTTCGTTACTAATACCAAACGCCTGAGTAGAGGCATTGAGAATAATATCGCTAACTCTATTCTGATAAAGCTAAACCAGATCGGGACCTTGACCGAAACATTGAATGCTATCAGGATGGCGCATGATGCCGGATACACTACGGTCATTAGTCATCGTTCAGGAGAGACTGAAGATACCACAATCGCCGATGTTGCGGTTGCCTGCAATGCCGGACAGATAAAGACCGGTTCGCTATGTCGCACCGATAGAATCTGCAAATACAACCAACTTCTGAGAATAGAAGAGGATCTGGGAGACTGTGGTATTTATCCCGGTCCATCTGTGTTTAAAATCAGGGCAAAGTAGCGCTATTTTTCAATAATAACACGGAAATCCCCGAGTGGCCTGAACAGAGGGCATCTTATGTTTAAAAAGGTCGGTATAGCCGTCACACTTTTAATTTTGTTAATGATTTTTGCCGGAGGAGATTATGGTTTAGTTCGTATGTATCAACTCTCCGGCAGCTTAAATGAGATGCGTCAGGAAGTTGACCTTTTGAGAATAAAAAATGTTGACTTGAGGACTGAAAAACAGTTATTGTTAGAAAGTGAGTCCTTTAGAAAACTTATCGCGACAGAAAAATATGGGATGGTCTCCAAAGGCACGATTTTGTGTCGCTTGGTTCAATAAAGCGATTCTGAGATAATTCAATCGAGAAATATATAGCATTAACACAAGTATGGGAATAATAAAGTCCAGCGGAATAATAATGTCAGTCCATGAATCGGGAGAGACATCTCGAATCGTTGATGTTTTCACCAGACAATTTGGATTGATGAAGGTAATGGCTAAAGGTGCGCGCAGACCGGAAAGCAGATTTGCGGCTTCGACGGAGATGCTGTGTAATTTCCATGGTGTATTTTATACCAGAGAAGATGACAGCATGGCTAATCTTTCCGGCGCCGATGTTTTAATGTCATTCCCGAGTATTCACGCGGATCTAAATAAATTTGCCTTTGCTTCCGGCTGGGCCGAAGTTCTTCTCTCGAATCTCCCTCAGGAGGA
>WJIR01000285.1 GCA_014730175.1 Candidatus Zixiibacteriota bacterium
AGCGTTGGGGCACATCCCCTCGATCAATCGCGATAGTGAGTGAATAGCCGGAAATCTTTTTACTAATTTTGGGAATTAACTCTTTTCGGCATGGATGGTTCTTGTGTTGTTTTGAGCTGGTTTACTTCTTTCTCCAGTCTGGAGATTTTCTCTATATAACCTTCCACCTGGCGTATTTTCATTTTCATGCTAACCCGCATAAGTAAACCCAGAGCGGTCATCATAAAGATAACGGAATTAATGCGGCGGAATATCTCTCCATAATTGAAGATAGTATCCAGAAATGCCAGAACACCTAATATGAATAAAAATGCACACCACCAAAGCATAATTGCCTCCTTATATTATCTAAATTATAGACGTTATTAATTCATCGGCTTTCTGCTTGCTAACTTGATGATCTCGCATTATTAATATATACATTGCAAGGCAGCCTGTTGTCGGAAATTCTAGGATTACGACGGGCCGTTAACCGGAGGTTTGTGAGTCTTCGGCGCGTTTAGTTTTACGGCAAACATATTTCAATATCACGATGAGAAGCTGTTACAGAAAATTAACATGATAGAATTGGATAACCTTAAATTTCAGCATTCGATTTCCGGAGATATTAAAGAGAGAATTCGCGCTTATTTCAATGGTCGAAGGAATGGCGAAGGATTGCTGGCATTATGCGGAGCCGCATCGGCGTTAGCGCTGAAAGATTATAATCTCTATTCCCTGTTGGCGGAGATTTCATTTGTTCTCAAATTCCCTGCCAGATCAATCTATGAGGGAATTCTGCAATGTTATCTGTTTTTAGGTTTTCCACGCGCAATCGAGGGATTACGACATCTAAAGGATATATTCAGAGCCTATGATATTTTACTGGATTTACCGTATAAAGATTATCGCACCGATTACGAAGCAGACGGTTTCGCGTTATGCAAAGTGATATATGCCGATAAATATCCGAAGTTGATGGAGAAAATGAATTCGTTTTCGCCGGAATTAGCAACATGGATGATTCGCGAAGGATATGGCAAGGTGCTCTCCAGACCGGGATTGGAAACTAAACATCGGGAGTTGATAACTGTTTCGGCGCTTATCTCCGAGGATGTTCCCAATCAGCTTTCAGCGCATATAAAGGGCGCATACAATACCGGCGCAACCGAGGAGGAATTCGAAGATATATTGAGCTTGCTAAGTGTCTGGTTATCGCCGAATCATACCGAGCTATTCCAGCAAATGCTGGCGAAGCTAACTTAGAGGAACCGCCCGGGAATTCTCATAGTCGCATACTTATCGATGCGGATGGCCTGGCTTGCGGTAGTTATGATTAATCTACTCAACATTCCGTTAAAAGCGACATATCGGGAACTTGTATTGTAACCGAAATTATACTTAAATAACGGGTCGGGTAATGGTTTTTCTTGACCGAATATATTTATCATACTATTATCGTTTAATAATTTATGAAAAAACGACTCGCGATACCTCTTATTACATTGATATTCTTTACTTTACTTATCGCAGCAGGTTTGGTGATTTTCTTCGCGACAAACCTCGCCGAACATGAGGTCAATAATTTCATCGCGTCTGTAATCCCCGACGATCTGCATTTAAGGATATCAATCGATGAAATCAATCGTAGTTGGTGGGACAGAGTGGATTTATATGGAGTTAAGGTTGATTATGTTACCGAAAACGATTCGGTGAGATTGGCAGATATTGAGGTAATTAAGGCTGATTACTCCCTTTTAAGGTTTTTCCGAGCGCGATTCATTTTAGATTCACTAACGATAGAAAATCCAACTCTATATTTGAAAAGAGCCGCAAGCGGGGGATTTTTAGTACCGGTAGGCGGAGATGATCAGAAGGGTGGAAAGGAGAATAAATTCCTTCCGGGAGTGATATTCGGCGTCAGGAATCTATCTATTAGCAGCGGGAAGGTAGTGGTTTCGAGTCCCCAGGGGAAGGAAACCATAGATATTAATATATCCGGTGGTTTCCAGAGAATACCTCCTGATGAATTTGAGTTCAGAATCACCGATGCCACTATGGACTATTCAAGTAAGGATTTTACAGTGGAGTTGCTTCAACTAAAAGGCAAATATTTACCTGAGAGACTTGAAGTTAAGGAGCTGCAATTGGTTACGGGAGAATCCGATGTAAAAGGGGAATTGAGTGTGGATTTTGCGGAGAGTCCGGAAACGAATTTTGATTTGGAGGGGGAAAATTTCTCATTCGAAGAACTGGGGCGTATTGCCAAACCTAACTTACATGGCGATATCCGCTATCATATCGTAGGCGAAAGCCATGGGGGCGAATTTGAAGGAAAGGCTTTGCTGGACGGGCTTTTTTATGATAGAAGATTCGATGATGTCAATACTGATTTTCATTACAAGGGAAAAAGACTGTCATTCAGTAATATCGATGGGAAGATATTTGAAGCCGGCTTAAAGGGCGAATGTTGGTTGGATTTTAGCATAAAGCCTGAGGAATATTACGTTGATGCCAGAGTAAACAACCTTAACCTGAATAACATCGCATTTAATACGCTGGAAACCGATTTTAATGGCGATGTCAAAATAGATGGGCGGGGGTTGAAGCCTGAGGATTTGTTGATGAAATTCGATGTAAACCTCGGTGAGACCAGAATTGAGACATACAGATTCGATACCGCCAAAGGTGGATTTGACCTTACGCTCTCCGATATAATTTTCCAAGAAAATTTCCAGGCTGAATATAAGCATACCGATGTCCAGTTCGATGGCCGTTTGGAATACACAGGGAACGTAGATATAACAGGAAATGCTCAATTCAACGATCTGAATGATTTCGATGAGCAGATATTCATAAAAGACCTTGGCGGAACCGGCACTGCTCATTTTTACGCAAATGGCGCTACCGAAGATTTTAATCTATATGGCACTTTTAGCTCGGATTCCTGCCAGATATATGGAATATACACTTCATCCTTTAACACCGCTTTATCTCTGGAGAGTTTTATTTCCCATCCTCAGGGAGAGGTAAGATTTGGCATGGACAAGGGAGAGATATATTCACTTCCTATGAATTCCGCAGATGGATTTGTGGTTGTTGCCGGCGATTATGTATTCATCGATTCCTTAAAGATCGACTTTGAAAACGGGAAATGCTGGTTTTCCGGGAGATACGACGGTGCATTTATGCCAGCCGATTTATCTTTGGATTCATTGTTAGTCAGCGTCAGAGGAAACGAAATCACCAACAATGATACGCTTATTATTCTTTTGAATGAAGACGATATCGGATTTTCTCAATTTGAGCTGCAAACCAATGGCGGAACAATAGAAGCTGACGGTACAATCGATGAGGAGAATAATATGGATTTAACTATAGATCTCGAATCGGTTGATATCTCCCCCTACATTTCGATCGTTGACTATTATAATCGCTGGGATGGTTTACTTTCAGGCGCGGTTTCGCTCAGAGGGGATTTCCAGCAGCCTGTAATCAGGGGTGACCTGAGTGTTCTTGATTTCGGTTACAATTTTTATACGCTGGGTAAACTGGAGTCGAAATTCGACTATTCGGATAGGATTCTTGAGTTTACCTCCTTAAAGTTGAGCGATTCCCTCAGCGTTATTTCCGCGATTGGTTATCTACCGATCGATCTTAGCTTCGATGAAGTTACCGAGCGTATTCCGGATTCCACCTTTTCGGTCGAGATCGAAGCTGAAGGGGATCAATTAAATATAGTCAGCATATTCATCCCGCAAATTGAATACCTTTTCGCCGACTACAGCGCGAATCTAATGATAGACAACCATATTTTCTCTCCAACCTTCGAAGGAGAGTTGGAATTGACCGATGGCATTCTCAAAATTCGCGATTTAGCCGAGGCAGTATACAATTTAAACGGCGCTATAAATCTGGATAACAAGATAATAGATATTGATAGTCTGAGAGGGAATTTAGAGGTTACCAAACAACGAGAGCAGAATATATTCGGGAAGATTTGGTCAGTTTTTTTCCCGACTGATAAGGCTACGGCTGATATATTTATGAGCGGTGATGTGGATATTAGTAATTGGGAGAATTTCCGCTATGATCTGGAGATAACCGGTAGAAACGTTCCGATTGTGCATGAAGTGTACGATTTAACTGCCGTTGTCGATGCTAACCTTTCGATCGCCGGATATTCGCCTCCGACTGTTTCCGGAGATATATCCGTCCTGCAAGCTTATTATCGGGAACCTTTTGCATCCGCGGACAACGGTGAGTCAGCTAAGCAACATGCAGTAGATGAAACCCAATGGGATTTGAATCTGGATATAACCGCGGATAACAATATCTGGGTCATTAATCCTGATATGAATGCCGAGTTTGAGGGCGAAATAAATGTAACCCGCGAAGAGGGATTGTATCGACTGCAGGGCGATATCCAGACTATCAGGGGCGTATATTACTTACCACCTTTGATGGATTTTAGGATCGACGAAGGACATATAATGTTTAATGATCCGGAGTTGTCCTCTTTCGGTTCGATCGATCCGGAGCTGGATGTACGCGCATCCACTCGCATCCGCACCACCGACGATAGGGGAGAGGTTCAAGGGGAAAAGGAGATAAACTTGACCGTAAAAGGAAGGTTATCGGAACCGATTCTCAACCTCTCTTCCCCCGAGGGCGATTCTCAACAGGAGATCTTGGAATACCTTACTTTTCATGGCAGTTTCAGTTCCCCGAACAATAATCAAGGCGCTACGGCTACTTTCGGTGACCGGGCGCAGAGTTTGTTTGGAGATATAATCGGACAGGAAATACAAACCCAAACTGCGAGAACCTTTGGAGTTGAAACCCTGGAGATAAAACCATCGGCTGCCGGTAAATTCGATCTCAGGCAAACCCGCGTGACGGTGGGGAAATACATATCGCCCAGCGTTTATCTAAAATACTCCAGAAAACTCTCGCATACCAGCGGTCAGGAGATCGCTGCGGAGTATCGCTTAAATCGGAATTTCTCCCTTGAGGCAAAAACGGACGTACATAATCTGTATCGTCTCGATTTTAACTTTAATATCGAGTTTAAATGAAAACAACCGTATTCATATTCACGCTCTGCTTAACCGTTACCTTCTTGTTTGCACCCTCCGATGCGCAGGAAAGGCGTCCTATCGTGCAGTCTGATAAAGTGATAATTGACGAGATCAACGTTAGCGGTAACTCCTATTTCGATAAAGATCGTATCAAGTCCCAGCTAACCGTAAGTGAGGATAAATGGTATGCGATTATAAAAAGGAAGACTCTACTCACTGATAGAGTGATCCAGTATCAGGAATCGCTCGTGGATTCACTTTATCACGTAAACGGTTTCCTGGATGCGGAAAGTGACATATCGGTATTGAAGCGTACGCAATCAAATTGGATTGATCTACACGTAGATATTTTTGAGGGGGTGCAGACCAGGATTAACAGTGTGCGTTTCTCCGGTGGTTTGGATGAGTTGCGAAAACAAACTAAGAACAGACTGGAAAAACTTAAAACCGGAGAACCTTATAATCATATGCAAATTGCTGAAATCGCCTATGATGTCGAGGAAATCTATAATAACAACGGGTATCCCTATTGTCAGGTCAAGACCATAGCCGAAATCTCGGCAGACCGAGAAAGGGCTGATATCTCAATGAATATAACGCCGGGAGAATTATCAACTATTGGAGATATCTCGATAACCGGCCTAAATCTCACCAAAGGACCGGTCGTTCGTCGGGAGCTGCTTTTCGATTCCGGTGATATTTACAACCGGGAAAAGGTACTGGATAGCCAGAGACGGCTCTATTCATCGGGGCTTTTTTCCTATGTGTCCATTAATACCGAGAAATACCCGGAGACACAGAATCCGCCTGATATCAAGATTAAGCTCAGCGAGAGAAAGCCGAATTTCGTCAATCTCAGGTCGGGAGCGGGACAGGATGAACAACGGGATTTAACACTTGATGCTTTCGTTGAATACGGAAACAGAAACCTGTTCGGTACCGGGAGGAAATTTTCGCTTCTGGCAAGTTCATCATTCGGGATGAACTCATCGAGAACTCAAATCCTCAACTTCAGGAATAGATTCGCCGCATCCTATGTTGAGCCCTGGTTATTCTTAGTAAGAATGCCATTGGAGGTGCAATTCTCCTATGAGCCGAGCACTCAAAGCGCAACTCAGGATTATGTCTATACCAAATATTCAACCAAGTTTGCTCTAACCAGAGAATTAGATCGCCATACGGAGTTAATCCTCACTGAGGATTTTGAATCGATCGATATCCATGATATTCCGGCTGACCTTCAGGAGGCGTTCCGTGAAAGGCAGGGAATAAGGTTGAGCAGGAGGTTCACGGTCAACCTTCAGAAAGATAATCGAGATAATATACTGATCCCAACCACCGGTTATCTGACTCAGATGTCGGCACAATACGCCGGTGGAATTCAGGGAGGGGATGTTCACTTCATTAAAATCAGCGCTAACTGGAATCGGTATCAGATTCTAAAAGGAAGCAATGTCTTTGCCAGTCGCCTTCAAATAAACTGGATGCGGCAATTGGATGATACCGAAGAGATACCGCTGGAAGACCTCTTTTTTATGGGAGGTGCAAGGAGCATCAGGGGCTATCGTGAGAACAGCCTTGGACCGAAGTTTTCCGAAGACGACTCTGATTCGTCATCCCTTTGGGGCACTCCCAAAGGCGGTAGATTCGCCTTGATGGCGAATCTTGAAATCCGCCGCCCGCTTTTTTGGAGATTCGGTGGCACTTTTTTTACCGATATCGGTAATCTGTGGGATGAACCGGAGGATTTCGGGATAGAGGCTTTAAGGTTGACAGCCGGCGCAGGACTGCAGTTTTTCACCCCGATAGGACCCGTTCGCTTCGATTATGCATTCAGGATTATCCGAGCCGGGGATGATCCGGGCAGCAGGTATCATATCAGCATTTTGTATGCTTTCTAAAGGATGAAGAATGAAAAGACCGCTTATAGCCATAACAACCAATTTTGAAAATGCATCCAGATTACGAAAATACCCCACCGCCGATGAATTCGAATTCAGTCATACCCGATGGGCGAAAGTAGTATATCAACATGGCGGATTACCGGTCTATATATCCTCGACCATAAATCACTCCGACTGTATTGGTATATTGGAACGAGTTGATGGATTACTTCTATCCGGCGGCATTCCGGATATATCTCCCCGGATATATGGAGAAAAAAAACATCCGTTCTGCGGTGAATTTAGACTCATTCGCGATGAGTTTGAATTATCGCTGGTGAGAGAGGCTGTCGAGATCAAAATACCGGTATTAGGAATTTGCAGGGGACTGCAAATAGTTAATATTGCATTTGATGGAAGCTTATATCAGGACTTAACTTTGATGGGAACGAAAACAATTAACCATCGTAACACGAAAATGCGGGATTATTCGAATTATCATTTTGTGGAAATTCAAAACAATTCGAGATTGCGGGATATTTTGAAGCAGCGTCAACTTTTGGTAAACACATCACATCATCAGGCGGTAAGACGCCTGGGGAATAATCTCAAAGTTACCGCGCGAGCTGAAGATGGAATTGTGGAAGCTCTGGAATATCAGGGAGATAGTTATTTGATCGCTGTACAATGGCATCCGGAGGCAATGCCGAATTCCTATTCCACCAAATGTATAATGGGAGATTTTATTTCAAATTGTAAAGAAATCAAGATATGAGAACGCTTTAAAAATTTTTAGTTATTTGCCCATTTTAGTAGAATTTGGGGAACCAAATATAAATTATTATATTTATATGGATAAAAAGGGAAAGATTCTTGACAGACAGAGTCGAGTATGTTATAATTACGGTGAATTTTAAAAAAGGAGAATGAAGATATGTATATTTCGACAAGAGGCAGATATGCAGTAAGGGCGATGTTGGATATTGCTCTTTCTACAGATGACAAGCCCGTCTCATTAAGGGCTATAAGCGATAGGCAGAACCTCCCTATATCCTACCTTGAGCAGATTTTTAATCGACTCAAGAGGGTGGGATTGGTAAACTCTATCCGAGGCGTTCATGGCGGATACCATCTTGGTAAACCAGCCAATGAAATAACGGTTGGTTCTATCATAAAGGTGCTGGAAGGACCTATCCGTTTATCTAAATGCAATGAACCGGTAGCGAATCGACCAACCTGTATCGGTCCCAACGATTGCGTGGCGAAAGTTATGTGGGAACGGCTGGAACATCAGATCGATGAATTACTTGAGGGGATATCCCTTGAGGACTTGGTTAGAGAATCGGAAAGCTTGGGGAGACAAGGGGTAACGAAAAAATATGAGGAAAGTGTATCTTGACAATAATGCGACCACGCAATTGCATCCAGAGGCGCTGGATGCAATGCTTCCTTATTTAAAAGACTCATACGGGAATCCCTCCAGTATTCACCAGTTCGGTAGGGAAGTATGGGGGGATATCGTGGACGCGCGAGCATCCGTAGCCAATTTGCTGGGATGTGATACATCCGAGATTTATTTCACATCGGGCGGTACCGAAGCCGATAATATTGCGGTTATCGGAACAGCTTATGCCAATGCGGATAAAGGTAAGCATGTAATCACTTCTTCAATCGAACATCATGCGGTGTTGGAGTCGTGTCATTACCTGGAGAAAAACGGATTTGAAGTTACCTATCTTCCGGTAGACGAGGACGGCTGCGTTAATCCGGACGATTTGAAGAAAGCGATTCGTAAGGATACCATACTGGTGTCCATTATGCATATCAACAACGAAACCGGTAGTATTCAGGATATAAAAACAATGGCATCGATAGCTAAAGATGCCGGAGTGTATTTCCATACTGATGCGGTGCAATCGGCGGGTAAAGAACCGGTCAATGTCGGTGCCCTGGGAATTGATCTGCTGGCTGCATCGGCGCATAAAATCAATGGTCCCAAAGGTTCCGGGCTGATTTATATCAGAAAGGGAACCAAAGTAGAGCCACGTATGTACGGGGGACATCACGAAAGCGGAATGCGTGCGGGGACCGAGAACGTTGCCGGAATAATCGGACTTTCAAAAGCGCTTGAGATCAGTTGTGCGAATATGGAAACCGAGTATCATCGCTATACGGATTTAACTTCGAAGCTGTGGAACGGAATTACTTCACAGGTAGATGACGTGGTTCTCAACGGATGTAAATGCGGTAACCGGCGGTTTCCTAATACTTTGAATATTTCTTTTAAGGGAATCGAGGGTGAAGCGATAATCCTGAACCTGGATATAATAGGAATCGGAGTAGCATCCGGATCCGCCTGCAGTTCCGGTTCGACTGATCCATCGCATGTTTTACTCGCGATGGGAGTGGAGTCGTGGGTGGCTCGAGGCTCGCTTAGGATTTCTTTCGGTAAGTTTACCACCGAAGAAGATATCGACTATGTCATCGAGCAGGTTCCGCCAGTTGTTGAACGGTTGCGGAAGATGTCACCTGTATATAATCGTTAGTTTAGTTTGAAAGTCGATCAATGAGCACTGGGGCGTTTAACAGCCTCAGGCTAGCTGAGCGTCGGGAAATGGAATTGGCCTGCAGAAATGGGTTAAGAGTCGGGTTTCCATTTGGTGAGAATCCCGACATTTTATTGGTTGCATAATGGCAGATCGAGTTTTGGTAGCGATGTCGGGCGGGGTGGACAGCTCCGCGACAGCTATTATTTTAAAGCGTGCCGGTTATGATGTAATCGGTGTGACTATGAAATTATGGCAGGGGGAGAACATTGATAGCGAGTTGGAGGTTAAGACTTGCTGCGGTACCGATTCGGCTCGCGATGCGAAATACGTTTGCCAGAAATTCAACGTTCCGCATTACACTATTAACTACGCCGATGCTTTCCGGAAGGATGTGGTCGATAATCTCATCTACGAATATTTCGCGGGGCGGACACCTAATCCTTGCATACGATGCAATACGTATATGAAGTGGGGTGAACTGGTAAAATTAGCGGATAAACTTCAGGCGGAGTATATCGCTACCGGCCATTACGCAAGGATCCGGGAGGCGGGTGATGGTGAATTTCGTCTGCTGAAAGGGGTCGATGGACACAAAGATCAATCGTATGCGTTGTGGGGGATCAGCAGGGGATTGCTGTCCAGGACACTACTGCCGATAGGGGAAAGGCAGAAAAGCGGAATCAGGCAACTACTTCAGGATGAAGGGATTAACTTCTTCGAGAAGCCGGAAAGCCAGGAGATCTGTTTTATACCTGATGATGACCTTCCCGGATTTCTTAAGGAATCGGCGGAGAAGCTGGGGCTGGAGATAACCGAAGGTGATATCGTAGATGATTCGGGCGAGGTGATCGGCAAACATAAGGGGCTGCCGTATTATACAATCGGTCAGCGTAAGGGATTGGGCATATCCAATCCGGTGCCGCTGTATGTGAAGGATATCGATACCGAACACAACAGATTGGTAGTGAGTGAGAATGATGATCTAAGGTCTTCGAACTGCACAGTGACTAATCTGAACTGGTTGATATCCCCGCCGAAGCCTGATTCCGAAGTCGAATTTGAAGTAAAAATCCGTTATCGGCACCAGGCAGCGAGGGCGTTATGTTCGGTAAACAATGATGGCAGCGTTAGGGTTGAATTCAAGCAGCCGCAGAGGGCAATCACCCCTGGGCAGTCAGCGGTGTTTTATGATAGGGAACGAGTTATGGGGGGAGGGGTAATAGATAATGTGGACTGATGATATGCGTTCGACATCCGGTAAAGAGTGAATCCTCAGACTTGGGAATAGGGAAAATCCGATTTAATTCCCCTTTTTATTGACATCACCCAACCTCAATTGTTACATTGGGATAAATACAATTCATTAATAAGGAGGTGGAGATGCTTAATATTACTTTTCTGGGACATTCATGTTTTACTTTAGACGATGACAAACATAAAGTCATTATCGATCCGTTTCTTTCAGGTAATCCGTTAGCTCAGGTGAAACCCGAGGATGTTAAAGTTAACGCCATACTTTTAACGCACGGACATGGCGATCATCTTGGCGATGCTATTGAGATCGCCAAGGCGAACAACGCTACCATAGTCGCGCCGTTTGAGCTGGCGATGCATTGTCAGGCACAGGACTGTATAGTTCATCCTATGCATATCGGCGGAAGCCATGATTTTGAATTCGGTAGAGTCACCTTGACAATCGCCCATCATGGTTCCGGGCTGCCGGATGATAAAGGTAATATCGCATATCTCGGCAATCCATGCGGTTTTGTATTGCGGATGGATAACAAGAGCGTCTATCACGCCGGCGATACCGGCCTGTTTTATGACATGAAACTGATCGGTGAATTATACCCGCTGGATCTCGCTCTTCTGCCGATCGGCAGCAATTTTACGATGGGGATCATGGAAGCGCTGAAGGCAGTGGAACTGCTTTCGCCCAAGATGGTTATCCCGATGCATTACAACACGTTCGATGTTATCGAGCAGAATCCGCAGGATTTCGTGTCCAGATTGCCGGGAGCGGTTGAGGGCAAGATACTGGAAGTAGGGCAGTCGCACGAGCTGCCGTAATGCAAGACGGATTAAAATCCGTCGTTGCTAAGAAAGTGATTCTCCCCGTCCCGATTTCATCGCGGACGGGGTCTTAGCTACAGACCTAATGTTACTGCTTTTATCAACAATCTGGTGTACTTTTAAACATGGCTCACGGCAAATTAATCATTCTCTTTGCAATTATCTTTCTTACTGCGGGGAACCTGAGCGCTATAACGATAACCGGTAATGTACTCAATACCGAATTCGCTCCGTATATAAAGCAATGGGCTAATGAAGTTGCGGTTTCCGGATTGGGCGTGTTCAGCGGCTGCATACCTGACACCGTTTCGGTGGATATTGCCAATACTAACGAAGAATTCCGACGGTTTTCGAAGGGACGGCTACCGGATTGGGGGATAGGCGCAGCCGATCCGTCGGGTAAGAGGATCATACTGAAGAATCCGAACAGGTTCAGCTATGCTCAGGGATTCGGAGAGGTGGTCAAGCATGAATTCGCCCATATCTATCTCGAGAGCTGCTGTCCCCGCTGTGCCTGGCCACGATGGTTCCATGAAGGATGCGCTATGCTGTTTTCGGGTGAATGGAGAGTGGGACGGGATGTTACTGTAGCCCGGGCGTTGATATTCTCCGATCTGCCTTCTCTCGCAGAACTCGACAATGTGAATCGCTTTTCGCAAGCGAAAGCATCGCTCTCCTATTCGCTTTCGTATCTCGCCATGCGGCGATTTGTAGACCAGTTCGGACGCGGGGGATTGAATGAACTTTTCAAGCACATGAATCAGGGGAAGAGTTTCGAGGCGGCGTTCTACCACTCCACCGGTTTTCATTTCGATCTATGGGAGGTGGATTTCAAGGAATACCTGCGTGATAGGTATATCTTCCTTTTCTGGTTCACGGACCTCCCAATTTTCTGGACAGCGATGGTCGTGTTATTTATCTTAGCGTATCTGTTGAAACGCCGACAGGCTAAGAAAAAGGCAGAGGAGTGGGAAAAGACCGAGAACTACGATTACTTTGACTATGGCTCGTCACAAGATTAAGCATTATATCGAATACATTCCGATGGTCATCGTCCTGACTGTCCTGCGGATTATGCCGTATCGTATGGGGGTAGCATTCGGGGGAATCCTGGGATATATGGGGTGGAGGATATTGGGGATAAGGAAGAAGGTTTCCCTGCAGAATTTGCGCCGTTGTTTCGGCGAGCAATATTCTGATAAGGAACTGGATAAGATCGGGCTGGACTCATATCGCAATTTCGGGCGTTCCATGCTGGAGTACGCACTTATCACTAAACTACGCAAAGGGAAGATAGCTAAGTATGTCAAACTGGAGAACCGGGGGAACTTCGATGCGGTTATCGGCGAGGGCAAAGGATGCATCGGTGTGACCGGGCATTTCGGAAGCTGGGAGGTGGCAGGGGCGGCGCTTAGCCATTACTGGCGAGGGTGGATCGATTTTTTGGTCGGTGAACAGCATAATCTCCTGGTGAATGATCTCATGAATAAGAACCGGCATCTGATGGGGATTGGAACGATTGAGATGGGTGTTGCTGCCCGTGGAGTTTTGAAATCGCTCAAGCAGGGTAAAATGGTGGCGATGCTCTCGGATCAGGATGCGGGTAAGGATGG
>WJIR01000286.1 GCA_014730175.1 Candidatus Zixiibacteriota bacterium
ACAAACGCTTCCCTAACTTCTCTCCCCAACTCGGTACGCACCGGAATATTCTGCAGATTAGGGTCAGCGGAGGATAACCTCCCGGTTGCGGTTACCGCCTGATTAAACGATGTATGGATTCTGCTGGTTTGGGGATCTATCAACTCCACCAGCGCATCCGAATAGGTCGATTTAATCTTGGTCAATTCCCGGAATTCAAGGATCATTTTCGGCAAGGGATGAATCCGCGCCAATTCCTCCAAAACCGAAGCATCGGTGGAGAAGCCGGTCTTCTTGGCGGTTTTGCCCTTGCTGGGAAGCTGCAGATCCTCAAAGAGGACTTTACGCAACTGCACCGGTGAATTTATGTTGAATTCGTAGCCCGATTCCTCGTAGATTCTCTCCTTCAACCGCTCCATGCTATTATCAAGGTTACCGGAAATCTCTTTGAGTTTATCGCTGTTAACCTTAACGCCCACCTCCTCCATATAGCGAAGTACTTCCACCAGCGGCATTTCGATTTCATAAAACAGCCTCTCCAGCTTGTTTTCGGCTAAATTCGGCGCAAACAGGTTATACAAGCGAAAGGTAATATCCACATCCTCACAAGCGTAAAATACCGCCTGAGACACCGGCACTTTACCGAATGACTTTTGACTGTTTCCCGAGCCTATCAGCTCCGATATCTCCTGCATGGTGTAATTAAAATGCTTTAAGGAGAGCGCCGATAATCCATATTGCCTCGCCGAGGGATCAAGCAGATAAGCGGCAAGCATGGTGTCGAAAGTTTTTCCCTCGATATCTACCTCACAATTCCTCAACACCTGCAGATCATATTTCAGATTCTGGGCGATTTTTAGAACAGTTTTATTCCCGAAAATCTCCCGGGCTATCTCAAGAACCTCATCGAACGGTAGATTTTCATCGCTGCCCTCGTGTGCCAATGGAACGTAGAACGCTTCCTGTTCTTCCACACTAAGTGATAGTCCCACCAGTTCCGCATCCCTCGATCTTAGCGATGTGGTCTCGGTATCAAATGCGAAGTAGCCTTTTTCGATAATCCGCTGTGATAACGACTTTAACTCATCGATTGACTTTATCTGCTCATATTTAATTTCAGGTGCATTTGAGTTTTCCTCGGTTTCCGAGACGAATTCAGCTGTTAGCTTGTCGAATTCGAGCTCCTTAAGTAGAGGCACCAATTTATCAAGATCGGGATCGGCGATTTTACATTCGTCCCAGTTAAAATCGAGAGCGATATCGGTATCTATAGTCACCAACCGCCTGGACAGCTCGGCCTGTTCCCTGGATTTCTTAAGGTTCTCTCTAACTTTCTTCTTGGTCAGCGAATCGAGTGAATCATACAGATTTTCGAAGCCCCCATATTCATCAACAAGCTGAATTGCGGTCTTAGGACCGACGCCCGGTACTCCCGGTATATTATCCGAACTATCCCCCATCAGTCCCAGGACATCCACCACCTTTTCAGGCGTTACTCCGAATTTTTCAGCAACTCCAGCCGAATCCAGGATTTTATCAGGTTCACCGCCTTTGCCGGGTAAAATGATGGATATATTATCATTGACAAGCTGAAAGAAATCCTTATCACCGGTGTAAATATAGACATCGAAACCTTCAGCTTCGCCCTTTTTAGCTATGGTGCCGATAATATCATCCGCCTCCACCCCTTCTATCGTAACCACCGGCACATTCATCGCATCGGTAATCTGGTCCAGTCGCGGAAGGGAATCCACCATCTCATCCGGCATCTTAGCCCGGGTGGATTTATATTCGGGATAGATTTCATGTCTTTTAGTAGGCGCGCCAAGGTCGAATGACACCACCAAATAATCCGGATTATACTCCCTTTTTATTCTCATCAGCGAGTTCAGGAAACCAAAGGGGGCCGATGTATTCTCGCCTTTTGAGTTCATCAAAGGTCTGCGGATGAATGCGAAATACGCACGGTAGGCTAACGCCGTGCCGTCTATCAATACTAATTTCTTCGCCATAACCGGAATTCTATCTCGTATAGAGTTTATGCTTAATAATATAGTCTTCCACGCCCGGAGGCAACAGGTATCGGCAGGATATTCCCCCTCTAATATATCCCCGTATATCGGTCGAGGATAGATTAATTCCCGGCAATGTTATATTGATCGCCTCACCTGGTAGTTGCGAGGATTCGGTTCCGGCGTCATATCCCGGACGGTTTACCACCACAACCTTAGCCAGCATGAAAATCTTCTCAGGCGTTTTCCAGGTCGGGATTTCGGTTAGATTATCGCCGCCGATTATGAAATATGGCTCCCAATCGGGATTTTCTTGACGCAACTGCTTGAGAGTATCAGCGGTGTATGATTTGCCCCGCCTTTTCAATTCTATATCCGTGATTTCAAACAGCGAATTGTCTGCAACAGCATTTTTTAACATGCGCAAGCGATGTTCCCCCGAAGCAACCGGCGAATCTTTTTTATGGGGAGGGTCTCCCGACGGGACTAAGAGAAGCTTTTCCAATCCCAGCTTCCTGCAAACTCCGTCTCCGATATGCAGATGTCCGATATGAACCGGATCGAAAATTCCCCCGAGAATCCCAACTTTACGCATAAGCAAATCAACCTGAGAAATTACAATTCCGCCTTCGGTTTATCCTCAAGGTCTCGAAGGTGATCGACTACATCGCCGTGATATTTGCCATTCTCAAACCTATTCAGATACTCCAGAAATGCTTCACGAGCCTTTATATCTTTCTCCAATTTCAAGTAACACTCCCCTTTTCGGAATACCGATTCTTCAACATAAGGTGATTCCGGATATTCTGTGATCAGCCTGTTGTAGTATAATATCGCCGGATCGAATTGGTTGAGTTTTTGATAAAGTCTGCCGGTTTTGAATGTTTTCTTAGCGAGTTTATTTCTCATCTCCGTAAGTTTTACCGAAGCCGAATCGGCATGCTCGCTGAGGGGATAACCATCGAGGAAATTTAGGAATTCATCGATCGCCAACCGGGTTTCGCTTTGATCCAGCTCGTAGCCCGGCGATTGATGATAATGCGACATAGCCAAATGGTATTGAGCATCATCGGCAAAATCGGATGCGGGAAACGATGTCAGGAATTTCTTGAACTCGCCGGCTGCCAAGGCGTAATCCCCATCTTTATAATAACTCATTCCAAGATAGTATTGCGCCGTGTCAACCGCTTTGTTACCGGGATAATTGTAGATGAATTTCTGGAATTCAGTCTCAGCCTCATAATACTTTTCCTTTTCATAGAGTTTCATGGCGATTTTCAATTGGTCATCCGGATCCGCTACCGGCTTAACGTTTTTACTACCGCATCCGGCAATTATCCCGAAAATCAATCCAATCAATGCAATCGAAGTTACGAATAACATTTTGTTAGTCTTTATACTCATTTCCCGAATTACCTGTTGCTAAAGAATAATACCACTAAAGTTGCTATGGCAGAACCGACTAATATCGGTTCCAAAAACCGTTTATAACCACCCGAGAGCTCCGGCGCAATATAAAAATTCCCCTTTCGTGTAAATTCCCGCGCCTGTCTTTTGCTGATAACATCCTCGTTTTCCGCCATAATCTCTTCGGTTAATCTCACTTCTCTATCAGGTACCGAGAGAAGCCGAAATATAGATACCAGAGAACCATCGCGAAGTATATCCCTGCCGACGGTCCGTTTGCTCTTCGGCGCATTATCATAATTAAGGAGTAAACCGATAATCTTGAATTCCAGAATATAATCTATTTCCTCGCTGCCGACCGAGTCGATAGAGGGCAGCAAAAAGACCTTTCCGTTATTACCTTTTAAGTAGCTGATTATTGATTGTTCCATGATAAAATTCGCGGGATGAAGTTCCATCGCCCGAATGCTAAATCCATTATTTGCTACATCGAAATCCTCGAGAAACTTCTCGATAGAGGAATCCGCTAATTCATTGGCGAAATCGAGATTGTCCTCTACGGCGAGGGTTTTATTCCCCCACGGTAAAAGCAAAATAAATATAAGCGTCAGAATTCTTACGGGCATAGACTATCCGAAAAGTGAATCGGGGTAGGTTTCTTTTAACATCTGGTACTGCTTCATAACCGCTCTTGCATACCCTTCCGGTATCCTCTCCTTGAGTTTAATTCTACCGCTTAAGGCTTCCGGACCCATGTTGTAGGCAATCAGTGCTTTTTTCACATTCTTGAATTTCAGAATCAACTCGAAAAGATAATAGCTGCCCATCCGGATATTATAATGAGGATCGAAAAGCGACATATCTCCTTTCCAGGGCATTTTATACTTATTGGAAAGCCAGTATCCCGTTGACGGTAAAACCTGCATCAATCCCTGCGCTCCCATGTAGGATTCCTGCCCCTTACGAAACGAGCTTTCGGTGAGGATTAACGCCAGAAGCAGTATCGGATCATAGCCCAATCGCTTGCTCTGGGTAAATATCACCTCGCCGATAATATCCCTTTCCTGCGGCGTGAAGCCGCTCTGGAAGTCTTCGATAATCTGGAATATTTTCAATCTTTCCCTTAGTTCGTCGATCTCCCGCTCCATTTCCATTATCTGTACATCTTTTTGATGCAATGTTTCCTGAAGCCGAGACCGCTCCAAAAGAAGATAAACCAATGAACCGCTTTGAACTACATATACCAATATTAAAAATGCAGTAACCGACGTAGACAAGGTTACGCCGGCTTTTCTCGCCATCCTACTTTGAGCTGACATCGTTCTCAACCTACCTTTCGCAAGCCGGAATTATCCTCTATTTTAGCCTTTAGGTCATACATATCAAAATCAGTTATCCGCACATTCACGATACTGCCGACTTTGGGATTCCGATCCCCGGATTGCAGCACGACATACCCGTCTATCTCAGGGGACTGTCTTTCCAGCCGGCACAGATAAGCGTTATACTCAGATTCATAACTATCTACTATGACCGGCTTAACTTTTCCGACAAGCTGTCGGTTACGATCCTCAACAATAGTCGATTGGATCAGCATCAATTGCTCCAATCTCTCCTGAGCAATCTCCCGGTCTACTTTCCCCGTCGCTTTTGCCGAAGCAGTTCCTTCTTCTTCCGAATACAAAAAACATCCTAAACTGTCAAACTGAACTTGGTCGACGAATTCAGCAAGCTGCTCGAAATCTTCATCCGTCTCGCCGGGATACCCTACAATAAATGTAGTGCGCAGCGCGATATCGGGAAAGTTATTTTTTATGCGGGAAACCAATAACTTAATATCAGCAGATGTTACCCCTCGGTTCATTTTCCTTAACATTTTATCAGATATATGCTGTAAAGGCAAGTCCAGATACGAACAGACTTGCTTGTTGTTGGCAATCGTCTCCAAAAGCGAATCGGTTACTCTCGCCGGATGAGCATACAGCAACCTCAACCATCCCAGCCGTTTATCCGAAATCAGTTCTCTGATTAGAAATTCGAGATTCAATGATTTATCCTCGAATTCCTGTCCGTATCTTGTGGTTTCCTGCGCTACAAGAATAAGCTCCCTGACTCCTTTGGATAGCAAAAAATCCGCTTCCTTTTCGATATCGTCCAACGGTCGGCTGCGGTATTGCCCCCTGATTGACGGGATGGCGCAATAACTGCAATGGTTATCGCATCCGTCGGCGATCTTCATATAGGCATAATGAGATTTCGGATCGATATATCTTCCTTCACCGACCTGGTAACCCCCCTCAATTTCGAAAGTGCAGTCAATATTTTCAGCGTTACCCGTTAACAGTACTTCCGCAATTTCAGCAGGCGACGAAATCCCAAACAAGTAATCGACTTCCGGTATTTCCTCCTTTAGTTCCTCCCGATAACGTTGAGATAAACATCCGGTAACCGCGAGTATGGCGCTGTCGTGTTTGCATTCCGCCAATCGCAATATCTCATCTATCGATTCCCGCTTGGCATCATCGATAAATCCGCAACTGTTAACAATCAAAATACCAGCTTTCTCGGGCTCCGATGGCAAACATCCGGCATTCCTCAGGTGATACTCCAGCGACTGCCCATCGACTTCATTCTTAGGACAGCCAAGGTTAAGCAGGTAAAATTTCAATGCTCTCTTCATCATTCAACCAAATTCACCACCCGGCAACCTTCGGGAACCTGAAACACGAATGTCTCCGAACCAAAATCCGGATCGAAATCTATAATGCTGAATTCCCATCTTACCTGTCGTTTCATATCATCTATATACGAAATCGATTTCGGCATGTAGTGCGATATTTCTTTATTCCATCTAAGTATCATCCGTATCTCGGTATATTTTCTATCACTTGTAACAGGACTAAGCTCAAGAATCAATCCGGATGAATTTTTAGCTCCACTTGCCACCTTGAATCCGCCAAAATACTCGGATACAAAGAGTTCCTTAAACACCGGTTGAGCCGACAAACTAATAGTCAACTGATTATGACTCCCCAGGTAATCCCGGATTGTATCCCCCCGCGTAACTATAATCCTATCATCTATTGTAATCCGGGAAAGGTCATCACCCTTCGTTTTCACGGTGCCTGATGCTGTATCCGAAGCTCCGGTGTACTCTGATTTTATTGTTCTGGTAAAATCAAATTCCATCGTTTCGGCTTTCTCGAGTATCTCAATCATCCGATCATAAGTTGTCTGAAAATCCCTGTTTTGTTCGCTGAGGGCATTATGAGCGATGCATAAAACAAAGAGTAGAACGGATACAACGGCAACAATCTTAGTTTTATATGGGAATAGCTCTCTAACCATTCACTTTCCCGGAAAACATATCCATCAATCCCTGCTCATTTATAAGCACCTTGCGTGATTTGGAGCCTTCATAAGGTCCCACCACGCCGGCTTCCTCAAGCTGATCGATTAACCTTGCCGCCCGTTGATAACCGACTCCAAGCTTACGCTGCAAAAGCGAGACCGATCCCTGCTTGTGCAAAACGACCGTTTCCGCCGCCTGCCTGAAAAGTTCATCGCTGGCGTTAACCGTATCCGAAGATGCCGCCTCCGGTTCCTGCCCCGGCTGCAACGCTTCCACCGGCTTCGGCTTATACTCCTTTTCGCCGATCGCATCCACGATGCGCGACGTTTCCTCGCCCGATACATAAGAACCATGCACCCGAACAATTTCCGCCTGGCCGGTAAGCATCACCAGCATATCTCCCGCGCCCAGAAGTTTCTCGGCGCCGTTGGCGTCAAGTATCGTGCGCGAGTCAACTTTCGATGCTACCTGAAACGCAATTCGCGAAGAAAAGTTAGCCTTGATTAATCCCGTTATGACATCCACCGACGGCCTCTGTGTCGCCAGAATCAAGTGAATTCCTACCGCCCTTGCCATCTGAGCCAACCGCGTTATCATCAGCTCGATTTTGTTGGATGTGCCCATCATTAAATCCGCCAGCTCATCCACGATTATTATCACATAAGGAAGTCTCTCGTTCTCAGGGCATTTTTTATTATAGTCCTGGATATTCCGCACCCCCGCTTCCGCCAACTGACTGTAACGATCCTCCATTTCTTCCACCGCCGCCTGCAGAACCTTTTCCGAACGGCTTGCCTTGGTCACCACAGGTCGTTCCAGATGAGGTATCCCGGAATAAATCGAAAGCTCCAGCATCTTGGGATCGATAAAGATAAACCTGGCCTGGTCGGGATGGAGTTTGTAAATGATGCTGGTAATTATGGCATTGATACATACCGACTTGCCGGAACCGGTTGCGCCCGCGATCAATAGATGCGGCATTTTCGCCAGATCGGCTATAAACGGCTGACCGCCGATATCTTTACCCAATGCCAATGGTATCAAATACTTGGGTGAACGGAATTCCGGTGAACTGATTATCTCCGATATCTTAACAACCTGAGGTTTTTTATTCGGAATTTCCACCCCAACCGCGCCCTTGCCCGGTATCGGCGCCACGATACGGATACTCTGTGCTTTCATCGCCAGAGCAAGATCATCCGCCAAACTCGCTATCTGGCTGATTTTTATGCCGCTTGCCGGCTGGAATTCGAACCTGGTGATAACAGGCCCCGGATAACTCTCCACGGAATCCTCGTTTATCTTCACCCCGAATGTCGCCAGCGTGTTTTTCAATATCTCCGCTCTCTCCTCGATATCCGTATCGGAATCGCTCGATTCCTCCGGCACAGCTTTGTCCAGTAATGATATATCCGGGAAATTATACTCGCCCTCCGAATGTGTTCGAATTGGAGTAATCGGTTCTTCCGGCTCTTCCTCGGCCTGCGATGCATCCTGCTGCCTTTTGATATTCACTTTAAAAGGCTTTTCCGGCTCCTTTTGAGCTGTTTCCTCTTTTGTTTCCTGCGTGGGGGATTTGATAATTTTGACCTTTGACTTTTTCCCCTTCTTAGTAGCCGGTTTTCGTGATATCAGGCTTTTTGTGATGTTTTTCAGTAACTCGAACAACGATATGAATACCCACCCGATTAACCGCAGGATTGAATTAACGACCGACTTTACAGCCTTAGGATAGAGGATACTGAGGATAGCCAGAATCAGTAAAACTGTAACAAAATATGCGCCCGTAGTTCCCACCAGCAATTTGAAAACTTTCGCCAGAAGGTAGCCGACCGCTCCTCCGGCGCCGTATCCGCTCCGCTGGGAAGCATCCAAACCCGCAATCGGTATCGTAAGCAGAACCGTAAAAAGTATCAGGATCGCGAAACTTACTTTGGTATTGCCGGATAAATGCCATTTCCCCTTTCCGGTGAAAACGTTAACGCCGCTCCCGATAATCAGCAGGGGAATTAGAAATCCCAGCAATCCGAATGCGAACATCACGATAGACGAAATAAACGCCCCCATAATTCCGCCTGCGTTTGCTATCTCCAATCGAAGTATCCCGCGGAAATCACCCGCTTTTGCCAGATTCCAGATTTCGCCTGCTATTCCGCTGTCAGCGGAGGCATCGTAGGTAAAGATGCTGATTCCTATCAGGATACCGAGGATTATTATGATAGTCCCTAAGTACGGATTTCCCTTTGGTTTCTTTTTTCTTTTCTTTGCCATATCAAACTAATCTAACATTGCATATTTACCATGTCAACCTATTAAGGGATAAACTTGAGGGGGATAGAATATGGCGTTTGGTTGCCTGACCTGATTTAATGTAGCGTCAGGCGCCCCCACCTGATTCAATGTAGCGCCAGGCGCCCTCACCTGGCGCAAAAACGTGGAGTCGGGCGCCCCCATCCGACTCCATGATAAAAAATACCCACTCAGTTCCCCTTCTCCCATTTAGTGGGAGAAGGGGTCAGGGGATGAGGGAAAAAAGGGTTGACACCCTCACCCGTCTTCGCCTTCGGCGAATCCACCCTCTCCCGCTAAACGGGAGAGGGAAATAAGGTCCGTGCGAGGCATACGTCCTCGTATGCCTCGTTCTATGCCCAAACAAGTTTTGGCTTGCTACCACGTTTAGCGAATCCTCAGCAAGCAGTTCTTTTAATTCCCTTGACTCATAGATTATAAATATTTATAATTAGTGTAAGACACCCCCTAAAAGGGAGGCGTTCTTTTAATGTGGGTCAAGCCCACTTGGGGCTTGACATTTTCCCGATAGTATCGGGCACAACACACAAAAAGTTCATTTATCCGGAGGTGAAGTATGAAAAGGATTGGTTTATTGGCGATTTCAATGATTCTGTTGTTTGCATCTTTTGCATTTGCGCAGGATACATTGTGGACG
>WJIR01000287.1 GCA_014730175.1 Candidatus Zixiibacteriota bacterium
CAAAAGCGGTGAGAAGAAGATTCAAGTTGGGATATTAGGCGAGGCGAATCGAAATATCCTTTATGTGGATGAAGTGAACCTGCTTCCCGATCATCTTGTCGATGACATTTTGGATGCCGCTGCATCCTTCCGGAATACAATCGAACGCGAAGGTATCTCAATACTACATCCGGCTGAGTTTGTCTTGATTGGCACTATGAATCCGGAGGAAGGGGAGTTAAGACCACAGATATTGGATAGATTCCCGTTATGCGCAAAAGTGGAGTCTATTAAAGATCCTGTGCAGAGGGTGGAAATCGTAAAGAGGAATTTGCTGCTGGAGAATAATCCTGATGAGTTCCTTAGAGTTTTTGAAAACGACGAAAGAGCTTTTGCGGAAATCATTTTAAAGGCAAGATTGCTGCTCCTCAAAGTGGAGATGAAAGAATCGCTCTTATTCGCCATTGCCGAAGCCTGTTCCGAGCTCAAAGTGGATGGTCAACGTCCGGATATCGTTATCGTAAAAACCGCTCAGACTATCGCTGCTATCGACCGAAGAACGGATGTCTGGGAGGAGGATATTTTACTGGCAGCGGAGTTGACTTTATCCCACCGAACACGAGATGGAGGGTTTTTGGAACCGCCGTCGGCTGATGAAATCAAATCGGTCTTCACTAACCATTTGAATAAAATTAAATCTCGAGAGGACATTTCCGACGGAACTAAGAAATTCTCAAGCTCTTCGGGAGAAATCAATAAAGAGGCGGATGAGTTTTTGGATGGAGCCGAGGAGGATGATGTGGATTTGACGGGCGCTGAACCCGAAGATGTAAGCCTTAAAAAAAAAGACGAAAAATAGAAAAGAAAAATAAATCCGGTCAAGGAATTCCCGCCCGGTTAAGGCATATCATCAGAGAAAAACTGAAGCGTAAGAAAGGGGGAGCTAAAGTGAATATACCTTTGCCGGAGTATGCTGAGGATCGATTATTCTCATCGTTTGAAGGCTTGTATAGATCCACCAAGTCAAGTTTTCTGAAATTCATTAAAAGCATACGAAGAACACAAGCGGTAGCTGCCAGAGGAAGCAGGCGCCGCGGCGCAGTTTCTTCCCTTACTACCGGTAGAAACATAAGAATAGTCAGGTATTCGCAAGAAAGCAGCAAGCTTGCTCCGGTACAGACGATTATCAGCTCCGTGCTGAAAGGCAATTATGATCTGAAAAATAGGGAGTTAGCGATTACCGATGACGATTTGCTGGGATGGAGGCGTTCGGAATATGAGAGCTTAACCTTAATTCTTGTGGTGGACGTGAGTAAGTCAACTCGCCCGTTTATCAAAGTATTTCAGGAAATACTAAAATCGATGACCGGGTATTTCAACCAACATAATGACCGGGTCGGTTTAATCTCTTTGCAGGGACTGCAGGCGCAGATATTTAATCATCCCACTCATAATTTCCGTGTTGTCGCCAGAGGATTAACCAAATTGAAGTTTCACGGGGAGACGCCATTAGCGGATGGTCTGTTCAAAGCATATAATATGGCTAAACTCGAGAAAGCTAAGAATCCCGGCTCCCGAAGTATTGTTATTCTATTGAGCGATTGCTACCCCGAACCAACCACTCCGGAATACGATAATAAACTTGAAGATCCTGTTTATCGAAACGCCGTGAGCGTAGCCGCGTATTACAAGAAGCGACGAATATCGTTATTGGTGATAAATCCGGCTTTTCAGAGCGAAGAAGGTAAATTGCCGGGGGAAATCCTATCGAAGCGTATAGTTGAAGCAAGCGGCGGTAAACTGATTAAACTATTCAGGCCAAAGGATCTCAGGGAATTACCTCCTTCTAAAAAAGAAATGGAAATGATACTAAGCAATGTCGAGGCATCCCTTTCCCAATCGTCCCGGCAAACGTAGTTATGACTCATAATCCGTAGCCGGTTCGTATGAATGCTGCAAACTATATTAATCATGGCCAATGTGTGGTTCCTGTCGGAAGTATTCGATTGTCTCCCGCATTCCCTTCTCAATGGAGACTTTCGGATTCCAATTCAGAACTCTTCGCGCCAAACTTATATCCGGCTTGCGGCGGGCGGGATCATCCTCGGGTAACTTGCGAAATACAACCTCCCCCTTGATTCCTGTAAGCTTCTGTATCAATTCAACTACATCAAGAATACTGAGCTCCAGCGGATTTCCGAGATTAACCGGGCTTTCCGAGTAATCGCTCTCCATAAGCCGAATCAATCCATCCACCATATCGTCGATGTAGCAGAATGAACGAGTTTGCGATCCATCACCATAAACTGTCAGCGACTGCCCCTTTAGAGCCTGGTTTATTAAATTCGGAACTACTCTGCCATCATCCACCGCCATCCGGGGACCGTATGTATTGAATATTCGGGCAACACGAATATCCGCTGAATATTGCCGTTTATACTCGAAACACATTGTTTCCGCCAACCTCTTCCCTTCATCGTAACAGCTTCTGATCCCCACCGGATTAACATTGCCCCAATAATGCTCAGTTTGCGGCTGTTCATGCGGATCTCCGTAGATCTCTGAGGTAGATGCTTGAAGCATCCTTGCACTGTTTTTCCGCGCAAACTCCAGCATATTTAATGCGCCAAAAACCGATGTCTTAATAGTCCGAATCGGATCCGCTTGATAATGAACCGGTGAAGCCGGGCATGCCAGATTGTAAATTCTATCCGCCCTTAATTCAATCGGTTCGATTATATCATGTCTTATAAGTTTGAAATGAGGATTATCTGCGATATGCTCCAGATTGGTTTCCATTCCGGTATAGAAGTTATCGATACAGACAACTTCGTTCCCTTCATTAACAAGGTGGGTGCAAAGATGGCTTCCGATAAAACCTGCGCCGCCGGTTACGATGACAATCATTCCGCCTGTCCCACACCGTAATATTCGAATCCCCTCTGTTTCATCTTCGACATCGTAAAAAGATTTCGTCCGTCGAAAATAATTGGCTGCTTCATAATCTCTTTCATCTGATCGAAATCCGGTTGGCGAAATTCGTTCCATTCGGTGCCGATTAAAAGAGCGTCAACATCCTTGATAGCATCATAGCTATCAGCAGCGTAAATAAGCTTCTCTCCGTATATCTTTCGAGCAGTATCCATCGCTTCGGGATCGTATACTTTTACTTCCGCCCCCGATTCCAGCAACGCGTCAATCGCGGGGAAGACCGGCGACTCCCTAACATCATCTGTATTCGCTTTGAAAGCCAGTCCCCAAATCCCAAAGAAAAGATTCTGCAATTCGTTTCCAAAGCGTCTCAGGATTTTCCCAAGCATGAATCTCTTCTGGATCTCATTAGCTTGAATGACGGCCTTAACGATCAGAAGCTCCAATCCATTCGTTTCGCCGGTATGCTTCAATGCGCGCAAATCTTTTGGAAAACAGGAGCCCCCGAATCCCATGCCCGGGAAAAGAAAGCTGGAACCGATTCTCTTATCGGAACCGATCCCCATACGAACCTCGCGAATATCCGCTCCAACCAACTCACATAATCGAGCTATCTCATTTATCAACGATACCTTGGTTGCCAGGAAAGTATTGGCAGCATACTTAGTCATCTCGGCCGACTGCACCTTCATGCTTATTATAGGATGACCCTGCCTGACAAAGGGAGCGTAAAGGTCCCTGATGACCGCTTCCGCCTGGGGGCTATCACAGCCGATTACCACCCTGTCAGGCTTGAGGAAATCCTCAACAGCCGCCCCCTCCTTTAAAAACTCGGGATTGGAAACCACATCGAACGGATGTTTGGTGATCTCCTCCATCACTTCTCTAACCCGATTGGATGTTCCCACCGGAACCGTCGATTTATCAACAATGATTTTATAGCCGTCGATCCCCTCAGCGACCTCCTTTGCCGCCTCCAGAATATGTTCCAAACTCGCTGAGCCATCATCATCCTGCGGTGTCGGCACCGCAAGGAATATCACCAGGCTTTTCCGCACAGCATCACCTGTATTGGTCGTGAACATCAGCCGATTAGCTTTGCAATTACGCACCACCAATTCGTGCAATCCGACTTCATAGAAGGGGATATCTCCCTTTTTTAACATCTCTACGCGTTCTTCGTGTATATCGACGCATATAACATTATTTCCGGTTTCAGCTAAACAGGCGCCAACAACCAACCCTACATATCCCGTTCCGATTACCGCAACTTCCATAATTCCTCGCTATAATGATAACTTCGCAGTCATATCACTACGAGATTTCATTGTCATTATACTGATGTGTTTCTATTCCTAATTAATAGCAAGGATATGATTTTACATATTATGGGGTGAAAGTCAAGAATAATTTAGGCAATGACCGATGGTGCTTAAACGGACTTTGAGTAAGTAACTGTGAGACTGTATAATTTATTAAAGCCACTATCCGCAGCCAAAGGGTTATGCGCATCTGGGTGCTAATCCTTCGGGGATATGTCTACTCCATGTCCTCGGTGAGGCGTTTAAGTTCTTCCTGAATCTTTCTCATTTGGGTTTTTAGCTCTTCGATCCGCGCATCTATCTCCTCCTGACGGGCTTTACCATACCCCCTGTTTTTGATAGCATCCGGATCCGGAGGCGAATCCGCTCCTTGTGTGCCTAATTCGGAAATGGTCGACAATTGCAGCGGTACCTCTGCAACGGGCAGACCCTGAATCGCTTCGCCTATCTCAACATCGACTGTTTGAAGGGAATCATCGCGAAGGATAGTAATAGCGGCTGTATCCCCGGGCGGTGTTGTCTTCACATAATAGTAAAGCTGATTATAACGGGTTATATCTTTTCCATTGTAGAGGATTATGAAGTCACCCGGTTTAATACCTGCTATCTCGGCGGGACTATCGTTGGCAACGCTTTTTACTTTCAGTAGCCTTGTGCTGACAACATTGGGAATACTCTTTTTCACTTCACGCGAGCTTATTCCCAAAAATCCATATTTTATCTCTCCCGTCTCCCTGATTTGCTCCAAAACGGCGAGAACCTCGTCAACAGGTTTAGCTGATACCGCATTGGGTGAGGGAAGCTTGATCTGATAATTTTGCCTATCGGATGCCCTTAACTGAGACTTCCTGCCGCCCGAACCGGTAACCTTTCCCAAATCCTTAAATGATGAAGCGCCTATCCCGATAAACTCCGGGCTCTTTTCGGTCAGGATACCTACCAGTTCGCCGGATATATTCACCACCGCTCCCCCGGAAAAGCCGGGAGTGAGGTTTACCAATATTTTTAACTTACCCTGGTATTCCTCGAATCCGTTAAATGTGCCCACCGTGGAGGCAACAAGGATATCCGGGCTGTTTCCTATGATTACAAGATAGTTCCCCGGACGGAGTTTATTTACATCTCCGCTCGGAATCGGATTCAAATCCCCCGGTGTTACCTCCAGAATGGCGATTCTCCTGAGATGGTCCAAACCAACCACGCTCGCTTCCCTGACCTTTTTATCATGCGTGATGATTTTAAAATTCTGTTTCCCCTTGATTAACGAACAACTGGTCACGATATGTTTTTCGGATATCACTATACCGGTGCCGGTAGCGGTAAAGGCGGTTCCGTCCTCGTTCGTAATAGGAAAATCAGCCTCCACAACCACAATGGAAGGAAGAGCTTCATCAACGATGCTGGAGATTTCCTGATTGAGTGCCTCCAACATGTTGGTGTCTGCTGACTTACCGCTATTAAGCGGTATGGCGGCAACAAAAATCCCAATAAAAATATTGACAGCGGTGATTCTTCTCATTTTAGAAAATAATTTCTGCCCCAACCGACATCATTGCCTCATTGCCAGTGGAAGGACTGGTGTAGAGAGTATCGGTCTGACTCGTTCCCGTTCGATAGTAAAAATCATTGAACCTGGATACAATATATCTATCCCCCTGCAAATCCTGAACCACTCGCACCACTCCATCCAAATCATCAAGTAACAACTCCGATTTGTCTAAACTTCCGGTCTCTGCTGCAGGCAGTACACCTGAGTTATCAACATACTGGGTTTGCCCGGAAAATATACCCGTTGTCAGTGCGATACCGATTATTATAATAGCGGTACTAACTCCGAAAGATAATCCAAACATCCATCTGGGATTGAAACGTTCCTTATCCCTAAACGCCCTCTTGCGGTTAACTCCAATTTCATACTCGTTTATTGCGTTAAGAACGTTGCTTTCCACATCGCTCGGCGCATTCAATTCATTCAGTTCCTGTGCTGTAACGGAAATTCTCCGGAACATATCCAACCTCTTGCGGCACGCATCGCAGCTTCTAAGATGCTCATCCACCTGTACCCTATCGGGCGGTAGTAGATCTTTATCCAAGTACGCTGAGAGTCTGTGGTATACCTTTCGACAATCCATGATAGCTTTCTCTTAGTGGCGATAATTGTTCTCTCAATAATCGTCTGGCTCTATTTAAACGAGATTTCACGGTTCCAACCGGAACCTTGGTAATCTGCGCTATTTCTTCATACGGCAACTGCTGGATATCCCTCAGGATAAAAGTAGTCCTGTATTCATATCCCAGATTTTCCAGCGCCTTTTCAATATAGGGCATCAGATTCAAATCCTTATAGCCAACTTCAGGAATTGTCAGCTCATCGTCCTGGGAACCGATTCCCATTGAAATAAATTTCCACCGTTTCCTTTTGCGATATTCGCTACGCACTAAATTCGTAGCAATCGTGTACAGCCAGGTTGAAAAGGCATAATCCGGCTGGTATCGTTCTCGCTCCTTGTAGGCTCGAAGGAAAGTCTCCTGCAGAATATCCTGCGCTTCCTGCTCCTCGGGAATCATCCTGTAAATAAAGTTATATAAACGATCTTTATATTTCGTAACCAATCGACTAAAAGCTGCTTTATCACCATGAACAGCCTTGTCCATCAGTCCCTTATCGTTATCAGGGGTATTTTTTATTTTTGCCATTTGTTTTTACCTCAAGTTATTTTAAATTTTATACACGAAGTTCAACTTAATGTTCCCGAATAAACATTATTATTTGCAGTTCAAAAATTTCCCCAGGCCGTGCAGTTTCCTGCAAATTTGATGGCAGTTTACTACATATTATTTCGGTTGCGTGCCAACAAATTATACCAAAATCGCCATTTTGAGGTTGATTTCGCCGTAATAGCAGCATTTTGGCAGGTTATCGCTAATCAATTTAGCAATATAAAGTTATTGACAAACATAACCGAATATGCAATATTTGTTTTTGTAGTTAAGGAATTCACAAACCAACCTATCCACAAATTATGCCCGACAATATAGTTAAATCCGTAAATGGTATAACCTCGGAAATCAAGGAAGAGGTGGACAGATTAATCTTTAGCAGTCTGCCAACCAGTCATCCGGTAAAGGAGATTCAGCTCCTGTATGATATGATGCGAGAGTATCCATCCAGAACCGGCAAGGGCCTCAGACCTACGCTCTGCGTCTTATTCTGCCAGGCATTTGGGGGAGATCGAAATCTCGCTATCCCCACGGCCGCCGCTTTGGAGCTTTTTCAGAATTGGATTGTAATTCATGACGATATTGAAGATCAATCCGAATTACGCCGCGGAAAACCAGCGCTTCACCAGGAGCACGGAATTGCGCTGGCTATTAATGCGGGAGATGCCCTGGCAGGCAGGATGTGGGAAATGCTGCTCTCCAACTGCAAAATTCTCGATGAACGCGTTGTGCTACAGCTATTTAGCTTATTCCTCGAAATGCTTAACCGGACTACCTCGGGACAACATATCGAGTTATCCTGGGTGGAAAACGGTCGATGGGATTTGAACGAAGAAGATTATATGAATATGTGTCGCAACAAGACCGCATATTACACCTGTGTTGTACCGATGGTGGCAGGCGCCCTTATTGCCAGTTATGACGGAGCCTCCAAAGATAATTCCGAGAGATTCGGTCTAAATCTGGGTACGGCTTTTCAAATACGGGACGATATTTTGAACCTGGTGGGAGATGAAGCCAAATACGGCAAAGAGATTTTGGGAGATATATTCGAGGGAAAGAGGACGCTGATGGTAATCCATTGTCTTCAACATGCATCGGATGAGGATAAGCAAGGATTTCTGTCAATAATGTCAAAATCTCGTCATAAAAAGAGCGAAAGCGATGTTTATAAAATAATGGAGTACTTTGAAAAATACGGCTCCATAGGTTATGCTCGTAATTCCGCTAATAGTTTAGCTAAGTTAGCTAAAAAGCAATTCGAAGAAATGACATTTCCCGGTTCAACGGAAGCTGTTGATAATTTACGAACATTGATCGATTTTATGGTAAATAGGGAACGATAGATATCAGGGAACTCCCTTAAATGGGTAAAAGTTCATACCTTAATGCCAGAAAGCGTGACCTTCAAAGAAGGTTTCACGAATTTATCCAATCTCCATCCAAACAGCGAATGGATAATGCTGCAATCGAGAAACGTGCTTCTAATAGAGACTGTGCCATCAGGGAATCGCAAGCGGAGAAGATGGAGATTACAAACATCCTGGACGACATCGTGGAACTCGCTTCCAGAATCTTTCGCTATGGTTTTGAAAGTCAAAAAGCTAACGAAAAATTCTTAGAGGTAATCAGGTTTTTAGGCTTTGAGGAGGTCGCTGTTTATGGATTAGACCATTACGAGCACCTAAAATTAGTCTTGCATCTCTATGAGTCCGATTCGCCGAATCTAAAACTACCGGAGAACGTGATCTCAGCAGAAGGATTTCTCGGTTCATTATTGCATAATAAAAAGGAGATATTTATTGGGGATTTCGGAAAGGCCGAGAGTAATATGCGGTCTTTCGTGGGAATCCCCCTGTATGAGAATTCGACTTTTCAAGGTACTTTGATTCTCCTCTCAAGCATTCCGCAGAGCTTTTCAAATGAGAAAAAAGACGTAATTTATTCCCTGGCAACTATTTTTGCCAACCTACTGGCATCACAGGCAAACGATCTTAATGACGAATCGGAGCTATTCGGTCTTACGCAAAGCTCCTCAGTATCTCAACTTGACGAAAATTTATCCAGGTTTTTCCAGGGCTGTGAGTGGGCGCCCTTTGCCGCTATCTTCAACAATGATGAAGAGCCCGCTTTTAGAATACTGTTTAAGTACTTCAAGAACGAAGAACTCAAACAGCGTTACGATCAGTGGTTGAGTGGATTAACTTTACACTCGGAATCGGTCAGGAAATTGCCGATTGCCTACGCTAACAAGCAAGTCAAAATCCATAATTTTCAAATGGAATTCTCGGTGGAAATTAATACATTTCTTATTCCATTATTTGAGGATCGCAAGATATTCGCCTATCTCCTTATCGGTGCGGATGCAACCAAGGATAAAAGCGCTGTTTTCAAGAAAATGGAAAAACTGACTGGTTTACTTTCCGGACTATTCTTCAATCTTATCCAGAAACAACAGCTAACTTCAAGACTGAGTGAATTGGAAGAAATGCACAAGGATATTGACGATTACCAGCAGCAACATTCTTATGAAAAGATGGTGCGAAGCGTAGCGCATGATTTCAACAATATGTTCGTTTCAATATCCGGACGATTGGAGCTGCTACTGGAGTATTGCAACGATCCGTCAACTAAAGAGGAATTGGACACTATCTGCAGGCTGGTTTATGATGCCACCAAAATGATCGGCCGAATTCGTAAACTCGCGAAGAGTGATCCTTTTGAAGGTATAGACATCACCTCAGCTTATAGCTACAAACAAATTACCAAAAAGCAAGTGCAAAACCAAGTCGCAAGCGATACTGAAACCTCCGAAGATACCGAAATCACCAAATCAAGCGAATTCCTGAAAATCGCGGTAAGCGATCCCGAAGAGTCAGAGCGCATTAGCAACATACTTGAGAATTTCGGTTACATGCCTTCGAATATAAATACTTCCCAGAATATTATGCGGCAGCTTCAGTCATGTACGGGATGCCTGATTATCGATTCCAAATTTTACTTCCATAACATCGATGAGATGAACAGTATTCTTAAAAATCGTTTCTTGTCTCTGATTATTATCGGTACCGAGCAGGAACGCCTTCAAATCGAGCAATCGCTTCCGGAATCAACCCTCTACTCATTTGTGGTCTCCCCATACCGAAATTATCAAATTCTGCTGGCATTGGAATCGGTTCTGACTTAATGCGGAAAAAATCCTTTGTCAAGAAAATGTTTACCGAGATAGCGGGGGAATATGATCGGCTCAATAGGATTATTAGCTGGAATCTTGACCTTAAATGGAGAAAAAAGGCTGTTAAGAATTTGCGAAAGCATAACTTCGTATTGGACATCTGCTCCGGTACCGGTGATATGGCAATGATATTATCCCGGCGGAATCCGGTGCCGCGGATTATTGTATTGGCTGACTTAAGCTTACGGATGTTGAAACTGGCAAAAGATAAACTCGGGGAAAAGTCCAATCAAACTCAGTTCCTATTCGTTGTTGCTGATGGAGAAAACCTTCCTTTTAAGGATAACACATACGATGCGGTAATTCAGGGTTTCGCATTGCGAAATATTGAGAATATGTCGGCTTTCCTTGGCGAACTGAATCGCATTAGTATCAGCCCTTCCGAGATGGTCTTTTTAGAAATCGCCCATCCGGAGAATCCAATCGTCGGGAAACTCTTTTATCTGTATTTCTACAAATTCGTACCCTTCTACACCAAGTTCCTGACAGGTAAGGACTACGCCTACCGGTACCTCCCAATCTCGCTTCGTGTTTTCCACAAGCAGAAAGATTTCGTTAAGATCCTGAATAATGCCGGTTTTGAAGATGTTTGGTATCAAAATATCCTTACCGGTATCGCCGCAATCTATTATATTCATAAATCATGAGAAATCCATCCACCGGTGTTCTTGGTCTGCAGGAAACCGCGCAGTTAATAGCCTCGTTATTCCATCAAGAGCGCTCCATTGCGCCGCAGGAACCTGACGAGGAGCATAATCTTCCTGAAGGAGTTACTATCAATCCCGATATTTCGCCTCAAAACCTTCGAGAGGCGAAGGAATCCCGGAAGTTTAAGCTGATTACGGCAATTGACGGAGGTTCTTCAACCCTGCTGAAATCCGCGGGATTCCAGGTTGGGGTTGCCAGAGCAGCATCGGTAACTTACGAAAACTTAAAACTGACAGATTCCGTAACAACGCCCGAGTGGATAATTCCTTCGGGTGAGGGCATTCCGATCGATACTCTCAAGCGACTTTCCGATGTCATTGAAATCGAGATCGATCCCGATCCTGTATGGAAAGGGCAGACCGATAAATGCAGGCAGATTCTGGAGTTTGCATTGATGAATGATTCCCTAAAGCAAACACCTAATCCTGATTTCATTTTAATAGATGGTTCCCTTAAACCGCCTGATTCGGTAAATCCCGATTTATTTAATAATTGTCTTCGAAAAGCCCACCGAAATGGAATAGTTATTATGGGCGTCAGTAAATCTTCGTCCTTACTCTGGTCGGAGAATTGCCCCCTGATTTCAAAATTCACGCAGATGCTAAGAGAAAAAAACAAAGGCGGTATCTGGTATCTTCGTATCTCGGATTTAGTTAAAGGATATTCCCCGGATGCGCATCTAATAGACATTTACCTAGTGAACCTGTATAACGGTTTAGCGCCTGCACTGAGGTTAGATATACCCTCTATATATCGGAAAGAAGCAGACCAGATTATTTCCGGATTAGGAGCGGTCTCAATCGATCCCGAATTCCCGGGATATCCTTATCCATTAGCGGCGGCGCACCGGAAGACCCGGATTCTACCACCCCGAAAAACCCAACTGGCACAGTCGATTAAGGATATGGTTATCTCATTGGGGATCGATAAACAGATTCTCCACTCGGCATTCTCCGATTACCATGATATACTCAATGCCGATGTTCCGGCGGAATTCCTTGCCATCGAAAATGATATTTTCTAAATTGTCGCTATGAGTAATTTGCCTGAATATAAAGGGCGCATTATCGGGCGCTCGATTTCCGAGATATTCATACGAAGTCATCCCGACGCCAATTTGGTTATGGGAGAAATTTTGACGGCGGGGGACTCCAATATCCTCTACTTCCTGCGAGTGGTTGATATTCTCTATGGATTTGAAGCAGGCAATCCCTCCTGGGCTTTGAACCTTGCCGGCGCTATGATGGAGATGGAAAGTGCTGAAAGGGGCTTCCAACTATTTGATAAAGAACAACGGAATTTCGAAGTCGGCAAATGCGTCATCCTTGGATTTACTCGGGATGGAGAGTTCAAGCGAGCCAAATCCCTTCCGCCGCTTTTCTCGCAGGCTTCCGTGCCTACGATTGAACAATTCTCATTCATTAAGAAGTATGCCGGCGATATTACCGTAGGCAAACTCCGCTCAGGCGATGAAGTCCTGGATTTCCGAGTGGGTATGGGGAAGAACTTTATACCGAGCCACACCGGTATCTTCGCCACCACCGGTATGGGAAAATCGAACCTTATGAAATGTCTGGCATCTTCGGTAATGGAATCGGATGGCGTGGGGATGTTGATTTTCGACCCTCATGGTGAGTATATCGATGGCGGCGAAGAAAAGAAGAAGGGACTGGTTAATCATCCTTGTTCATACAGCAAACTAACCGTCTTCAGTCACAGGAATCTGTCACATACACACAGTAAATTAAGGTTGAACCATCGTGAAATAAACATCGAAGACCTTATTTTACTCTTCGACTTTTCCCAGGCACAATTAGAAGCGGCTTATGCCTTGTATAATCGCTATGGTGCTGATTGGCTAAAACAACTTGATGAGCTGAGTATCGATGAAATAACAGAAGAAATATCTTCATCGAAATTCCACGAAACCACGATATCGGTTCTTCAACGCAGGGCAAAGCAGATTTTTAGTCAGAAAACATTTCATAAAGATGAAAAAGTCAGCGTTACTAAGAAAATAATAAAGGAGCTCAAACTGGGGAATGTGGTTCTAATTGATCTAAGCGGTCTATCAGGTTGGCGGGAATTACTCCCCGCAGCAGCAATCGCCCGGCAAATACTGGATAGTTATCATAATGAATTCCGCAATCCCGGCAGTTTCAAAACCCTCCCGAATGTCACTATCGTGCTGGAGGAAGCTCAAAGGGTATTGGGACAACTTACGGGAACTAAGGAAAACATCTTTTCCAGAATCTGTCGCGAAGGCAGGAAATTCAAGGTGGGACTTACCGCCATTACCCAGCAACCGAAGCTAATCGACGAGGAGATTCTCTCACAGTTTAACACCCTTTTCATCCTGGGACTGGCGGATGAACGGGATCGGAACATACTCCGGTCGCTGGCGCGACAGGATATCAGGGAGTTAACACGGGAGATACAGATGCTGCAGCCGGGAGAAGCGCTGATCTCATCTCCCCAAACACCATTCGCCATACCGGCGATAATCGATCTGTACGAGGAATATATTTCGACGCAAAATGCGGATAATATTAAATCGAAAAATGAGATACCTTCGCCGGACGAGGGGTTCTTTTAATACACGACAATCCTTCGGATGAGATGGTCATTGCGAGAAGCGAAGCAACGAAACAATCCGCTGTCTTATGTTTAGTAATGTAAAGATAAATAATCAACCATGAAAATAATCCACATTTCAGACAGTCATCTGGGTGTTTCGGGAAACTTCCGAAAATTAACCGAACAGGGGTACGACCAGCGGGAAGAAGATTTCCTACATGTTTTCGATATAGCGATAGACAGGATGATCGAGATGAAACCCGATGTTATCATCCACTCCGGCGACCTGTTCCACCTGGTACGTCCTTCGAATCGCATAATCGCGCGTGCAGCAAGAACATTGCTCAAGCTGAGCGATGCGATGATCCCCACGATTGTAATTTCCGGAAACCACGATACCCCAAAAACCCGCTCCACAGGTTCGGTCTTTCAGATAATGGAGATTATACCCAACATCGATTTCGTTTACAAAGGAAGCTACGAAAGATATAAGTATGGCGATGCGATAGTCCATGCTATCCCTCATTGCCTCTCGCAAGAAGACCTGGAAAAACAAATAGAAAAAGCCGAACCTGATACCGGCGCTCGTTATAATGTGCTGGTTGTCCATGGGGTGGTCGCCTCCATACCGGAATTCAGCATGAATGAATTCGCCGAGCAATTTATCCCCGATTCGGTCTTTCCAAAATACGATTACGTGGCGCTGGGCCATTACCACGGCTTCACTAAAATCGCGGATAATTGCTATTACGCCGGTTCCACCGAAAGAGCATCCTTCAACGAAGCAGATCAGAGGAAAGGTTTTTTGGAAGTGGACCTTTCAAGTAACCGCGTGGGATTCCACGAACTCCCGGCGCGGCGTATGTTCAAGCTGCCGCCTATCGATGCCAGAGATTTCGATAGCGATAAATTACGGGAGACCATACGGGATAACCTCCAAACCGCTGAACTGAAAGACTCCATTGCCAGATTAGAGATAGTAAATCTACCTTCGCATCTCAAGTCAGAAATATCGGAGCGTGAGTTTGAGGATATGACCAAGTCCGCTTTTAAATTTGACATCAAAAAAGAAAAATCTGAAGATGAGCTGGCTATCGCCGAACGGATTCAGACTATCGGTAAACTTGAAAGTGAACTCGAAAGATTCCTGAATAACATGGTTGTTGAAGGCGCGGATAAGCAGGAATTACTAAAGCTCGGGATCGATTATCTGAGCAAAGCGAGAAAAGAAGATTAGGATGATTATTCGTTCGTTACAACTCAAGAACTTCCGGAGATTCATCAATTGTGAGTTGGAGTTTCCCGAGGGTATTATCGGATTCGTAGGTAGTAACGGCGCGGGAAAGTCAACCATTGTGGAAGCTATCTCCTGGGTGTTGTTCGGTAATACCGCTGCCCGCAGCGGTAAGGATGAGATTCGGTACGCTCATGCCGATAGCGCTGCCGAATGCCAGGTTATTATGGATTTCGAACTGGAAAACAACCAATACCGAATAGTCCGCACCTTAAAAGGGCGAACCTTCACAGCAGACGCCTCGCTATTCTCAGGAAATAAACTGATCGCAAAGTCCGCCAAGGGTACCACTTCCGAAGTCGTTAAAATTCTCGGAATGGATTTGAAGAACTTCCGGATTAGCTTTTTTGCCAAACAAAAGGAGTTGAACGCGCTTTCGGATATCATCCCGAGCGAAAGAGAAAGGCACATTATCCAACTCCTCGGTATCTCCGATATCGATGAGGCAATCAAACTAATTCGCAGAGACAGTTCGCAACGAGAGACGAAAATAGAATCTAATTTGAAATTCATGGAGAGTATTTCCACTATTGATGCTGATATCGAAAAGCTGGAAAAGGAACTCACTACGCTTAATAATAGAATCGATACCGGTCGAAAGGTAACCGAGGAACGAAAGAGCAAAGCCGACCAGGCAAGGAAAGAATTCGCCGAAGCGAATACTAATAAAGAAAAATATCAGAAGCTTCACTCTCAAATGGAAAAGGCAAAGGATCAAGTAGAGAACTACGAAGCCAGCTTAAAGGACTTCAAATCACAGGCTGAGAGTCTGGAGCGTTTCAGGAAGGAAGCAGCTAATCTCGAGAACGAGACCGCAAAATATGAATCCTTAAAGCAGTCTATCGAAGCGCAAAGGGAAATGGCGTTGAAGTATAACGACCTGCTTGCCAAAAGAGCGAGATTCCAGGAGTTACTGAATGAAAGAAACCAGCTCGAAGAAGAAGTTGCTGAACTGAACAAAGAGGTTTCCATAGGCGCGGATATTGAGAATAAACTTGGCAAAGCTGATAACGAGAGTAAATCTCTGAGCTCGGACATCAATTCAAAGCAAGACAGGTTGACCGAACTAAACTCTCAGGTTAAATCGCGTTCCGACAAACTGAAGGAATTGCAGGAGCAGCTTGACAATATACAAAACCTCGGTCCCGATTCAGTGTGCGATCGTTGTCTACGCCCGATGGGTGATGATTACAACTCCATATACAATCATCTGCAATCCGAAATAATAGAGCTGGAAAAGGAGAGGGCGGATACGCAGCAGAAATTGAGGGCGGCTAAAGATGAAATGAAAGAATTAAATAACAGGAAGAAAACCCTCGATAAATCGATTCAGGAATTGAATAACCGTCAGGCATCGATCCGTAGAGCCTCCAAATCGTTGGAAGCGGAAAAAAGGAGATTGCACAAAACCGAGGAAAGCATAGCAAAAATAGAAAAGGAGATATCGGAGCTCGAAAAACTGAAATACGATCCCGATATGCATAAGAAGATAAAAGCGGAATTCGAGAATGTCGCCGCCCTCCGCGATAAATATATCGGACTGAGCCAAAGAATCGAGTCCCTTAAAGATGTCCCACAGAAAATAACCGATACTCAAGACCTGGTAAGCAAATTGAAGGAGCATATAGACAAGTTGCAGAAGGAAATCAGAGAAGTCGATTATTCTCCGCAGGAATATGCAAAAGCGGAGAAGGAAAAGGAAGAAACCGGTAAGAAATATCAAAAGGCGCAACTTACTCTGAAAGACCTTGAATCCCAATTAAAAATGGCGGAAAAGGATATCAGCCACGCCAGAAAGGAGTTGGAAACCAAAGATAGATTGACAAAAGAAGTTCAATCGTTGCGCAAAGAGAAGGAGCGGCTACTACGTCTGGAAGGAATATTCAAGCAATTCCGTGAGGATTTAGTTGGTAGAATACGTCCGGCGCTATCGGTAAAATCCAGCGAATATCTCGATATGCTGACCGATGGGAATTATCCCGAGATGGAAGTTGGTGAGGGATATAAGCTGCTGATCGAGGACAATGGCAGCAAATACGAGATCGAGAGGTTTTCCGGTGGTGAGAAGGATATCGCTAACCTTTGTCTGCGTTTGGCAATCTCCGAACTCGCATGGGAAAATCGAGATACCACATTCTCTTTCATCGTCCTCGATGAGATATTCGGAAGCCTTGATAACGAAAGACGTGAAGCCGTGCTGAATGCGCTGGGTAAACTTAAACAGCGATTTAAACAGATTTTCGTAATCACTCATCTCGAGGATATAAAGGATAGAATGGAATATACACTCATGGTCGAAGAAGATTCGGAAAACAGCGCGAGGGCTTCGTTTATATGATGAGAAATCTTTACTCAATTCCAATTGCTATACTACTGCTATTTGTTGCCTGCGAAAAGGACAGACCGCAGGTACGCGTGCTTGATGGCGATACCTTCATAATGGATAATGGCGAGACAGTCCGTTTGATCGGTATCGATACTCCCGAGACCGGCGATGAATTCGCATCGGAATCAACCGAATTGCTCCGTCAGCTTCTGCAAATCGACGATATCACATTCGAATATGACCAGCAGAAATATGACAAATACGGCAGGACTCTGGCTTATGTTTATGTCGATACTTACTTTGTCAACAAGACGCTGCTGGATTCAGGTTTGGCGTGCGCATATTTCCACCGTCCCAACCTTGCCCGCTTCGATGAACTGGTGCAAGCCCAGAAGCAAGCTCGCGCGAGTAATATTAATATTTGGTCTGCACCGGTTAAATCGCCATGCGAATATTATTTAGCAACCAAATCATCTTTCCGTTTTCATCGCCCCTCTTGCCATTCCATCAAAAATCGAAATATATCCTCACTGAGAAAATTCGCAAACCGGGACGATGCACTGGATATCGGTTTATCTCCCTGCCGAAATTGCAAACCTTAAAAACGAAGTATACGAGGACGTATGCCTCGCACATAACCCGACAATGATCCTGGAGGATTAACCTCCGTCGCGGCCAAGGGACGCGACAAAGCGCATCCCTCCAAATATCTCGTCTTCGGCGGATCAAGCACGCTACCGGTCGGGAACTTTTATGTTGAATTTACTTAATATCGATCTTGTAATGTTCACCCCAGATTCTGTCGCCTTCTATGAACAACTCTCCGTAGGTGGGCTCGGAATTCCATCCCCCTGTGAATGATCCGGGATTAAACATCAAAGTGTTATTGATGAACTTGTGATAAGGATTATGAGAGTGCCCGAAAAGTATTACATCCGGTTTTTCTTCGAATGAGCTATAAACTCGCTGTTCCAGCCCGGAGGGTGAACCGCTACCGTGGGTAATTCCGATCCTTTTGCCCGAGATTTCGACAATCTGCCTTTCCGGTACAACCGAACGTAGGGCAAATTCGTCCATATTACCCAAGACCCCATAGAATCGTGGATGCTTTATTAGCTTTTCGAATAATTTAATGGATGTGAAGTCACCGCAGTGAAATAAAACATCCCCGTGCATTATTCGCTCCATTAGCTCATCCGGCAGGGAACGAAGACGCTCGGGGACATGTGTATCGGAAATCACAAAAATACGCATTAGCGATTTTTCTTCTTATGACGGTCCTTTCTTAGTCTCTTTTTCCTCTTGTGGGTTTTTATCTTATGTCGTTTCTTCTTCTTACCACTCGGCATAATACTCCTTACTACAAATCATGATGCAATTACTACTGAACTTACTCATTGACCGGATTTGAATTCATCACCATTTCTTTAAATTCGTTAGATGGTTTGAAAACCGGGATGTTGCGATCAGGTACGGGAACTACTTCGCCGGTGCGAGGATTCCGTGCCTTTCGTGCTTTACGCGGTTTGATTTTAAATGTTCCAAAGCCTCTGATCTCAATATTATTTCCGTTCTCCAGGGCTTTCTTAACGGCGTCCAACAACGAGTCAATCGTTACCGCGACATCGGTGCGCGTTAATCCAGTTTTGTCAGCGACTATTTCAACCAAATCGGCTTTGGTCATCCAGCACCTCCTGGTTTTTATTATAATTAGTTACTATTTCCTACTTTATCAGAATCCATTAACCTTCAAAGTTTCCTATATAACAAGGCGTTACGGCATAAAGCAAGTATTTTTTATAAAGAATTCACATCTTAAACAATCCAACAAATCTATGGGAGACAAACATATCCACACACCCATAATTGCCTTTTATGCCGTGGCACACGACACTTGATCCTCTTCTGATTGCCCGGATGATTCTTTCCCTTCATCCACCAAATAATACTTTGTCGGGTAATCGCTATCGAAGAGAGCAATCTGCATCGCTCTCCGCTGATCCGCGTTTACTATAATAGGACCCAGAAGATTGACGCTCATTTCCTGAGGTTTTCCTCTCGGCACCGTGACGATAACGAATATCCTCGCTTGAGAAGTATCCGTTACTCCAATGTCTTTCAATTCTCCGGCATCAATCTTAACCTCATAGTCCTGCTTTACCAGAGCCGGGTCCACTATAGGAAATCCCAAAGCCGGTTTGTCAACTGATTGAAGCCAGGCAAACGGTTTGAAGGAATCCATTTCCAGGATAATGTAATCCCGATACTTCTCGAATCCTATCAAACCATGCGGAAAATTGATGAATGCGCTTTCATCAACCTCCAATTCTCCGAAACGCGAACTCTGAATTTTTCTTAGTTCCGGATTCTCGACCTTTTTGATTTTTGTCTTGTTCATAATAGTTAACTCAGAAAGTTTACCAGTGAAGATTGTATTACTCTTGCTGAAGTAGCCAGAGCCGCTTGATACACCACTTCCTGCATCGACAACTCTGTTACCGCCGATAAGAAGTCGGCATCTTCAACATCCGAAAGAAGCTGAGTCGTGTACACCTCCTGGTTTAGGTTATTGGATTCAATATGGTCAACTCTGTTTATCCTACTTCCTACACTCGAACGATTGACCAGGATTTGATCTTGCGCCATCTGAAGCCGGTCTACTACTCGCTGGCCTGTATCAACCCAATTTCGCTGCAAGCCATCTGCGAGATATAGCAGACTCCCGACCAAATCCGGGCTTCCGGCAATGCCCAACTGGCTCGCCGTTCCATTCTCCGACGTGTCATAAATCACGAATGATTGTCCATCATGCGTTGAACTAATCGTAATTCCGTTTTTATCCGAATTGATATTCATCTCCACACCGGCGCCGGTACCTTCGATCAGATTGAATAAATCCTTAATAGTAGCATCGCTATCGTCTTCCAGCGATGAAAAGTCCAGATCATATTCGGTCTGACCATTGGCTATACGTATCATCGAAAAAGTTATGCCCAATCCGCTGCGTAAATCAGAGAGTTTCATATTCAGGGTAATGCGCGGATCGAGATCACCGCCATCGTGTATCTGCTGAGATGAATTGAAAAGTATCCCCAAATCCGCTGCGGTGGTTTCACCCTCCGCTGATTCTTCAGTCTGAATTAGCAATGGTGTTAAATCGCTGCCGGTGAATTCCTCGTTTATGGGATCATCGGTTACGATTCCCAGATC
>WJIR01000288.1 GCA_014730175.1 Candidatus Zixiibacteriota bacterium
ATATTTATCTGTCCCCGGCTGAGATAATGAATCCCAAGGATATTATACATAATCCCCCCAAGGTCTTCATATTCGAATCCGTCGCCGATCACACGGTCGAAATTTATGGTGCCGATTATTCCCACTTCGGGATTTTTACTGATATTCATATTATTTAATATACATCCGATGTCAAGTAGCCCGAAGATTTCGGCGACAGCCGAATGGAGAAATCCGACAATGAGCCGGGAAGGTCACGCTCCGTCGTGACCAGGGGACGCGACAAAAACGCGTCCCTCCGTGTAAACGTGGACGGGTGTCCACGCCAAAGGCAGGCAAGCCCGGACGCTGTATTAATCCAGTTTAAAATCGCCGTGTTTCTCGATATGCGCCACCAATCCGCCATCGTTTAAAATTTTAATCATAGCGTCAGGAAGCGGCGAAAAAGTGAGTCGGTCACCGGTTGTTAAATTGTTCACCACTCCTTCGGACAGATCGACTGTCAACTGATCACCGGCGTTGATTTTATCGGTATCACATACCAGGACGGGAAGACCGACATTGATGGCGTTGCGGAAAAATATGCGCGCAAATGTCTTCGCCATTACCGCTCCGACTCCGGCCAACTTGATGATTGTCGGAGCATGTTCTCTGGATGAACCCAGTCCGAAATTGTTCCCGCCAACTACGAAATCGCCGGGCTGAACATTCTTAGCGAAATTAGGATCTGCATCCTCCAGTACATGTTTCGCCAGCTCGGGAAGATTGCTCCTGAGGTGGAATAGTCTTCCCGGAGCGATATGATCGGTGGAAATATCATCGCCGAATTTATGTGCTTTGCCTGTTATTTGCATTATTTGAACTCCTGATTCCTACAGTTTCCAATTGTGTCGGTTTCTCGCTCGCTTTCACTTGCTTGGAATCCGACCTGCTTTTGGTTCACGTGTCGGGTTTCTCGCTGCGCTCGGAACCCGACCTGCTACCGCTACCTTTTTTTCTTTGCTGTTTTCTTTTTTACGGTCGTCTTTTTGGCGGCTTTCTTCTTGGTTGCCTTCTTAGCAGCCTTCTTCTTTGCTTTCTTAACCGCTTTCTTGGCGACTTTCTTCACAGCTTTTTTAGCTTTTTTCTTGGTCGCCGCCGTTTTTTTAGCAGCTTTTGCTCTTGTAAGCTTCACCGGATCGGGAATCGTCCCCAATGGCTTGAGTATACGGCTGAACTCCCTCGGATCGGAAATATAGCCTGTCAACGCGCTTGCCGCTACCGTAGCCGGGGATGCGAGGTAGATATTCCCTTCCGGATTCCCCATACGACCCCTGAAATTGCGATTCTGGGTAGCGATTACGTTTTCGTTATCACCGAGAATTCCACCATGTACTCCCACGCAGGGACCGCATCCGGGCGGCAGAATCATGGCGCCGAATTCCATCACGGTCTGCAAGTAACCATGTTTCATCAATTCCGCTTCCACCTTTTTGGAGCCAGGGACAGCTATTACCCGTACTCCAGGGGCAGGCTTTTTGCCCTTGACTATACCGGCAAATATCGCCCAGTCCGAAAGGCGGGAATTGGTGCAGGTTCCCAAAAATACCTGATGGACTTTCACATTATCGGAAACCGCCTGCTCGATTTCGCGGGTGTTGTCCACCGTATGCGGATAAGAAACGGTGGGTTTCAATTGGCGAACATCGATATCGATGATTTTCTCATAGTCCGCATCCGGATCGGGATATATCTCCTGCCACTTGTTAACGCGTTTCCATTTTTTGAGATAATCCCGCGTAACCTTATCGGATGCAATAAGCCCGGCTTTGGCGCCCGCTTCAACCGCCATGTTGGACAGGGTAAATCGTCCCTCCATATCCATCTTGTCGATTGTCGGTCCGCCGAATTCCAGAGCTTTATAAGTTGCGCCATCCGCGCCGATCATACCGATCAAGTAAAGTATTAAATCCTTGGGATAGACCCCAACCGGGAAATCGCCGGTTACATTGACGCGATAAGTCTCGGGAACTCTCAGCCAGGTCTTGCCCAGCGCCATACCGATAGCCACGTCGGTGGAACCCATTCCGGTGGAAAATGCGCATAATGCGCCGCCGGTGCAGGTATGCGAATCAGCGCCGATTAATAAATCGCCGGGATTGATATAATCCTCATTGACTACCGTGTGGCAGATACCGTTGCCGACATCGGAAAGCTGCGCGCCTGTTTTGTCGGCGAACTGACGCAAAGTCATGTGGTCATTCGCCAACTCCTTACGCGATGCCGGAGCGGAATGGTCTAAAAACAGGACGGTTTTATCAGGATGAGCCGCCTTTTCCAGGTTAAGTTTCTGCAATTGCTTAACCGCCAGCGGACCGGTGCCGTCCTGCACCAACGCTGCGGTTACGTTAGCGATTACTATTTCGCCGGCGGAAACTTCCTTACCGGCATTCATACCAATTATTTTTTCAGCAAGGGTTTTACCCATATCAAAACATCCTCCTGTGTGCATTAATTAACTGGTCAATATATATTTGAGGATATATGCGGTCAAGAATAATTCGGTGGATAGCTTAAATAGACAGGCATAATTCGTTGTAAGGAGATAGTTGATGGTGGTTCAAATCATCAGCAGGCAGCATAACGGGAACATTGCCTGCTTGATATCCTAAAAAGTATTAACAAAAGAAAAGCGGCGATGGAATACAAATTGAACTGAACTGCCGTCGTTAGTTCTTTAAGACATGGCATAATTTAAAAATAAAATTAACAAAGTTGAAGTTATTTCGTGAAAAAGTTCTCAAAGTTGTTGTTTCCCAATATAGATTTTTATATATTCGAAATATCATTTTTTGCTTGATGTTGTGAAAATATTCACTACATTAGACGATAACATAAACAGGAATTGTTCGCATTAAGTTTGAGTGAATGTAATTATTATATGAAATCGAGGATGAAATGTCTCTTTTAATCGCATTACGTACAATCAATGATGAAATGCGGCGAAAAATCAAGGAGATAAGCGGCCAGGATATCTCCAAATGTTTTCAGTGCGGAACATGTTCGGCATCCTGCCCCATGGAGGAACATCTCCAGGCTCCGCCTCGCCGTATTATGACTTTGATTCAATTCGGTCAATCGGAAGCTCTCGATTTACTTAACACCCCCTGGGTATGCGCCTCATGCCATAATTGCATGGTTCGCTGTCCCCGCGGGATCGATATCACCAGAGTGATGGAAGCTATCCGGTTGTTAAGACTCCGCCAGAATATTAACCAGGTCGAACCGTCTAACCTGCAGCCTGAGGAAGTGGTTGATCTCCCTCAGATAGCGATGGTTTCCGGTTTCCGCAAAATGACATCGTGAGGTGAGTATGAAGTTAGGTTATTATCCGGGATGTACACTAAAAACAAAAGCGAAAAATCTTGAAGATTCGGCATTAGCCAGCCTGGAGGTTTTAGGGATAGAAGCGACCGAACTGGAACGATGGAATTGCTGCGGCGCGGTTTATTCGCTGGCAGACGACGATTTAATCCATATCGTGGCTCCGGTTCGCGATCTTATCCGGGCGCAGCAACAGGGCTATGACACCGTTATCACTCTCTGTTCGATGTGTTACAACACTTTAGCTCGCGCCAACGAGTTGATGAAGAACGATGAGGAGAAGCGCAATACTTTAAACGATTTCATGGATGAGGAACCGGACTACTTCGGCGATGTTAAAGTCGTTCATTTCCTGAATTTCCTTGAAGATGAAGTCGGCTGGGATAAGGTCAAGGAAGCGGTTAAGGTGCCACTCAATGGATTGAAGGTCGCGCCGTATTACGGCTGCACTTTGCTGCGCCCCAAGGAGGTCGGTATCGATCATCCCGACAATCCTGTCATGTTCCATAAGTTTTTGAATGCTTTAGGCGCCGAGGCGGTCGATTTCGACAGCGCTACCGAATGCTGCAGCGCGTATCAGTCGCTGGCACACCCTGATATCGCATTGAAAGTTTCATACGATATATTGCAGGATGCCACAAATAAAGGCGCGGATGCCCTGGCGTTGGCCTGTCCACTCTGCGACTATAATCTGGGACGAAAACAGGGAAAGATGCTGGAGATGTTCGAAAGCGCCAATGAAGTCCCGATCTATTATTTCACGCATTTGATGGCGGTAGCTTTCGGAGTGCCGATCGACAGGAATCATTTTGAGTTAAACCGGGAAAGTTCAGTGGAGCTGCTTAAATTAAAAAATCTGCTGAGCGAAGTTCCTGCATAAAGTCTGAAATTTGCAATTTTTGATGATAAGAAGAGGTGAATATGAGTAAGAGACCATCAGTTGGAAGCACCGGCGAGGATCAGATATTTAGAAGACCTTCCGCTGGAGGAGCTGCCGAAGCGCCGGTTGAGGAAATCGAAGTCAGGATGATTCCGATCTACATTATGGGCAAACGATACGAGGTTCCGGAGACATTAACCATAATGAAGGCTATGGAATACGCCGGTTTTCAATATATCCGCGGATGCGGATGCCGCGGCGGCGTATGTGGCGCTTGTGCAACAGTTTATCGCAAACCCGGCGATTATAAAATCTACACCGGACTTGCCTGCCAGACTGTCGTAGAACCCGAAATGTACCTGACGCAATTACCGTTCTACCCGGCGAACCGCGCTATTTATGAATTCAATGAACTGACCGGTAAACCGGAGGAAGTTCATGCTCTTTATCCGGAGTTATTCCGCTGTGTTGCCTGCAACGCCTGCAGCAAGGTATGCCCGATGGATGTGGAAGTTATGGATTATATCGCAGCCGTAAAACGTGGTGATCTTAAAGCCGCGTCCGAGATTTCGTTCGACTGCATCCAATGCGGACTTTGCGCCAGCCGATGTATGGGCGAACTTCCGCAGTACCATATCGGTCAGCTTGTCCGCAGAATCAATGGAGCGTACCTAACTCCGCGCGCCGAACATCTTGCCACCATGGTCGCCAATATCGAAGCCGGGCGTTATAAAGAATGTCTGGATAAAGTGAAGGGGCTGGATGCTGATACGCTGAGGAATATATATCAGGAGCGCGAATTGGAACCTGCGGTCGCCGGTGAAGACTGGACTCCGAAAAGTAACGAGTGTTTGTAATTCTAAAGAAAATAGTGTGAGGATTTATATATGCCGTACCCAGAGGAACTAAAACAGCTTATTAAAATAGTGGAAAGCACCCGCGAAGAAAGGGTTGCGCGTAAGAGAAAAAACGAGGAAGTGCCTTTCCTGAGCCTCGATGAACGGAAAGAGATGCTTGCCAATCATCCGGATGTCAAAGAAGAGGGAAGGCGGGAATTGCAGGTCGGTCCCAGCAAAGGATATCGTATCGCGCACGAAATGTGCGACTTGCTGGAAGCGAAAAGCCGCGTGGATCCCAAGGCGGTTGACCTTTCCAATCCCGATATCGAAACCGATGTGCTGATTATCGGCGGCGGCGGAGCCGGAACCGCAGCGGCGATTATGGCACAGCAGCAGGGCGCCAAAGTTACTATCGCCACCAAGCTGCGACATGGCGATGCCAACACCATGATGGCTGAAGGCGGAATCCAGGCTGCCACCAAAGGACACAAGGATTCACCGTATTACCATTACCTCGATGTAATGGGCGGCGGGCATTTCGTCAATGATCCCGACCTGGTGGAAACTTTGGTAACCAAAGCCCCCAACGCCATCAAGTGGCTGGAAAGTCTGGGATGTAATTTCTCCAAGTTCCCTGATGGGACACTGAAAACTATCCACGGAGGCGGAACTTCACGTAAGCGTATGCATTTCGCCGCCGATATCACCGGCGCGGAGATGATGCGCACAGTCCGCGATGAAGCTCGCAACCGAGTCAAAGACGTCCAGGTCGTGGAATTCTCGCCGGCGGTGGAATTGCTGCTCAACGAACATGGTCATTGCGCCGGTGCGGTACTCTATAATCTGGATACCGAAGAATACCTGATCGCCAAAGCTAAATCGGTAGTGATGGCTACCGGCGGCTGTGGTCGTTTGCATATCCAGGGCTTTATGACTACCAAT
>WJIR01000024.1 GCA_014730175.1 Candidatus Zixiibacteriota bacterium
CAGGAAACCGAGGATAAGAACCACTATCCTCGCCCAGCCTTTCCATTTAAGAAGGAAAACTCCTCCCAGAATACCGGGAACCGACATGATAATAAAAAACGACGCCAATGAGGTGGCGACGATGAACAGTACCGTTATCGCTTCACTATCCTTTGAAATAATGCCCGCCCCCATAAGCAGCCAGAATAAGAATATTCCGACCAGCAACCCCAGCGCGTTATAGACAATATGCAGAATACCTAATACATGTACATGCTTTTCCATTAAACCTCCTGATTTATTAATCCGGCTTTTCCTAAAATACAGCCTTTAGATTCCAACATCAAATATCTTTATAAAATAGTTACGGTTTAATTGATAATCCGGTTGCAAATCGCAGGAACCCGTTGATAGATCCTTTGCCGAAGGTTTATCCTTTGGGGCAAAGAGAAATCGTTTGCAGCATTCGTTCAGGACTGAGGCGGATAAAAATCGAATGCTGCATTTGAAGTTGGTTGATTTGTGTATCCTCCAGCCGCAATAATCCGGAAGGAATTATAATACAGATATGCTGCAAATGATTTTGTATATTGACAATTCCCGGATTAAATGCTATACTAAGCAAGTAACCTAATAAGCTTAGTGTTCTTTACATAAACTTCCAGAAATAGGTGTTCTAAAACCATCATTTATACATAATGCTCTTTAATTCTCTGAGGAGCGATTATCATTTTGCAATTTGTAGTATCAAAACCGTAACGGTCAAGCAATTCAAGGTCCTAAAAGGAGGTGATATCCAAATTTTTGATTTCTGCCACTATCTTCTCTGAAAACATAAATACTTAGGAAAGGATTTTAAACATGAAGAAAACGCTTGTATTACTAATCGCTTTCTCTTTGATAGCCGCAATTTCGTTGGCGGATACTTCCAAGACCGGCTTTGAGAATTTTGCTCCTTCGTCCATTAACGCTCCCGGATCATCGTTTTCGACCTATACCCCCGTTCTTGAAATAAGTATTGATCATTGCTTTAATAATGCTGGTCATAGTATGGAGATCGCATCCGACGGCAGCTATTACTACATGGTCAATGGCGGTAGTTCGAGTTATGGCAGAATGCTGACTTACGATTTGGATGGTAATCTTGTTTATGATGTTGCCACCAATTTAGACGGTCGTGCGGTGTTTTGTTATGACGGAGAAGTGTATGTAAAGACTTATGGCAGCGGTGGACAGCTCTATACGGTTGAACCATCTACGGGCGCAACTTCTCTTGTGTGGGGCGGCGGAACGTTCCATAATGACCAATCTCATGTAGCTTTCGATCCTTCAACCGGTTATATGTATGAGCATGTCGAAGGTGCCGTTTACGTTATAGACATAGCGACCGGTTCCACAGTCAATACTTTAAGCGGTTTTAGCTATGGCAACTGGGGTTCCAATTGGGCGATCGCATTTAATGGTGAGCATCTATTCACCTGGGACGGCAATACCGTGTACGCATACGATCTCGATGGAAACTTCGTGGAGTCATTTACCGGTCTTACCGGTTCTTACCTCTGGTCACTCGATTTCTGCAATGATATGATGTGGGCTTCCGATGACGCCAACTACGGTTGCGGAACATGGTATGGGCATTCAGGTGTGGAGGGTATCCTTTGCAGCGATGTCGATATGGTACCGGACGACGATCCCGTCATCGTTCCTCCGGGTGGTTCCTTCGGATTGACAGGTTATATCGGCAATCCCAATGATGAACCGATCACCGCCGATGTCTGGGTAGGTGTTATATATCTTGGTGACTTCTTCCAATTGTGGAATTTCGGGAATATACCGCTTGATCCCGGTGAGACGCTATCGGCGCATTTGAACCAATATGTACCGGGGTTCGCTCCCTCGGGAACATATACTTACATCTCTTATTCCGGCGATAAACCGGAGGCATGCGATTCCGCTACTTTCGAATTCACCGTAACCGGTGGAAGGATATCAGGCGGAGCGGATACCTGGAGTGTTAGCGGTGATTGGAACTTAAATCAGAATACCACCATTCCACAGTTGTCAGCAGCGGAGCCGTCTAAGGATAAGCCGATAGTAGCGGAATACACCTGGGAACTCTGCGATCAGATCTCGCATACTATGCCGGTAACGCCGATGACTATGATCTGGGATGGCGATTATTACTACATGAACAATGGAGGTATTTACCAGCAGGGCGTTATCGAAATCTACGAGGAAGACGGAACATTCGTCCAGCAAACCAGCACCAATCTGGATACGCGTGGATTCTTCTTCAATCCCAACGACGGTTTGTATTACATCAAGGAATATTACGATGCGAAATTCCATACGATCGATCCCTGGACCGGTACCTCCACCTTGATAGATGATTACGTATTTAACGAACAGCAGAGTTGCCTGGCTTATGTGCCAACTACCAATATGATGTACGAGCTGGGTTACGGAACCGTCTATGAAATCGATCTGGCTACTTTGCAGACCACCAATAGCTGGAGCGGTATCAATGGAAACTACGCCATCACCTGGAACGGTAACCATTTCTTCACCTGGGATGGCGATATCGTATATGTATATGATACCGACTTCAATTTAATCGAATCCCACGATGTCGAACCCAACGGCAACTGGTATTCCCTTGGTTACGCCAACGATATCCTCTGGACTATCGAATACGGTACAGCTCATGGATTCTGCGGTTTCGAAGGCGGTCCTTGCTGTGATGTGGATATGACTCCCGACGATGATCCCGTGATTGTCGATCCCGGCGGTCGTTTCGGCTTAACCGGTTATATCGGAAATCCGACCGATGATGCGATAGTAACCGATGTTTGGGGCGGAGTGATCTACCTCGGTGATTTCTTCCAGCAGTTCGCATTCAACAATATCCCGCTCGATCCGGGAGCGTCGATGTCCGCACACACCTGGCAGAATGTCCCCGGATTTGCGCCATCGGGTACGTATACTTACATAGCGTACTGCGGCGATCGTCCCGACGATATCTGCGACAGCGCATCCTTCCCGTTCACGGTTACAGGAGCAAGGATAGCCAACGGAGCAACGGAATGGTCAATCGAAGGAGAATTCTTCGGAAGCACGGTAATACCTTCCGAGTATAGCCTGGATGGCAATTTTCCCAATCCCTTCAACGCTTCCACAAATATCAGTTTCAGCCTGCCGGAAGCCGGTAATGTAAGTCTGGAAGTGTATAACTTGATGGGGCAGAAAGTCGCTTCCCTTATGAATGGTTATAAGGAAGCCGGACAGCATGCTGTAAATTGGGATGCATCGAACTATTCCAGTGGCGTTTATTTCTACAAGTTAAGCGCTGGTGAGAAAGTGTTCACCATGCGGATGACCTTGTTGAAGTAACTTGTCCCTCTTTCTCCCTTCTTTCCCCCTCCCCTTCGTGGGGGAGGGGGATTCATTTTGAATCCATTTTGATATGCATGCGCGTGCAAGGCATACGTCCCCGTATGCCTTGTTTAACGTTGGCGGACGAGGACGTCCGCCAAGCACGGATGTGAGGTAAAGAGATTGCTTCGCTTTCTCGCTGCAATTGAGACTATGAAGGTTTTGAGACAATGTCGGGTTTCTTCATTCGGCTATCGCCGAATTCCGGAACCCGACCTACGGCTGGAGTGGAGTGAAACGGAACTTAGAAATCCGACGAATTCAGAAATCCATGTCGGATTTCTCATTCACTTCGTTCATTCGGAATCCAAGCTACTAACTATTTGACATATAAATTCCATTAAATTATTATATGGAAAATGAATGCTCCTCAAAGTTTAGAATTTTAAGAACGGATATTTAGGGACGAATCAAAATGTTTTCGATAACTCCACTAAGCTTGATCAGTTTTGAGATCAATGTCGGTTTTGCTGTAACCGGGATAGGTAATTTGGCTGGAGGGCGGTGTCATTCAGCAGAGGATGTTAAACCACTCAGGATTCACTGGCACGACCTAACTGACGACCCATCGCCTTTTGCATTAATGAGCTGGAAAACTAAGCTATCAACCTTCTCAGGTCGACAAGAGGAATTAGAGAATCTTAAAAAATGGATTTCCTCAGAGTCGGCTATTTCTGTTAAGTTCCTGACCGGCGAAGGTGGAGCAGGTAAAAGCAGGTTAGGCGCATACTTTGCGGAAATGCTGAACGAGCAGAAGTGGACAGCAGGTTTCATTAATCTCAGGAATCCGCTATCATTCCCATTAGCGCAAAATGGTACGCTACTACTGGTCGACTATCCCGAGGAAAACCACCAGCCAGTCAATGAATTGCTAAATGATCTGGCAAAACTCCCACCGGATCATAAAATTCGGGTTCTATTTCTAACAAGAAGAAGCATCTATGACTGGATGGATAAGATCGGTGATAGTAACGCCATAGACCTGATGGATATGGCTCCCATTCATCTCACAGGAGTGGAA
>WJIR01000289.1 GCA_014730175.1 Candidatus Zixiibacteriota bacterium
AGCTGGGATGCCGGGGAAGCGCCTTCGGGTATATACTTCTACAGGCTGTCAGCGGGCGACCGGGATATAACGCGTAAGATGACCTTGCTGAAGTAATTTGCAATGATAGGAGGTTAGTCACCGGCGGATTGCTCCGCCGGTAAGGGCTCCGGAAATGGTATCGCCGCAATTCTTGTCGGCGTCCAAACATAGCTCATCGTGCCGTCCCCGACTTTATCGGGATTTGAGCTGAGGACTAATATTCCATATCAATTTTATCATTAAATTAAAATGCCTATCTCCGCAGAGATAGGCATGATAAAGGGCGTGCTGTATTTCCGAATCATCTCGATTTACATCGAGGATGTCCTCGGGGTTCAGCTCTCTTAAGCTACTTAATCAGATTCATCTTGCTGGTGATAACCTTCTCGCCAGCAGTCAATTTGTAGAAATATACGCCGCTGGAAAGTTTTCCGGCATCGAAATTGACTGTATGTCTACCAGCTTCGAGGTTGTTGTCAACCAGAGTCTCGACTTTCTGCCCGAGCATATTGTAAACCGAAAGTTTCACGTCGCTACGGGTAGGTACGTCGAAGACGATATTGGTCTTAGCGTTGAACGGATTAGGATAATTACCGACCAGCTCGAATGAGGACGGAGTTGTGTTCGCTTCATCATCGATCCCTGAAATCGTGCCGACTAAACACATCGACTGATCATAATCGCGGTCTGTCAATGTATTTCCGTCCCACTGGTAGGAATGACCGTCGGTACCTTCGCCGCTGCTCATCCACAGGAACCAGCAATCATTTGCGCTGATGCCCTGAATAGATACCCAGCCTTCGTTGATTATAACCGGCGGGTCTAATTCGGCGGTGTAGTCATTCAGCTCGAAACCTGAGTATTCCAATCCGGTCGGATTCGGGCTTATATCTACTTCATAAGTTGCCACAGGATTACCCGGCGTACCCGCATCATCCTCATAGAAGATGATTTCAAAGGTTGTCGGGTCTTCGTCACAATCTATCCAACCACCGTCGTTATAAAGGTCTAATCCCCAGAAGTGTATCCCGTCGATCACGCCTCCATCGACGAAGTCATCATATACCAGGTATCCGGGATCTGCATCCGATGTTCCGGCAGACCACATGTCAGTAGGTAAATGCGTAACGGCGCCGTAGAGCGTTCCGGTCGGACATTCCGGTCCGGAAGGACCTTCGCCGGTTATCTCTACATCATCAATTACCGCAAGATAACCCCAGTCCGCATAATAATGGAATGTAATGGTATGGGTATCTCCGTCATTGAATTCGCTGATATCTATATTACGCGGACCTTCGATCGGCGGAGGATTATTCATGGAATCGGCCTCTACATAATCCACCTGCTGGTCATCGATCATAACTTCGAAGTATTCAGCCCATCCGACATAAGCGCGGAAATGCAGCCAATAGTTCAAAGTCATCTCGTCGCCACCTTCGGTGTCGAAATCGATGGAAAGGTATTCGTCAGCTAAGGCTCCGCCGGAATCCGAATCGGAAACTACGAAATAGCCGCTGCCATTATGAACGACAGTACCCCAATTGTAAGTATACGGATCTGCAAAACAAGTAAAGTCTTCATCACCGGTACCGTTTCCGTGGCTTTCCATGGTCCATTCCGGATCGTTGGTGTAATCCCCATCCTCGAAGTCATCGAATAGATAGACTGCTTTGGTCGTGGGAATACCGCCGGAACCATTGTTTCTCAGCTCCAGATCGGATGTGGTGTTGGAAGCGGGCGCTAAATGGATTTTTTCTGCAATAGCGAAATTGCAGAACAATAGAATCGCTAATAAAGGTAAAAGATAGCGTTTCATCATTGTATCTCCTTTTTGTAATTTAGGTTTAAGGTTTGATTTCTTTAAAAATAAGTTTGTGATTTTTCACCTCCCATTCAAAACATTTATTCTTTTGAAGAACGCCTGTTTTGGCTTAAGCGCAAGACGCATGCCGTGTTTTAGCAAAACATAACGTGTTGAAGCAGTTAGCCTTACAATAATTTGATACTTGCTTGACTGCATAATCCTTTTCACAATCAGAAAATGTGCAGGAATTTGCGCATAAGGAGCGAAGCGTTATAACACAAACGATTTCCTTATTTCAACTCATTTTCTTTGACGGTTGAACTTGATTCTTTGGGTTGCATACCGAGTACTGTCAAATCTTCATAATAACAAGCAATTACCGGAAAAACAAATTATTATTATTGTTTTTTTAAATTGATTCTAATCTACATTATTCATAAACAGGGATATCGATCAGTAGAGAATGTTGTAACTATATAGTTCTTGACCATGATGCTACCTTGCGGTTGTCTCGGCAGAAACTGTCTCAAAAACCCGAGTAAGAACGGTGCATGGGAATAAGAGATTGCCTGCTCTCGGCAAGCATCAGGCTCGCAATGATTTCTAATGCTTTCATTGTCCCGGCTGCGTCGCGCGGAATGGGGATCGGGTGATTCAATGAAATCGGGTGACCATACTCTGAATTCCTTCTCTTAGTAGAGCAGACGTTTTTGTCTGTGGAATGCGGGGGCTGCCGCCGATAGAATCGGTGCGCCTCCCGAATTATGCAGGGCAGTTCATTTACTATACGTTAAAAATCGTCTGGGGCAGACGTCCTCGTTTGAGCGCACCCGAGAGTGCCAATGTGGCGTCAAACGTCCACGCCGGAGGCACCTGAAGCTTACGCTACTGATAGTGTAATTTGCGAATAGTTCATGTTAACCCGCTCAGCAATTAATATTATAGAAATCAATTGACATACCGCCGTTGCTGCAATAACTTCACTAATTTATTTGGGTTTTGAAAAGTGTTAAATGACAATAGATGAATTAGATTCACTGCTTAAAAAGAAATTCGGGAATAAAGTATTGCGACCGCATGGAGATCCCGTGGGGGAATTGGTGAGGACGATTCTATCTCAAAATACATCCGATGTGAACAGAGATCAAGCATACAGAAGACTGCGGATGAAATTCCCTCGGTGGGAGGATCTGCTAAACGCAAGAGTGACATCCATTCAAGCTGCCATAAAATCGGGAGGTCTGGCAGCGATAAAAGCACCCAGAATCAAGAAGATTCTAAAGGAGATCGATGAGGAAAACGAAAGAATCGATTTGTCCGGTTTAAAAAGGAAAACGGTTTCGCGAGGAATGAAATACTTGATGTCTTTTAATGGTGTAGGCGAAAAGACCGCAGCTTGTGTCCTGCTGTTTTCATTCGGGAAAAAAGTCTTTCCGGTCGATACGCATATTTACAGAGTAGCTCAGCGGTTAAACCTGATTCCGGAAAATTGCGGTCGGGAAAAGGCGTTTGAAATACTCAATGATATGGTTCCCGAGAAGTATTTTTATCGATTGCATCTTAATCTGATTGAGTTAGGTAGAAAAGTCTGTAAGCCTAAGAAACCGAAATGTGTAGAATGTACATTGAACAAGCTTTGCCCATCGGCATTCAGTTTTGAGGATTGAGTAAATCATGGTAAGGTCGGTTTATTTCCATCGTGAAAAGGGAATGAGGATTATCGAGGGGATAGTGGATTTCGCATCTCTTATAGAGGAGCCCGATACGGTTCTGTGGGTGGATATGGAGTCTCCATCGGACGAAGAAGCTTACTGCCTCACGCATGATTTCAAGTTCCATCCGTTGGCGGTTGAAGACGTTATCACGCGCCAACTTTCGCCGAAAGTGGATGAGTTTACCGATCATCTGTTCGTGGTATTTCACACGGCTTATTATAATCCCGGAGAAGAGGGTTTAAGTTCAAAGGAGATATATATTTTTTTCAGCCAGCGGTATATTGTAACCGCTCGCTACCGGGAGTTTAAGTCGTTGGAAAACCTTTTCGACCGGTCGGTAAAGGATGAACGGATACTTTCCAGAGGCGCTGATTTCTTGCTCCATAATATCCTCGATTATCTGGTCGATGATTATAACGGAGCTCTGTCGTTGTTCGATCATATAATACAGGAGTTGGAGGATGAAGTTTTCCGCGATCCCAATAAGGAAATTCTGCGGCGTATATACGAGCTGCGCGAGGATATAATTCATCTCAAGCAGATAGTTAGCCCGCAAAGGGATATCCTGAGAAGCTTCACGGTTGGTCGTTACAAATTAATCAGCGAGAAAACTTATATATATTTCAGAGATGTGCTCGATCATTTGACTGAAGTGGATAATAGAGCCAACAGCTACAGGGATTTGCTGGCGTCGGTGCTGGAGGCGTATTTCTCGGCGGTTTCCATGAAAACCAATGAGATTATGAGGGTTTTGACGGTATTTGCATCGATTTTTATTCCATTGACGTTTATCACCAGTTTGTATGGTATGAATTTCGAATATATGCCGGAGCTGGAATGGCCTTTCGGGTACTTTGCAGTTCTCGGTCTTTGCCTGATTGTAACCGTATCACTTCTAATCTTTTTTAAACGAAAGAAGTGGTTGTGAATTTTTTAACGCAACATTAACGCAAAACAATCGTTAGATTAATCTTATTTCATATTTTCGGGTGACAAGTTGGTATTTGTAAACCTTCATCAGAAAGCGAACATGCATATAAAACACCTGTTTTCGGTACTATTCATCGTCCTCTGTCTGTCGGGATATGGATACACGGAGACGCTGACTATCGAACAAGCCCTTGATATGGCTTATGAGCATAACCGTGATTATCTGAAAGCTAAGAAGGATTTTGAGAAGTCAAAGGCGCAGATCGTGGAGGCGCGCGCCGGCGCTCTGCCTGTGATTTCGTTTGCCGGCGAATATAATCGCAACTGGGAACCGAGTGTTTTTGTTATCTCATTCGACGGGCAGCCGCAGGAGTTAAAGATTGGCACGGATAATTCGTTCAGCGCCGGCTTCAATCTCACTCAGCCGATCTATTTGGGGGGTAGGGTAGGGACTGCCCTGAAAATTGCCAAAATATACAAGAGGTATTCCGAACAGCAATTAAAGGCAGTTTATAACGAAGTACGGCTGGATATTTATAACAGATTTTATGGTTATATTTTAGCTAAGGAGCTGGTGAGGGTTGCCGAGCAGTCGTATTCGCTGGCGAAAGCGAACAGGGAGGTGGTGGAGAATATGGTCAAGCAGGGAGTCGCCTCCGAATATGACCTCCTACGAGCCAGAGTAGCCGAATCGAATAGCCTTCCGGCGCTGATACAGGCGAAATCGGGAGTCGCAGTATCAGCCGATGCCCTGAAATCTGCGCTTGGTATGGAGTTTACCGACGAGATTGATCCGATTGAGAGCTTTCAGTTCACGAATCTGGATACGCTGGTAGCGCAACCTGTTGAATATTATCAGAGTATGGCGTTAGAGAGAAGAGCCGACCTGAAGATGCTGGATTATTCCATTCAAATGCTCGATAAGAATATCGGTTTGGAAAAGTCCGCGTATCTGCCATCGTTAACCTTCTCCACCAATCTTATGTGGCAGCTTCAGCGGGATGACTTCGATTTGGATCCCGACTACTGGGTAAGGAGTATCAATAGCGCCTTCCACCTGCAAATTCCGATATTCGAAGGTTTCGGACGTTCGGCTAAAGTGAAACAGGCGCGGCTGGACAAGCAACAAACCGAACTGAGCTATCAGCAGCTTATTGATGGAGTGAAGCTGGAAGTTAAATCTGCGTATGGCGATTTGTCGGAAGCGATAGAAAGATTCAACAGTCAGGAAGAGACGGTATTGATGGCGAAAGAGGGATTGAGGATATCCGAACTCAGGTTTAAAAACGGAGTGGGAACGCAGCTTGAGGTTATGGATGCCAGAACCGCCCTTACTCAGGCGGAGACGAATTTTGTGAATGCCAAACATGATGTTATCGTGTCGTTGGCGAAATTTGAGAAATCGATTGGTATAGTGAAACCGAAAAATGATTAGCGTGGGTAAACAATGAAAAGCAAATTGACAATATTTTCTATGCTCTGGTTAGCGATTATCATCTTCGGATGCGGCGGTCAGCAAACCGATGTAGAAGAGCAGATAACCGCGCCGATGGCGGTGAATGTGGCACCGGTAACGCGAGGTGATTTTGAGATCAGGAAAGCTTTCGGCGGTACTGTTGAGGGTATTGAGCAATCCGATCTGTATGCGCAGATTCCCGAGGCGATTGTCGGGGTGAATGTCGGTTTGGGAGAGACGGTAACCGAAAACCAGGTTCTTATAGAGCTGGACAAGAAAGGACCTAATTCGCGATATGTTCAGGCGAGAGCCGCTTACGAAAATGCGAAAAAAGACTATAATCGGATGAAACATTTGTATGAAGAGAAAGCAATCTCCGAGCAGGAATTCGACCGCGCCGCAACCGCGCTCGAAGTAGCTGAAGCGGATTACAATTCTGCAGCTTCATTGGTAAAATTGCAGAGCCCTATTGATGGGGTGGTTACATCGGTTTCGGTTACGCTGGGGCAACCGGCGGTGCCTGGCAAACCATTGGTTACGGTCGCCAGAACCGACAGCGTAATTATCCGTTTCACGGTCGGTGGGATGGATGCGCGGAATCTGGAACCGGGTTCACCAGCTCAAATCTTGCTTAAAGAAAGGGATACGGAGATAACGGGGGTTGTGAGCAGGATTTCAAATTCGGCTGATCCCGGCACCCGCGGTTTTGAAGTGGAGGTTTTGACTGATAATAAACGTGGACTTCTCAAACCGGGCACATTCGTTGAAGTGGAGTTAACGTTGGGGGAATTCAAAGATGTAATGCTGGTGCCTTCAAATGCAGTATTCATTCGCGAAGGTCAGAAATATGTTTACAGGAATGAGAGGGGAAGGGCTGTGTTGACTCAGATTGAAGTCGAGAGGGAATCGCAGCAATACTCTTATGTCGTGGAAGGATTGGAAATCGGCGATACTATAATCACCAGGGGGAGCAACTTGATTGTCGACGGTGACTCGCTCATGGTAGTCAACAACTGATTGGATGAGATATGATTTTAGCTGATACATCGATAAAAAGACCGGTATTCGCCACGATGATGATTCTGGCATTGCTGGTTTTAGGTTATACATCGTTTCTGCAGATGGACGTGGATTTGTTCCCGGATATAGATATTCCGGTAGTCCTGGTTACCACTGTATATCCCGGAGCGAATCCCGAAGCGATCGAATCGGAAGTAACTATCAAAGTTGAGGATGCTGTTAATCAGGTTGCCGGTCTGGATAGAATTCAATCAATCTCCGGCGAAGGATACAGCATCGTGGTCGCCGAATTCGAACTGGAAGTAGATGGCGCCACCGCGGCTCAGGATGTGCGGGAAAAAGTTGCGGCTATACGTTCGGAGCTGCCGGAAGATGTAGATGAACCGGTAATCGAGAGATTCGATTTCGATGCACAACCGATAATATCGATTGTGGTTTCCAGTGAACGTCCGATGAAGGAGGTTACCGAATACACCCGCACCAACATCAAACGGAGGATTGAATCCATCTCAGGTGTTGGGGCGGTGCGACTGGTTGGCGGAGCTTTAAGAGAGATACTTGTCAATATCGATCCTATGAGGTTAGAGGAATACGGGATTTCCATTCAGCAGATCAACCAGGCGATCGCAATGGCAAACCTCGATATCCCGGGAGGGAAAATCGAACAGGGCGATTCCGAGTTAATTCTGAGAACCTCGGGCCGTCTGGATAGGGTATCCCAATTTAATGACATTATCGTCAGCAATGATGAGGGCAGACAGGTCTATTTGTATGAAGTTGCCGCTGTCTACGATTCCACCGAAGAAATCACATCTCTAAGTAAATTCAACGGGAAAACCGCCGTCAGCCTGGAAGTAATCAGACAGTCGGGCGCGAACACGGTTAACGTTGCCGATGCCGTAACCAGGGAGGTGGAGGAAATCAGTCAGGCTCTCCCGGAAGGGATAAATATCGAAATCGTGAGGGACGATTCCGAGTTTATCAAGGAATCTATCAATGATGTTCTTATAAACATTATTTACGGAGGTACGCTTGCAGTTCTGGTCATATTTTTATTTCTGGCGGATATAAGATCAACATTGATTTCGGCGATTGCGATACCGACATCGATTATCGCCACGTTCACATTTATGCGGATGCTTGGTTTTACCATAAACTTTATGTCGCTTCTGGCTATGTCTCTGGCTGTAGGCTTGCTTATCGATGATGCGATTGTGGTTATCGAGAATATTTATCGACATCTATCCAAGGGAAAGCCTGGCTGGAAGGCTGCTTCCGATGCCTGTTCCGAGATAGGTTTGGCGGTTACCACTACCACCCTTACGATTGTGGTGGTTTTTCTGCCGGTTGCATTTATGCGCGGAATTGTCGGACGGTTTTTCTACCAGTTCGGATTGAGTATTGCATTCGCGGTGGTAGTTTCGTGGTTTATAGCATTCACATTAACTCCCACGTTATCGTCTCGATGGTTAAAGCATCAGGAAGGCAGGAGCTTTTTCGAGAGGCTATTCAGGCCGTGGAACCGCGGTGTGGAGAGGTTTTCCGGATTTTACTACCGCGTTTTGAATTGGTCATTACGACACAGGATTGTAGTTTTGCTGATTTCAACAGTTTTGTTCTTCGGCAGCTTAGCGATAGGTGGTCTCCTCGGACAGGAATTCATGCCCCGAAGTGACAGAGCGCAGTTTATCATCAATTTCGAAGCTCCTCCGGATTACTCGGTTGCCGCTACCGAAGCGATGACCGATCAGGTTGTTTCGATGCTGCGAGAGCATCCTGAAATCGACGATATACTAACGAGTATAGGTTCAGGCAATAGTCCCGCAAACGAGGGATATATCTTCGTAAAACTGGTGGACAAATCCGAACGCGGCATTACTGATAAGGAGCTGCTATCAGTAGTGAGAAGGCAGTTGACAAAAATTCCGGGCGTCGAATTTTCCCTGGTCACCGAAGCAGGAGAGGGCGGGGGAGAAAAACTGGTCGAGTATTCTATCCGGGGGCCATCAGGTCCGCGTTTGACCCGGTTAGGCGAGAGAGCTTTAAAGGAGTTAAGGGCTGTGCCATACAGCGTTGACGTAGGTAGTTCCGAAAAATCGGGGAAACCGGAATATCGAGTGGAGGTAGACAGGAAGGCGGCTTCGGATTTGGGATTGAACACCGGCTCCATTGCAATGACCCTGCGCGAATTAATCGAGGGATCTGTCGTGAGTAAGTTCAGGGAAGGGGATGAAGAATATGACATTCGGGCGAAAGTATCCGAGGAAGAGGTGTCCGATCTGAATGATATCACCAATCTCTATTTACCTACGACCAAACAAGTTAATGGAGAGGATATAATGGTACCGCTAAGCCGGGTGGCGTCGGTCGAAAAAGGAGTAGGTCCCACCGAGCTGCGGCGTTTCAACAGGCTTCGCGAGATTCGAATCGGAGCGAATGTAGGCCTGGGTGGTTTCCAGGGAACCATAGCGCAGGATTTCCAGCAGCGAATGTCTCGGGTTAACATACCGCCCGGGTATGAGGTAACGACAACGGGATCAACCGAGATTATGAATGAAGCTTTCGCCAATATCGCTCTCGCTTTGATACTTGCGATTATATTCATTTATTTGGTGCTTGCTTCGTTGTTCGAGAACTTCCTTGATCCATTTTCAATCATGCTTTCACTCCCATTGGCGGTGGTTGGCGCCATGATCGGATTGTGGATATTCAATTCCTCGGTCTCGATTATGTCCCTGATAGGAGTCGTTCTATTGATGGGATTGGTGACCAAAAACGCTATCCTTTTGATAGATTTCACCAAACAGCGACGACGCAGGGGAATGGAGCGGAACCAGGCGCTTCTGGAAGCCGGACAGATCAGGTTGCGACCTATCCTTATGACATCATTATCACTCATATTCGGAGTGCTTCCCCTGGCATTAGCGATAGGACCCGGCGCGGAGATGCGCGCCCCGATGGCCCGCGCCGTTATCGGCGGGATGGTGAGTTCTACCGCCCTGACATTGGTGGTAGTCCCAGTTGTTTACTCAATCATCGATGATTTCACTCACAGCAGGCTAATCCGCGCCATTTTCCGTATAAAGAACGAGGATTCGGGAACTGAATCCGCCCCGTCCGGTGTTACAGATTAAAACCGCTGAGGAGATTTATGGTTGAGACATTATCTATAGAGACAGGCATCAATTTTAAAACAGACTTCATCGATTATCGAAAATTACCGGAAATGAAGAAGTTATTTCTTGATTTCCTTGAACATAAGCAGCCAGCTAATAAGTATTACAAATGGGATCACCGCAATCCGGATGATTACCGGTCATTGTCGGACACGCTGCTTAAAAAGGAATACCCGCGTCAGAAATTAGCCGATATTCTGTGGGAGACGAATCGCAGTTTCGGATGTTCGGACCGGATTAAGGATAACATCGACCGGTTTTCCGATCCGGAGTCGATGGTGGTTATCGCAGGTCAGCAGGTGGGAATATTCGGCGGACCGGTTTTGACTTATTACAAAGCCGCCGGCGTGGTCAAGATGGCTGCGAAGTTATCCAAGGAGCTATCCAAACCGGTGGTGCCGATGTTCTGGATGGCTACTGAGGACCATGATTATGACGAAGCCAATACCATCAGATTAGTAGATAGAAATGGTGACCCGGTCGAGATAGTCAATGAACCGCATAACGGGCAGCGCGGCAAATCGATGTCTCAAATCCAACTGGATGAAGGGATTAGTGCGGCGGTGGATGAACTGGAAGATGTTCTGATTCCAACTGAATTTACCGAACCGTTATTCTCGCTTCTCAGGGATTTTTACAAACCGGACGAGTCGATATCGGACGCCTTCGCCAAGTGGCTTACCAGCCTCTTATGTGACTACGGACTTGTGCTCGTTGATCCGTCCAATCACGATTTTAAGGAACTGGTCGTTCCCATCTATGAGAGGGAGATTAACAGACCTTTCGATTCGGATGCTCCCGATCAATCATCGGTAGATGAAAGAATAACCCGGGACGGTTATCATCTTCAAGTCCAGCAGTATAAAAACGGGATCAACCTGTTTTATTCCCATCCGCATCGGGATAAAATCCTTCTTGATAAAGACAATGAATCTTTCAAACTGGAAGCCTCCGGCGAGGTTTTATCGAGAAGCGAGATGAATGATTTATTGCATGATAAACCGGAGAGTTTTTCATCCGGAGTATTGCTCAGGCCGCTGGTGCAATCCAAACTGCTGCCGACTGTCGGTTTCCTGGGAGGGTCAGCGGAGATTTCATATCATGCGCAGTTGACAGAAAGCTATAAATATTTCGATGTAGAACCGCCGGTTATCTGTCCTCGCCCGTCTATCAGCCTTATAGGTAAGAGAGTTAATTCGATATTGAATAAGTATGAGATAAAACTGCCAGAGCTGTTTCAGGATCATCATAAGGTTATCAATGATGTACTCTCGGAGTTTTTCCCGGAGGATTTGGACGGTAAACTGGATAACGTTCGAAATGAGATCCTTGATTTACTGGAGTCGGTAACCTCGGAAATAGGAAGTTATGATGAGGGATTGCAGAAGACTTTTAAAACCTCTACGAATAAAATCGATGGTGAGTTAAATAAACTCAAGGGGAAGATTTTCCAGGCTCACAAGAAGAAAAATTCGGAAGTTACCAACCAGATCACCAAGGCGTATGATTCGTTTTTCCCGGGCGGAACGATGCAGGAAAGGGTTTTGCCTATGATCCATTTTCTCAATAAATATTCTCCGGCTTTCGCCAGCAAGCTATTTGATGAAATCGATATCGATAAGAACCAACACGAGATTATCTATATAAGCACATCCTGATGAACCATAGAAAAATGAAAATAGGGATTACCTGTTATCCGGTAAGGGGAGGGTCTGGCGTCGTAGCCACCGAGCTCGGCCTGCAGTTGGCTCAGCGAGGAATGGAGGTTCATTTCATCAGTTACAACATACCGTTTCGATTGCAGGAATATATACCGAACCTGTTCTATCATCAGGTCGAAGTGATGAATTATCCTCTGTTTAAATACCCGCCTTATACCCTGACGCTTGCGGCGAAGATGGCAGAGGTTGCGCGGGGCTGGGGATTGGATATATTGCATGTGCATTACGCTATCCCACACGCGGCATGCGCATATCTCGCCAAGGGAATTATCGGCGAGGATGCGCCGAAAGTGATCACAACTCTGCATGGGACGGATATCACGCTGGTTGGAATCGATGAATCATTCAAAAGCATCACCGAGTTTTCCATCAACAGCTCCGATGGAATCACCGCCGTTTCGAACTATTTAAAAACACAGACGGAACGAGCTTTTCAGGTGAATCGTGATGTTGAGGTCGTTTACAATTTTATCGATACGGATAAATTCATTCCCAAGGAACAGGAATGCCAGCGGAGGCAATTTGCCGAAGATGATGAAAAGATAGTTATGCATGTATCTAACTTCAGGCCGGTCAAGCGCGCCGAGGATATCATACGGATATTCGATTTGATTTCCCGCGAGATACCGTCCAAGCTGGTATTGGTAGGCGATGGCCCGGATGCATCCAAAGCATTATCATTGGCTGAACGACTGGGAATAAAAGAGAACGTAGTGTTTTTGGGGACGCACAACGCTGTGGAAAAGATTCTTCCCTGTGCCGATATATTTCTGATACCTTCGCAGGAAGAAAGTTTCGGGCTTTCCGCTCTGGAAGCTCTCTCCTGCGGTATTCCGGTTATCGGCTACAGAGCCGGTGGTTTGGTTGAAGTTGTTGAGGATGGTGAGAGCGGATTTCTGGTGAAAATCGGCGACGCTGTTGCGGCTAAGGATGCTGCCGTGAAGCTTCTCAAGAATCCCGAGAAGCTCGAATATCACAAGGAGAAAGCGAGAGAACGAGCTGTAAATAAATTTAACGCCCCGGAAATAGTGGAACATTATCTTTCATATTATGAGCGCGTGTTGAATGGCAAAGGATGATAAAGTAGACGTTCTGGCGGTAGGAGCCCATCGCGATGATGTGGAAATCACCTGCGGGGGTACGGTTCACAAACTGGTACAAAAAGGTTATAAGGTAGCTATCTTAGATCTCACCATGGGTGAAATGGGAAGCCGTGGTTCCGCGGGGCTTCGTGAGGAAGAGGCGGATTGCGCAGCCAAAATATTGGGCGTAAATTCTCGGTTTAATCTCGGCTTACCCGACGCCTTTATTGAGAACAAGCGCGAAAACCGAATGAAGGCAGTAAAGATACTGCGTCAACTTAAACCTGAGCTTCTAATATTGCCATACCCCGAACAGCGTCATCCCGACCACAGAAAGACGCCTCAACTGATGTATGATGCCTGTCATCTGTCAGGACTCTCGAAAGTTGAAACCGGTGATCTGGAACCTCACCGACCATCGAGAATCATCTACTCGACTTCCTTCTTACAATTCAAACCCTCCATTATTATCGACATTACCGAGCAAATGGATATCAAACTAAAAGCCGTTGCCTGTTACGATTCGCAATTCAAACCGGATCCGGATAAACCGGTGGTTTATCCGCCTGCCTTCGATATCAACGAATTTATTCTTACGGATGCAAGATATCACGGTTTTAGAATCGAAAAAAAGTATGGGGAGCCGTTTTTTGTCAAGGAAACAATGATGATCGACGATCCGGTTAATCTATCGGTTCGTTCCATCTAATATATCGATCCTTAAAAATAGTTGCATTATCAGTTAAAAAATGATATGATTCAGGATTAGGTTAATAACAACACCGAATTAATGGATTGACATTATGTCCTAATGCATTGAAGGATATTCGGTAGTATTTTCTAAATTTTTAATTAGCCCTGGAGGGTGAGGAGATTATGACACGGTTAGAAAGAGCGGCGATGATAGCGGTAAGAGATTGTATGTTTGCCCAAAAAGGTGAATCGGTGCTTATTGTTACCGACGAGGGGAAACGGAATATCGGCTATGCGTTGTTCAATGCAGCCAGAAAGTTAAAATGCGACTCTATGATTTTAGAGATGCTGCCGATGAAATCACATGGCGCGGAACCGCCGAAACAGGTTGCCAATCTGATGAAGCAGTTCGACGTGGTGATGGCTCCTACCTCCAAGTCGTTATCTCACACTAAGGCGCGCAGGGCGGCAACTAAAGCCGGAGTGCGGGTAGCGACACTGCCCGGGATATTACAGGCTACGATGTCCAGAGCGCTAAACGCTGACTACAAAAAAATAGGCGCTTTGTCTGAAAAACTGAGTGAATACCTTTCCAAAGGTGCAGCGGCGAGAATAACCACTCCCGCGGGTACCGATATTACTTTATCAATAAAAGGGAGAGTGGGCAAAGCGGATACCGGATTGGTGAAAACGCCCGAGGATTTTTCAAATCTGCCTGCCGGCGAGGCGTATATCGCTCCGGTTGAGGGTTCGGCTAACGGGACTTTAATTATAGATGGTTCTCTCGCCGAGTTGGGATTGCTCAA
>WJIR01000290.1 GCA_014730175.1 Candidatus Zixiibacteriota bacterium
CATCATCCTCATCCTCATTGCCGTCTATTTCCTTCAAGCCCGATTCCGTGGTGGAATCAATATTTTCGGTTTTGTCTTCATTCCTCTGGGGATCCTGAATACCCTCAAGATGCAGTGATGTTGTCTCCCAGGGAAGACGTTCATCGTTAGTATCTGTAGCATCAGGGGAGAAATCTTCTAACTCCTGAGGTTCTGCAACTTTTTGTCCTTCCTGCGAAACCTCGCGAGATATCAGTTTTTCGACCGTCTCGTTTAACTCACGAGGCGTAAACGGCTTCATCATCGTTTCAGTCTCGCCGTGGTCTGGCGAATTAGCAATCGATTCCGCTTCCTCGGTTCCGGCAAGGATGACAATCGGAACCTGAAGGAATTGCTCATTTTTTCTGAGCGTTTTACAAATACTTAATCCATCCGGCTCAGGCGTTGAAGAATCCAATAAGATTAAATCCGGTTTAGTTTCATTTATTAGGTTAATGGCTGAATTCTTATCCGGAGCGGAATAAACCTCATATCCCTTCTGGCGCAAAAGCGACTCAGCCACTCCCCTGATTGTGGAACTATCATCGGCTATAAATATTTTAGCAGGCATCTTTTCAAACCTCTATTAGTGATTGGCAACTTATTACCGCTATTTAATAATCGGCTAAAATGAGCTGCGTCTTAAGCTATTCCTTCCGCTCAGATAGTATTTGTGAAGCATCGGAGAGTATTTTTTTCTCCTCATCGGTGAGATTATGGTATCCGACCTCATTGATCCTATCCAGAATCAGATCGACTTTTCGTAATACTTCCTCTCTATCATTATCCTTTTTGGATTCCTTGCGGGACTTGATTTTCGGTTTGACCGATTTGAGTCGGGAAAAGAAACGGGGAATTCTCCAATCACTTTTGAGATACAGATACCCGATTAGCATTCCTCCAAGATGCGCGAAATGAGCAATTCCATCGGAAACGTTGTTCCAGGTAGCCAGAAACTCAATAACCGCAAACCCGATAACAAGGTACTTTGCCTTCACCGGGAAAATACCCCATATATATATCATACGATTGGGGAACAGCATAGCATAAGCCACCAAAATACCATATACGGCGCCCGAGGCTCCTATTATGGGATACGGAGAGCTTATAGATACCAGGAAATTGATTATGCCGGCGCCCACGCCGCATAGAAAGTAATACTTAAGGAATTCTTTGCCTCCCCAGGCTCGTTCGATATCGCTTCCAAACATCCACAAAGCGAACATATTGAAAAACAGATGAAAAAAACCACCGTGGAGAAAAAGATAGGTAACAAACTGCCAAACAAACAGATTCTGGGCAACCGCAGATGGAACCAGACCGAAATTCCTGATAAGTGAATTGCCCGAAATCAACTGCAGAATAAAAACAAATACATTTGCAATTAGCAGGTATTTTATCATGGGCGGAAGCGGACCGCCGCCGAATTGAATATTTCTGTTACCGAATCTCATCGTATTTCGTTAAATCCGAATGCGGATTCCTCTTAACTCCGTAAAATTCTTCTAACTGAGGTGTGCATTTACTTATTCGGCGATAAATAGCGCCTTATTAATCCCGCAATCTCTTAGCTTTCTATTAATTTTTTATACTCCTTAAGCATACATCTATCCATCACAACCATTAAACCGCCATCCTGCGCCTTTTGTGCCGCTTCTTCGTTAATAACACCCTCCTGAAACCAGATAGCCTTAGGGTTAATCTCAAGAGCTTCCTCAACTATCGGCATCACCGTATCCGGTTTGCGGAATACATCCACAATATCCACCTCCACCGGAATCGACTTAAGGTCCGGAAACGATTTCTCTCCCAGAATTTCCGAATGACCGGGATTGACCGGGATGATGTTATATCCCTGCGACTTAAGGTAATTTGCCACGCCGTTCGAGGGTCTCTCTTGTTTCGGGCTTAATCCTACCACAGCGATATTCTTAACCTTTTGCAATAGGTCTTTTATTTGTTCATCCTTTGGATTGGAAAACACTTTTTCTCCGTTCTTTGATATTTGTGATTATTCCTAAGAAAGTTACCGCAGGATTTCCAACACTGTAGGCTGTTGATAAATCCCATGCACTGAAAAATGCAGGTGAGACCGCATCCTGCCTCGTCAACAATCTAACCTGTATTATTCATAAATTTAGTCACCGGTAGCGGAAGCTTTGCGCTTCCGGTATTTCTTTGGAATCTTCAATTACAGTCTGTAAATATTCTAATTCACTTGAGCTACCGAAGGACAAGCCTTCGGCTACCGATGATCCCTAAGGACAAGCCTTCGCCTACCGATGATCCCGAAGGACAAGCCTTCGGCTACGAATTAATGTTTTTATGAATTATCCGGGCTAACTATATTAACTTCCGGATTTCTTCTCCAAGTTCCTCAATCTGTTGATATATTCGGGGAGTTTGCTTATAATCGCCTCGATCCGGCGCTGTTTTCTGATGTCTCTGGCGGGATATCCGAAGATCACCGATTTGGCGGGGACATCATTGGGCACGCCCGATTGCGCTGCCACAATCACATCATCCCCTATCTCCAGATGTCCGGCTAATCCCACCTGTCCTGCCAGTATAACCCTATCGCCCACCTTGCTGCTTCCGGAAATCCCAACTGCTGCAGCAAAAGCACAATCCTCGCCCACCGTCACATTATGGCCAATCTGTACCAGGTTGTCAATCTTGGTTCCACGTTTGATACGCGTTTCACCCATGGTTGCCCTATCGATGGTTGTATTAGCCCCGATATCAACATTATCCTCCAGTACAACAATTCCCGCTTGAGGGATCTTGTACCGCACCGGTCCCTTCAAAGCGAATCCGAATCCGTCGCTTCCGATTACCGCGCCTGGATGCAAAACTACGTTATTTCTGATAACACAACCGTGCATTACTTTAACACCCGGGTATATCAGGCAGTTATCGCCTATGGTAACATTTTCCCCCACAAACGATTGGCAAGCTATAACGCTGTTATCTCCAATTGACACATTATCCTGAATTACCGAAAAATCACCGATATGAATTCCATCCCCCGCTTTTAAATTCGCCCCTACCGAAGCTTTCTCCGATATCCCCGGTGCGAAATACGGATGTTCCCTGTGAAACATCAGCATCACTTCCCTGAAGGCAAAATAGGGATCCTCCACCACCACACGGGGCATCTCGAGTTTATCACCTAAAGATGACTCCACCAGCGCTGCCGCAGCTTTTGTCTTTTCAAGTTTCGGGACGTATCGCCTGTTTGAGAGAAATGTCAGCTCAGTATTATCAGCATCTTCTATCCCATTAATGCCGGTAATTTCCACATCGAATCCCTCAGGAAAAATCTTCCCATTCACCTTTTCGGCGATATGACTTAAACTGAATGAAGGCATTAGTTCTCTCTCTCAAGCTCTTCCAATACCCGTTCAGTCAAATCAAGATCCTTCTTGGCATAGGCAATGGAAGTAGCGCTGGCGTCGAAGATAATGGTATAATTTTCCTCGATAGCGATTCTTTCGATAATCCGCATAATTTTGTCGCGAATAGGTCTCACTAACTCGGAATTGCGCCTCTCGGCTTTTCCGTCCGGTCCGAATGTGTTATCAACATAATCCTGAAAAGCTTCCTTTTTCGCCTTCAGGAGGTTTTGTTTCTCCTCCCTTTTTGCCTTGGACAGAAGCAGACTCTGGCTTTCCAGTTCGCTCTCCAGCTCGTCGATCTCCGCCTGGAGGTCTTCAGCCTGCTTGTTCCATTGCTCCACATCCTTATCGAACTTCGCCTGCGCATCCGCAAAATCTTTCGATTCCGTGAGAATCCTCTGTGAATCGATATAACCGATTCTTTTTTCCTGCGCAAAGACCGTTGCTGACATCGCAAGCAGGATCACCGCAACTCCAAGTATTGTAAGATAAATAGTACTTCTCATATTAGTATCAACTCCTAAATTGAAAAAACTGAATATTGCTTTCTAAAATCCTCTGCCTATCTGGAAATGAGGTCTCCAGTTGCCTTTTTCCGGTTCATCAAGCGCTCTGGCGAAATCAAATCCCAAAATACCGACCATCGGTACAACAACTCTGAAACCTAAACCATAAGACCGCTGTAAGTCAAATGGATCCAAATCATGAATATGATAAAATGCATTCCCCGCATCCAGGAATAAAAGGGCGTATAATTGCTGCTCAGCGATTGGAACCTGATATTCGAGATTATACACCACCATTGAGCGTCCCCGGTAAGGGATGCCGTTTTCGGTCTGCCGCCCCAGCGAGCCATCCGCATATCCGCGAACCTGTCCATCGGGATCAGTACCTCCGGGCGAAAACCTTTCGCTATAAGGCACATTGGAGCCGCCGTCATATTCAGCCAGAATCCCGGCCTTGGCGCGCGCTACCAATACCAACTTCCAGAAGGTTGTAAAATACCACCTCGCCTCCACAGTTTCCTTATGATAGTTCCAGTCACCTCCCAGGATTCCGCCGGCGAGCTCGGTCGTTGCCGAATAAACGGAACCTTTGGTTGCGAATTGCGCCAAATCACGCGAATCCCGAGCCAATGTAAAAGCTATTGAAGACGTATAATATTTACGCTGCCCCTTATCCAGGCTGTTGGGATTGTTCTCATTGTCCTCGATATACTGCGCAGAGAAATCAGAATACTTCACCTCTTCAAAACGATAACGCGTATATGCCGAGAAATAGTTATCAGGCCATCTCAGACGACGCCCCAAACGAATCGAAAATCCCCTGCGGGTTTCATCGAAATATCCGTAATAGTCCCGAATTAGCTGATAAGCATTAAGCCCCAACGAAGTCGGCGTATCAAGTAACCACGGTTCGGTAAAACCGAGATCGATCGAATTCCTTCTTGAACCGAAATCCCAGTTTAAGGTGACAGTCTGCCCCCTTCCTCTGAAATTCGGAATTCCCAAGCCGATAGTTCCTACCAGCTTATCCTGTTCGGAATAGCCGGCTCCTACTGACGCCTGGCCCGTGGGTTTTTCTTCCACCTTTATGATAAGATTAATATCGCCATTCGGAAGCACCTCCCAATCGGGAACCGCATTGGCAAAGAAATTGAGGACCATCACATTACGCAAAGAACGTCCTAAAACCGATCTTCTGAATATCGTATTCGGAACTATGCTTAACTCACGCCTGATAACTTTATCATGGGTTTTAGTATTACCGGCAATTTTAATCAAGCGAACATAAACCGGATTTCCCTCAATGGTTTTATACCGAATATTAACCGTATATCCCTCGGTAATATTGGTTTCGTCGGTGATCTGTGCATACCAATAACCCTCGTCCTGGTATAAGGTATGAAGATTCACCAGTGATTCGTCATATTTCTTCTGGCTGTAAACCTCATAAGTCTCAAACTCGATAGCCTTTTCCAGTTGTTCATTTGAATAGAAGTCATTTCCGATAAATGTGTAATTGCCGAAACGGTAACGCATTCCCTCGCTTACCGTTATATCGATATACATGCTTTTTCTATCATCGCCGTAATAAATCGAATCGGAAACGATGTAGGCGTCTATATAACCTTCTTCTTTATAGAATTCAACGATTCGCTCCTTATCCTCAAGGTATTTAGCGCGGTCGAAACTCCCTGAACGCCAGAAACTATCCTGCTTGTTTTTCATCTTGCTGCGGATTTTCTTGTCTGAAAATATCTTATTACCGTGGATAGTTATCCTTTTGATCTTAACCTTTTCATTTTCCTCAATATTGAACTGCAGATTAATCCTGCCGGTCTCTTCGGCAGGCTCTACTTC
>WJIR01000291.1 GCA_014730175.1 Candidatus Zixiibacteriota bacterium
AGGGGAATTCGGTAAGACATTTGTTATTTCCCATAGTGTTCTGTACCATTTACCTTCTTGAAATTCCTTTTTGTCAATTTTCGATTCTTCCTTTTTGCGTTTGGAAACGCTCTTGTAATTAAACTTACCCTTTTGAAATATTATTATGCTTTCCAAGAGATTGTCGGGATAGAAGTACATAGGATATGGATTCTGAAGAAGTACACCGCTTCTGCGGCTAATCCTTAAATAACCATCCGGTTTCTTCCAGATGATTTTATCTCGATATCTGAAGCCAGCGTGTTGAAAAAGTTTTATTGCATCAGCTACAATGGGGAATTTCTCACCATTTACCAACATATCGTCAATATTGAGTACTGCGATTCTACCATCGGCAAGAACTCTATATGTTTCTTTGGAGAAATCTAATAATAATTGTAAGTATTTGTCGTAAGTTTCAAAGAGGTCTTTATAGTCGAAAGGTGCATTAAAATAAGGCGGCGACGTTAGCATAAGTTGAACGCTTCCATCATTTATCTCAGGCATTGAGGAACAATCACCCAATATCAATGTGTGCTTGGTTGCCATTATTTATCTATTTATCTCCTGCAATAATGCTAATACGCTATCCCTGACTCGCCGTAAACTTCGATTCTTCCTATTCCGATAATATTGACCTGCAATTCGGATGTTCCATCACCCGAAACGCCTTCAAACCGGTTTCTTTCGATACCGACCGGTTTCAACGGTAGTCCGCTGGTGTATATAGCGCCTCCTTCGTTAGTAGCCAGGATTACATGTACAGAAGGCGCCGCATCCATACCCAGGCTGACATCGGAGAAATTGTTGCTGATGGAAAGCTTGGATTTGTTGAAAGTTACTTCGGTGAGGTCGATGGGATCGAAACCTCCTGTGATTTCATTTACTCCCGGTGCGAAATTGATACCGTTGCCATCGATAGTATTGTACTTGGTCGTTGCTTCTATCCTTCCGGTAACCTCATAAAGTTCAATAGCTCCATAATTATTGGCAGCTGATATTTTTCCATCACCGGCATCGATGTTATTGAGGAGAATATCATTGTGCGATGTAATCGCCACCACCTCCCCTTTGACCTCATCGAGTTCAATCGTTCCGGCGGTAGTTTCGAACCTGCAGAGATTTCCCTGGGCGTTAATCCTGCTGGCTCTGATATTACCATGGTTATTTAGTATGTTGACCGCTCCATCGACATTTTCGAGATTGACATTTTTATGCGATGTACGGATGTTGGTCTTCCCCTTAATCGATTTCGCCATCACTTCGCCATAATCATTGTTTATCTCCAGACCCGCGAAAGGTCCCTCAACCAGTATATTGTGGAATCTCCCGCTGACCCGGATAGTTTTATCGGAAGGCAGATAGAAATCAAGATTTATCACCATCGACCGGTCAATATCCTCCCAGGGTGCATGATCAGGAGTTGAAATATCCACGATCGCTTTGTCCTGGCTGGTTTCGATATCGATATCAACCAGATTTACAAACCAATTGAATTCGGTTTGGTCCTTTGCCTTACCTATATAGTTGATTTTAATCTGCCGGGACCGGTTTCTATCGGAGAAAACCTGCAAATCGCCTGAGATATTCCGGGATGCCCGGATTAGAATAATCTCGAATTCCTCAGTCGGTAAGGTCTTGGTTGTGCTTTCGGTAAATTCCGCAAAGCCGGTGGAATTCCAGCAAAGCGAAGTTACCAATAAAAAGATAATTCCTTGTATAATTTTTTGCATAAAGCGCTCGAATTATTATAATTATAATTCTAATTTATCAGTTAGCATCCGTAATTTCAATATATTTTACGATTGGAGAAGTTTATTTGTTACAGCTTCATTAAAAGTACAGTTGTCGAAGGATGATAAGCTTCGATATGGAAACCGTCAGGATTTCGATCGTCCGGATCAGTAAAACCGTATGTTTCATGCTGGAACAAATCGACCAAACTGTCGATATATACAGAAACAGGAACCATAACCTTCCTCAAACTTGTTATCTTTATATAACCTCTGATGTCAAACTATGAGTAAAACAAAGACATTTTTCCAGATATTTATCTTTGGTTGTCTAATCCTGCTTTGGTTCCATTCGAAATCTGCTGCACAGTATTATTTCGGGCAAAACAAAGTACAATATACGCATTTCGACTGGAAAGTGCTGACATCGAAACATTTTGAGGTCTATTTCTATCCTGAGGAAAAGGAGATCGCTGAGGTTGGGGCAAGTTATGCGGAGATGGCTTATGATGAATTAAGTGCAATTTTCAGCCTGGTTATCGAGGATAAAATACCGTTGATTATATACAGCTCCCCGGCTTACTTCACGCAAACCAATGTCGTATCCTCACTATTACCTGAAAATGTTGGAGGTTTTACCGAGTTTTTCAAAGGACGAGTGGTAGTGCCTTTCAATGGTTCTCACGATAGATTCCGACGGGTTATAAAGCATGAGATGGTGCATGTTTTTATGTTCAACAAGCTTCTCGACTCGGCATCGATGCGCAATAAATTCAAAATAGCCCCGCCGCCGCTCTGGTTCGTTGAAGGTATCGCCGAATACTATTCGCAACGTACCGATGCCCCGGAAATTGATATGATCGTAGGTGATTTTTACCTTTCCGGTCGTCCGATCTCACTCTATGATATGTATTATATGGCGGGTACTTACTTTATTTATAAGCTGGGACAGGCGTTCTGTCAGTTTGTAGCTGAGGAATACGGCGAAGATAAACTGATACTGCTTTTCGATAATTGGTTGAAGAATAAATCGTTCGAAGAGCTGCTGGCAGCAACACTCGGTGAATCATTTGAGGAGATCAACAGCAAGTGGATATATTCTCAGAAGAAAAAGTATTATCCCAAGCTGTCGCACGGAGATATTCCCAAGTTCGTGGCGGAAAAACTGACCAGTAGAGGTTTCAATGTGAAGCCGACGGTTTATACCAATCCATCGGGACAGACCTGGCTGATATTCAAAGCGAATCGGATGGGTTATTCCGGCATCTACGGTAAGATAATGGGACAGCCCAAGATTTATAACTTTATCAAAGGAGAAAGGTCTGCCGAATACGAATCACTCCACTTGCTGGAAAGCTCTATTTCGGCATCGAAGGATGGATTACTGGCGTTTATATCAAAGAAAAATGAGCGGGATCGAATCAATATTTATGATATTATTAGAAGAAGAGAAGTTGCGACGATCGATTTCGAAAAACTTATTCGGATCTCATCACCGCACTGGAGTTCAGACGGCAAATACCTGATATTTTCCGGTATCACAAAGTCAGGGCATGGCGATCTCTATATGTATGACTACCGCGGTGAGGAATTGACTCAACTCACCGATGATATTTATCTGGATATTTCACCGAAGTTCTCTCCGGACGGCAAAAAAGTAGCATTCGTTTCCGAGAGAAGCCCCGAAGGGAGATATGGCAAGCCGGGAATTTATTTATACGATATCGCAACAGGACGGATAACGACGTTGATCGAGGGCGATTGCGGATATCGTTCCCCATCATGGTCTGAAAGCGGGGATTCCCTTATTTTCCTCGGGGATTGCGAGGGCGCCACCAATATCCGGATGCTAACCGGCTTCGATAATCAGCAATACGAATTAAAGCAGATAACCGATATACCTACCGGAATTTTCGATCCGATATTTGCTGACAGTTCAATAATATTTTCGGCATATTCCGAGGGGGCTTTCCATCTTTACAAATTAACTCCGGGCAATTTCGATCAAGATTCCGGACTGACATTTGCCGGAACCGAGCCATACTTCTCGTCCTGGGAACCACCGAGTTTAAAAGGGGAATTAAAAAAGGGCGTTGTCGAGTATCAAACCAAATATTCATTTGATATCGCCCAATCGGCGGTTGGCTATGATGCGGTAGTAGGTCCGATCGGTGGACTGCAGTTTGCGCTAACCGATATGCTGGGCAACCATCAGTATTATTTCATTATATCGAACACCGCCAACACCACCAGGGAAATCGCTGATAATTTTAACGTGGCGGTAACCTATTTTAACCGTTCAAGAAGGATAAATTGGGGCGTGGGCGGATACCGGTTTAAATATGATCTCTATAATGAATATGACGGAGAATATACCGAAGAGCAGTTGGGTGGAGTGGGATATATAACTTATCCTTTTAGCAGGTTCAGGCGGATGGAGTTCAGTCTATATCTGCGGCAGTACAATAAGAAATGGTTGTTTTTTGACGATGAGCTTGAGGGTGTGGTTGCATCGCCATATATCTCATATATAAAGGATACCAGTTTGTGGGAGCAGACCGGTCCTATCGACGGTATGCGGCTTAATCTGACTTTCGGTACTTCCTACAATATCAACACCGGCGAACCATATAGCAGGACTTTCCTGGGTGATTTTCGTAAATACATACGTATCTCCACTTTAAGCTGTTTAGCTACCAGAGTGCTTTATATTACGTCCGGAGGACAGGATCCCCGGCGTTACTACCTGGGTGGAAGTTGGACATTGCGGGGATACGGATTCCGAGCCTTCTATGGCAAAAACGTGTTTCTATCATCGGCTGAACTGCGTTTTCCGTTGATTAATACGCTCCTGATCGGTTTTCCTATCGGAAATTTCGACTTGCGGGCTATCAGAGGCGCATTATTTATCGATGGCGGAAATGCCTGGGACGATGAGTACGACGGTTTACATGGAAGTTTCGGAGTGGGAGCGAGAGTAAATCTGGGAGCTTTTGTAGTACTAAGGCTTGATTTCGCACATCGAACCGATTTGAAAAACGTATCGAAAAAGACATACTTCGACTTCTTCTTCGGCTGGAATTTTTAATGCTCAAGTCAACCCGTAAGCCGCGTAATCATAGCTCCATTTTTATCGCAGCAATTATTTTCAGCATACTTCTTCTGGGTTGCGGTTCCGGACTTAAGTATAAACGAGAAGGCGCGTTACATATACCCTGGCACTCAGGATGGTTGTTGCCGAGATACGACGGCTACAATACCGGCTTTGTTGACAGGGAGCTTAAACTGCCATTGGAACTCAAATGGGAATACAAAACGTCTGCAGCGGTAACCGCCAACTGCATTGGAAACGAATATTTCATTGTCGCCGGCGACCTTACCGGAAATCTGTATATGATAAACACCGCCAACGGGAAAAAGATGTCCAAGGAGTCCATGAAAGGAGTGATCACCGCGCCGCCATTACTAAAGGATTCCTTGTTGTTTTTCTCAACGAACACTAAAAACGATCGTTTTGGAGCTATAAATATAAAGTCGGGGGAAATATTGTGGGAAAATGAGGGCATGGATTTCTCAACTATATTTTCAGTTGGCAGGGGAGCATTGTATATCGGCGGCGGCAATGGCAGAATCGGAGCATGGCGTGTCGCTAATGGAAGCGAGGTTTGGAGCAAAATCGGCAATATGCAGACCTCCGGAGGATGCATTACTCGGGATACCATCGTTTTTGCAGCTTTTTCCAACGGTAACGTCACAGCTTATAATTCCCTGACGGGGGAGAAGTTATGGCAGCGGAAGTTAGGAGCGGCTCAGAGCGGTCACATCACAATAACCGACTCTTTGGTCATCTGCGCCGGACTGGATAGCACCGTGCATTTACTGGATACTGAATCCGGTTCTGAAATTTGGGATTATCAAGTAGATGGCGTAATAAGGGGCGGAGTGTCGATTGCAGGTAACTTGTGCTATTTCGGTTGTAATAGCGGAAAGCTATTTGCTATTGATATTGAGAATCATTCGGAGTTATTCTACTTTCAGACCGACGATCCTATTACTACATCCGTATTGATAACGAAAAACAAAGTAGCTTTCGGTTCTCTTGATGGTAGACTATACATACTGAACAGGTTTACCGGTGAACTCCTATTTCAATACGAAACCGAAGACCAGATCATATCCTCCCCCATACTCGCAGGAAATGGCATCGCTTTCAGTTGCCATAATAAGAAACTTTTATATCTGTACCCGCACTAAGTTATCTAAAGAGGCAGTTAATTTTGCCGTTTATAACTATATAGCACAAAAGGGGACTTATCCAAAATCAAAAGGACGGGTAGAGTAATGCAACAGGATAGAATATTAAGGCGTCCTGACCTGGACGTAAATTTCGCTGCTATCGCTTCGGATTTCGTAAAGGATTCAGTAACATCATTTTCGAAAATCAAACTCTATCCGCCGGGTCACCAACTTATCCGCAAGTTTATTGAGCAACCGTTCTCGCATCTGGAGAAGGTCCTATCCGTTAAAACCCAGCTCGGTTTGGAGCTGTCGGAAGGAAAGCTCTGGGCTGAAGGATGTTTATTGCGAAACGATGAATATGTTACCGCTTTTGCCGAAGCAATGACTCGGCAGAGCTTAAGCAATTTGGTCATTGATTCCGAGATAACCACATCCGACCTCCAATTTTTGCTTAGTCGGCTCTTCGGTAAAGGTGTGATGGGCGAGATATTTAAAGAAGAATGCAATGAACGGAATGTAAATTCCATCAGAATCAATGTAAAAGATATGCCGAGGCTGTTCCATTTTCGAGGAGATGTTCATGCCGAAAACAGCCCTCATTTTATGTTTTCAACCCGCATAAAGGATATACTTGACTCAAATTTCCGCGCAGTAATTTTCAGTTGTTTGGGTATCTGGAAAAACGACAGGGAAGTGTTTGAAAATCTCTGCTACGATGTTCGCAAAAGGGCTATTGAGCTAATCGCTCCTGAGATAGTTGAGGGGCTTGATCTAAAGTTCATTATCAGTGAGTTCAGGACGGCTCTCGATGGGTACAAAGAACTCTTTACAAATCCGGATGCCGCCTTTTGCAGCGGAATGAGGAAATTTATAGATCTCGTAGCAAAATACCATGGCAGCTCGGCATCGGCAATCGAGTTTAAACGAGCTTTTACCGAGTTAGGTGTTCCGTCTGATTCACGCGAATTTTTCGAGGGCACAAGTGCAGCTAAACTCAAAGCTATAGATACCGCCCGTTCAATCAGCAGCAATGTGGAAACGGGCAGGATCGCAATTGCGGAAACCGAAGATTTCACCTCAATTGTGCGTCGATTAATCTCCGGAAATCTCTGGAATCCGCTAAAAGACCTGTTGGCTTCTTTCACCACCAATATAAAAAACGGAGACGGTAAAGAAACCGGGCAATCCAAACAGTTAGCCGATGAGTTGATAACAAAGGTCTTAACGGAATCCCGAGGTGATGTATATGTCAAATTTTTGGAATACCTGCATGACTGGGGTATAGAAAACAATGATATCCCTGATGTTGCGGAACTGATTGCGAGTGCAATTCGACGATTACTCTCGATGAAACGCTATGATGATGCCGTGACGCTCGCTTCGCTTTATGACGATAACGGATTCAATACCGATTTCAGGGATGCGGTCGGTTCCGGCATACTTGACGATAACGTCGCTGAATCATTCGTAGCGGATTTTCTAAATTCCCCCAAAAGGGAACAGCACACATTCATACAATTAGCCGATTATATCGGAAATCCCCAGTTAGCCGGCAAGATTATTGCTTACATCGCTGTAGATGAGAAAGCAACCAGGTCAGCGGCGCTCAAAATTCTAACTTCCATCGGCGACAATGCCGTTCCGGCGCTAAGGGATCTGTTGCTGAATGAATTCGCTTCCTCGCAACATATAAATCAGGGTTCAATGCCCGATGATGATTGGTGGCATATCAGAAATATAATTACGGTTATTTCTAAGTCAAAATCGCTTGAGGCATTGGATATTCTCGAGAAATTAAGCGAGTATTCGGATAAAAGAGTTCGCCTGGAAGTAGCAAAGGCATTGGAGAATTTACCATCCGAGAGAACCGCTAAATTGCTGGAGCTTTTATTCCATGATGATGAATACGAAGTGAGGGAAGCGGCTATTATCGCCTCAGGACTGACCGAGTATGAAAATCGCTTCAATTCGTTAAAACTGCTTATCGAGAGCGGCACGGACATGTGGTCGCAAGCTATCACTTCGATAGGACGCATCCGTACCGAGGAATCGGCGAATTGGCTTATGCGTCTGTCCGAGGATGCCGAGTATCTTAAAGAGTGCGGTTATAAACGTAAAGAGAGAAAGAAAATCGCAACCGTTGCGAAACAGGTTCTAAACAAAATGGGCAAGCAGCCATCCAGCAAGCAATCCTTAGCTACCGATTACTAATGCAAGCCGGGTTAAAACCCGTCGTTATTAAAAATAGTGAGCCTCCCCACGTTGAAACGTGGGGTTTCGTTTGAACCTCTCGGTACATGGTTTTGTTAACAGCCTGGCGGAAGGCTTGCGCTTCCGGCTCTTTTCCGGAACCCGAATTCCAGACCGTAAATTGCTTTTTGTTGTGAAATCCCCGAAGGATGAGCCTTCGGCTGCGGTTTACTGGCTTTTATGAATTATACTGGTTAGCAAAGGAAGGCTGGAAACTCGTAAACCTCAGGCTTATTCCAGTCCAGCTCAATCTGATGTGTTAAAATCACCCTATTATAATTATCTAATTAGGGTCAAGCGTTTGCTTATAGTTTTCCCCGCCGATGTGAGTTTGAAGAAATAAATACCGCTTGAGTGGTTGGATGCATTCCATTGCGCTCGATATTCACCTTCATCTTGAAAATGGTCAACCAATGCCGCGATTCTCTGTCCGCGCAAATTATAAACATCCAGATTCACCATGCCGGCTTCCGGGATTGCATAAACAATGGTAGTCCGGTCATTGAAAGGATTCGGATAATTACCTTTGATTGTTACTGCCTCAGGTGTCCTCTCCCAATCATCCCAACTCTTATTCATGCCCCAATTATTATTATCAATATCTTGTCCAGATTCAAAAACGGTGAAGAAGAAAGAATCCGCATCGCAAATTAATTCCTCATCATAATCCCCGCAGTATGCAATGAACTTATATTCTCCGATTGGAGCATTTTGCGGTATATATTGTCTGATGCGATCACTTAGTGTGTCACCCGGATTTAGCAAATAATAACCGAATCTCCTGAATTTAACATCGATATCCTCTCTTTGTATCTTCATCCATACTTCAGTCTCGACCGTAAAGTTGTTTGGATTGTTAGTGATTCCTGTATACCAGAATGAGCTTCCGGACTGAACAACCACCGGAACGCTATCGGGAACCACTGATATATCTGCGCCGCAGACAGGATATGGAATAAGTCCATTTTCGTACCAAATAACTTGATGCTTTTCCGAATCAGCGACCAATACATCCACATCATCATCGTTGTCCAGATCAGCAGCATAGACGTCTCCTGCCCAGAGGACATCGTTATCAATCATATGCTTTTCAAATCCACCGTTCCCGTCGTTTTCCAGCCATGCCACATAATCCCTTCTCACGCTCGTGCCCAGAATATCTAAATCGCCATCGTTGTCCAGATCAGCGGAAAAAACACTGTTAATACCCCAAAATGTAGAATCAATAACAACTTCGGTGAATCCCTGATTGCCTTCATTCTCCCATAACATTAATCCTTTAATGCGATTAGCTCCAAGGATATCATTGTCCAGATCGCCGTCAAGA
>WJIR01000292.1 GCA_014730175.1 Candidatus Zixiibacteriota bacterium
ACCGGCGGAGCAATCCGCCGGTGACTAACCTCCTATCATTGCAAATTACTTCAGCAAGGTCATCTTACGCGTTATATCCCGGTCGCCCGCTGACAGCCTGTAGAAGTATATACCCGAAGGCGCTTCCCCGGCATCCCAGCTAAACCGATGCTCACCACCGTCAAGATTCCCCTCGTGTATTGACTCAACTTTCTGCCCCAGCAAGTTGAATACCTCCAAACGCACGAATCCTCTGTCTGCAAGCCTGAACCCTATATTGGTCGTGTTGTTGAACGGATTCGGGTAATTGCTGAACAACGCAAAGTTCGAAGGCACTATGCTCTCATCATCTTCTACATCCAGGTATTCATATATCGTTATGGTATAATCCTGACTATCGGTGTCCTCATCGTCGTCGGTGCAAGTAACCGTAAACGGAAACTCTCCCAACGCCGTCGCCGTGCCGGTTATAACTCCGGTTTCCGAATTCATCTCTAACCCATCCGGCAAGCTGCCATCGGTTACCGCAAACGAGTAAGGTGTTACCCCTCCCCTCGCTTCAACCTTCGCCCAGTAATTATGCACCAGATCACCATCGTGAAGCTCGGTTGTTACTATGTTCAAGTCATAACTGCTTGTGCCGACATTCCTGAGTATCCATTGGTAGCGATCTAACCGAAGATCCTCAGGTTCCCCGCTTACCATAAACCGCCAATCATCTTCACGCGTATCATTCCATACCGTGAATACCGTATCGACTTCATCTATCTCTATATAGATTCTAATCGGCATGGTGAACACTTCCGGAGCCGGGGGATCCTGTAGCTGATCTATATGAAGAAATACCTCCCATTGTCCCCCTCCCATATCCTCTTTCATCCACGAATATTCGTAGTAGGGACGGTTCATTCCCCAGAGCCATTCATCGAAAAACCAGCTCAAGTCGGCTCCGTAGTACTGCTCCATGTGCTGCCTGAATTCCTGGGTGGTAACGGTGCCGTGCATGAAGTCCGGATGAGTTGCGTAGTCGTACAATCCCTCGAAGAAAGCATCATCCCCCATCACGCCGCGTAGCATGTGCAGCACCCAGGCGCCTTTGTTGTATACCGTGTTCCCATCGAAGAGTGGATCCGGATCGTAGATAGGCCCGCTGGGATCATATACCGGTTGACTATATATCATGTAAAGCAGGTAATCATTGAACCCACCTACCTGTTCGGTCCAGAGCGCTTCGCTGTACGAAGCGAATCCCTCGTTCATCCATATATCAGGCCAGATATCCGGACTGATCATATCACCGAACCATTGATGCCCTAATTCGTGTACCAGTATCCAATCGTAATAATGATTACCCCAGATTAAATCCGCTCCATAGCTGGTGTTACACTGATGCTCCATCGCTCCGCCCCAGTGGAATATGGAATGACCGTACTTCTCTTCTAAAAAAGGATACTCCCCGAATAGCTCCTTGAATATACCGATCACTTCCGGCGTGATGCTCATATCCTCCACCGCCTCATCATAATGCTCAGGATATACATAGTTGGTTACCGGCATGGAATCGTTCGCCGAATAATGATACCAATCGGTGAACTCCATGTAATTCGATACGGCTATGGAGATCAAATAAGTCGTTATCGGATACGATGAATGCCAGTGGAACGTGCGGGTGCCATCTCCATTATCGACATTACTTATCAACACTCCGTTTGATGTCCCCACCAGATCGTCGCGGCAGGTGATCAATACATCTGCCGAATCCGCTTTATCATGCGGCATATCTTTGCATGGCCACCATTCCCGCGCTCCCTCCGGTTCGGATAACGAAGAAATGATCGGGTGACCATTGTGATACTCCCAGTTGAACGAACCGAAGCCGCCCCCCGGAGGATGTCCGTGATAATAAACGACCGTGGTGAATTCCTCGCCCGAGTTATATGTCCGGTCAAGTGTTATCGTAATTAAATTGTTCGCGTGGGTGTAGGCGACATCCTGTCCATCCATCTTGACCGAATCGGCTACCATATCCCTGTGATAATCATAATCTACTTCCGTTAATCCATCAACTACCGCCTCCGATGTCATGGTTACAACTCCGGTGACTATCTCGTTGTCGATATCGGTCACGTCGATATCCAGCTCCCAGTATTTAACATCGAAATCCGACTGGTCGGCTGCCGATGATGTTTCATTCCTTTCCTGATATTTCTGCCAGTAAAGCGATTTCATTTGCCATTCGGCATCCAGAATCTCCTGCCTGGTAAGATGTTGTGCAATAATTGCCGTTGGGAGCAGCATTAATATTAGTGCAGTGATAAGAAATGTTCTCATTTTAACCTCGTATTTTTTAGTTGATGAATAGTCGGAATACCTTTCGAAATATATAAAATCGCAGGAAATTGTCAATAATGGTTTTACCGACCCGCAACATGACCTCTCAGCATTTTGAGATAACAGTTTTAGGAGTAACGATGTTCTAATTATTGAAGCCGCCCTAAGTGATACAGACGGATAAAATCACCTCTCCGGCTTCCGGATATGAACAAACACACCGCAACTAATACAGGTTGTTATTTTCAATTTAATAGAATTATTGGGATAATCTCGTTAATTAAAAATATCTTTTCTTGACAAGATAAGACGTCTCATTTAATATAAATGCCGAACCCATTTTTCTATTCTGAACCTGCTTTTGGCGCAGTTTTTCTATAGAATGTGATCTCATAAATCCATATCCATTTATATATCCCGATTTATTATCGCTTGAAGGCTATTCTGACGAACTCCCCTAACGTCCGAAGGAGGTGATAATCTGGTTAAATAGTGTGCACAGGAGGTAATTTAATTGAAAGGGATGTCTCCATCCGAGCTAATAATCATAACAGCTCAAATTTAATTGAACCTCAAACAGTGATTTACAGGAGAAAACAGAATGAAACGGAACATCCTAATTATCTTCTCATTAATTCTTCTATTAACCTCCGCATCGTATGCGCAGGATACATTGTGGACAAGAACCTTTGGGGGCACCGACTATGATTATGGTCGTGCAGTCACCCAAACACCGGATGGAGGATTCGCGGTCGCCGCAGTTACCCGTTCCTTCGGCGGTTCCGGAGATGATATTTACCTCATAAAGCTGGATGAAAATGGAGATACCTTATGGACAAGCCTTATCATTGATGGAAATTACTCAGAACCCTTTGCAATCATCGCCACCGGGAACGATGAGCTCATAATGGCCGGACGCAGAGCTGAAGTCAGTTTTTATGATGGCTATTTGGTCAAAACAGATGCTCTTGGCAACGTACTATGGTCTCAGACCTACGGGATCGCCGATCAGCAGGAATGGATGCGTTCTTTATCGGAAACATCGGATGGTGGTTTCATAATGGCTGGCAAAAGCGAGACCGGTATATTCGTGGTTAGAACGGATTCGGTTGGTAATGAGCAGTGGTCGAGGGTTTATCCGGGTTATGATGGCAGAGCCGCTTACGAAACTAATGATGGAGGATATATCATCGCGGGCACGAAATATATTACCGATGATTACTATTTTCATCTGATCAAAACAGACGAAACTGGTGAACCGCTCTGGACCCGTAATTGGAATATATCCGGTAATAATCATTGCAATGATATGAATATCACTCCCGATGGTGGATACATTCTCGCCGGGCTTACAACCCTTAACGGGCAATCTGCAGCTATCAAATCGGATGCTGACGGTAATTCACAATGGGCAACCACCTATTATCCGATAGGCACTACATTTTATGGCGTGGATATCGCGGATGATGGTGGGTATGTTTTCTGCGGGAGAGGGGCGACTCAAGGCAACAATTTCCACCTGGTTAAAACCAATCCCGATGGTGATACACTTTGGACAGCCAATTACGGTGGAGACGAATGGGAGGAAGCGCTTGATATTTACACCTGTAGCGATGGAGGATTTGTTCTGACCGGTTGGACCGAGTCATACGGACCGGGTAATAGAAGTATTTACGTTGTAAGAACTGCGCCGTATGGACAAAATGATCCGCCAATTATCGAGAATATAATCCACACCCCCGACAATCCGAATGAGGGTGAGGATGTTGAGGTATGCGCGACCATTACCGATCCCGGTCTGTCGGCATCGGTTGTCTCCGCCGAGCTCTACTACGACAACGGTTCCGGTTATGTATCGATAGCTATGACGGATACGGGTGGCGATATTTTCTGCGGCACCGTACCGGGACAGTCCGGCGGAACCAATGTGGATTACTACATAGTGGCAGAAGATGACATGGGAGAAACTGCTACATCCGATACTCTGAGTTTCTATGTCAACGGCGGGCCGATAATTGCAGATATCAGTCATAATCCGTCTAATCCCAACGGCGGCGAGGATGTTGAGGTATGCGCCACGATCACCGACCCGCTAATCGCAGGGGTGGTGTCAGCCGACTTGTATTACGATAACGGCACCGGCTATGTGTCGGTGGCTATGACCGACACGGGTGGCGATATCTACTGCGGTACCGTACCGGGTCAGGATGGCGGAGTTACCGTAGAATACTATATAGTAGCAGAAGACGACAACGGCGGGACGGCCACCTCCGATACCTTCAGTTTCTACGTAAACGCCGGCCCGATTATCGCCGATGTTGGTCATTATCCCGAAGCGCCTCAGCCGGGGGATGATGTTGAAGTATCAGCCACGGTAACCGATCCCGGACTGATGGTGACGGTTGACTATGTCGAGCTGTACTACGATGACGGTTCCGGCTATGTATCGGTTCCGATGGATGCGGATGAAAACCTTTATACCGGTACGATACCGGGATTGTACGATGGCGCAACCGTGGATTACTATATTTACGCCATGGATGACAACGGCTCATACTCGGTTTCGGATACCTTCACTTATATAGTGGAGCCTCCGGTTATCACCATCTATATGATACCGATTAACCCGCCGTTGGTGGTGCCTCCGGGAGGGTTCTTCCGCTACATGGGAGTACTTGCCAACAATACGGCAGATCCTCAGGTTACCGATGTTTGGATAATGATGAACGTTCCGGGCATAGGGATATACGGGCCTGTTGACCGGTTCAATAACGTAAATATACCCCCAATGAAGGTTTTGAGTACCCCGGGGATAACTCAGAACATACCGATGTCGGCGCCGGAAGGGCTATACGATTATATCGGCTACTGCGGGGATTACCCCGATGTTGTGGTTGATTCGGAGTACTTCCAGTTTACAGTCGACGGTGAGCTGGCAAGAGGCGGGGCGGACGAGTGGTTGTTGACCGGATGGTTTGACGATGGACACTCCATTCCCTCCGAATTCGGTTTGAACAGTAACTATCCGAAT
>WJIR01000025.1 GCA_014730175.1 Candidatus Zixiibacteriota bacterium
GAAAAGTAGAAAGGCAATAGAAGATTTAATTAGGAAGTCATTGACCATACATAGATAAGATTTCCCGGGGTTGTAGTTCAGTTTGGTTAGAACGCCTGCCTGTCACGCAGGAGGCCGCGAGTTCGAGTCTCGTCAACCCCGCTTTTTTATGCCTGTCACGTAGGGGGTCGTCCCGATAAGATCGGCCTCGACAAGATCGGGATCGTCAACCCCGTTTATTCTAATCCGCTGTATAACAAGAGCTTATACCTCGCAATCAAATAGCTTTATCACTCTCAGCAAATATTATCTTAGTATTTTGGATTATATGCCATAATTATACAATCCCGAGTAAATAAATTTTTGATATGGCGATATTAACCTAAAATGTAGTATAATGATGGTGCGTAAACCATTTAAACGAAAGAAGGTGAATCAATGCTAATTATGGGCACTAACAGCTGGGAAATGGATGTTCCCGAAGACATGATGGTTGAACAAGCCTTAGAGTTTTCAGAAATGCTCAGATCACAAGGGATTGCGGAACTTCAAGGTTTTTGGATTGCAAACGACAAAAGGTTGCTATGGTGTTCATGGGAAACCGATAATCTAAACGCATTAAAAGAAGCCTTTGCCGAAATGAATGAGCAGTCAGGTTTAACATCTGAGCTAACAGAAATAAAACAGATTTTTCCTGAATAGCACGGATCAAAGGTTTCTTTTCAAAAATAATCTGAGAAAGCGCGATGAAAGGGAGGCTACTTTATTTAACAGTATCTATGATCCTTTTATTGGGTCTTTATCCATTTCTGGAAACTACATCTCTCGGAAATATTATTTTAAACGTCCTGATATCGGTTGTTTGCCTAACAGCTGTTTATGTAGTTAGCAATAATAAAATAAATCTAGCAATAGCTCTAATTTTAGGTGTCCCGTGGTTCATGATTACCTGGTTAAATCTTGTTAGAGAAAAACACTTTTCGGTGTTTGGCTATGCAGCTATAATTTTGCTTGTTTTGTTTTATTTGTTCACCGCCATAGCAATTCTGCGATTTATTCTCAAATCCACCAAAATTACGAAAGACCTATTATTCGGAGTAGTTTCAGTATACTTACTTACGGGCGGCACTTTTAGCATGATCTATCTGCTAATTGAAACTATTTCCCCGGGTTCGTTTTTTATTAATCCCGAGATGAATATCAATGGTATCCTGGACGGTTCTGATTTTATTTACTTTAGTTTCGTAACTTTAACGACACTGGGATATGGTGATATAATACCGGTGTCATCAGTAGCCAGATCGTTTTCCATGATTGAGGCGATAATTGGCGTGATGTACCTTGCTATTATAATTAGTCGCACTGTAGGAATGTTTCTATCTCAAACAAAGACCAATGAAAACTCCATTTCTGAGGAATAGCATGTTTTACGATTTAACCGTCATAAATTAGATAATTTGCTTAAAAACAAAGATATCAAATCAACGCTGTTAATTCATCAGGAGAAAAGTTATGATTTGTTCTAAGACTGGTTTATTAGTAAAGCCATCTTACGGTAGACTGATATATTGGAAGCTGTTTACTTTGATCCCATTTGGAACGGCGATACTGGGAATAATAAGATACGCCGACAGCATTATATGGCTTCTAATTTACTTTGGCTTGTGTGCAGCACATATCCTTATTGTCTATACAAATAAGTGCCCTCATTGTGCTTATTATCATCTTGGTGGCAAGATTCATAAGTGCTCGTGGTTATGGCAGATTCCAAAAGTCATAAAACCCAAAGCAGGACCGCAAGGAAAGTTCGTTACCAAATACGTTCCATTCGGTATATTGATATTAACCTTTTATCCCACAATTTGGCTTTGGTATCAATGGGAGCTTCTGGTTACTTTTCTTCTGTCTATTGGCTTGATGCTGACATCTGTATTAATGCATGAATGCAGTCGGTGTATAAGCTTCGATTGTGGCAACAACTGCGTGTCAGAAAAAATCAGAAAAGTTTTCGAAAAAAATAAGCGGACTTAAAGTAGAACTTAAATGCGAGTAATAAATTTTATAAGAAAAGAGAATTTGAACTGACATTGATTACTACTGATAACAGGTATTAGTTAACGTGAAAATGACCACAATAGAGGGAAGCCCAAGAAAAAAAGGCAATACGGCAACTGTACTTAGGTTATTTGAGGAGATGATTAAGCCTAATCATCAAGTCGAGCGTTTCAATATCACTGATCATTCTCGGCTCATAAGAATAAATTTTCAAATTCAAAAGTCACAAAAGTTTGCTGAAAGTGAGGTCGGAGTCGTTTTTTATGCCTGTCACGCAAAAGGTCGTCCCGATAAGATCGGGAAGTCTCATCAACCCCGTATTTTTATGCCTGTCACGCTGGAGGCCGTCCCGATGGAATCGAGAACTCTCCTCGATCCTGTTCAATCTTCTGTGATTATCCTGCAACAGAATATGCATCGGGACTAATTGTACATTCGGTTTGTCGAATGGATAAAACAGTTTTTTGAGAGGTACGAAGTGTACCGGTGAGATAAAAACACCAGCCGGCCCCTTGCCGAAAGCTCTGCGCCAGGTAGCTGTAGCTATTCGCCATGCACCTTTCGTTTCCCGACGGCTAACGCTTTTATTTCAACTTACAATCGCCACAGATCGTTCGTAATAGACAATCGCAATCTTCACAAACATGTGTAACTGATTTAACAATAGACCTGATGGTGTAAAAGACTACGGTTCCGGTTATTCGGTTGAACCGGTTTTCAGGATCTCAGCAAGATACGATTACCAAGGTATTGGAACATCGCTTTTTCAAGCCAGCCAATAATTATTGACACAATCGACGGATTGGAATATAGTCGAGGGGTCGCATATTACCAGTTGTGTAGGAATCCATATTGACTCTTTTAATAAGAGGTTTAAATGTATAGCGCCCAGGGACTTTTGGAATTCTGTAAACGGGCCAATGGAAGCTTGGAGAAATTGATTGAGCATTGCCGGTGTTTTAGCGATGATGAATTCAACCGAAGGATCGATGGATTCGGATATTCAACCATAAAGCATCAACTTCATCATGCCATAGCTGCCCAGAAATACTGGATCGGGGTGCTCGAGGATCGCATGGATGTCGACGATGACCCTGACGATAGTTTCACAATCGACGACATGGAAGAATATCATAATGCGGTTCAGCGTATCGCTGAAAGTTTCTTGAGGTCGGCATCAACGGAGGAGTTAACCACAGCTCGTCCGATGACAACCTGGGGGGATATCGAGAAAATACTCATCCCGGCTCATGTGGTTATAAGAACACTTACTCATCTGTATCATCATCAAGGTCAGATCGTCGCAATGTGTAGACTCATGAATAAACCTGTCGAACCCGGTCTGGATTATCCGATCATACCATAGACTAAACAACTACAAAGCATGCGCCAAGCCGGTTTGACATATCTACGATCGGGAACAAATATAGGATACGTGGATACTAAGAATGATAAGCGAAACGGCTTAATTTTTGTCCGAAGCTGCTCCGCGAACGCTTCAGTGAAAGAATGGAACAAACCTTCAAGAATCTTTGTCAACAACCCAAGGAATCTTGCTAAGAATTGTTCGGTTTCGCACTTTAGGTGTTCGCCGACCCGTCCGCAGAAATTATTAAGGAGGACATAGAATTTATGAATACCCAATACAAAAACATCATTCGCATTGCTCTGGTAGCAGCGTTCATTTTGCTAATTCCATTGTTGGCAATGCAGTTAACCGATGAAGTAGATTGGGAGATGATCGATTTCGCTGTCGCCGGTGCCCTTCTCTTCGGTGCTGGTTTTACGTATGAACTGGTGGCAAGGAAGGGAAGCACCGTGGCATACCGGGCCGCCGTCGGTATTGCAGTAGCAGCAGCGCTTCTCCTAATATGGATGGATCTCGCCGTTGGGATAGGGGACGATAACTCGGGTGGTTTAATATATTTGGGGGTGCTTGTTCTCGGAACCGGCTCCGCAATTGCTCGTTTCCGTCCCCGGGGCATGGCACGTGCCTTGTTCGCAACTGCGCTTGCTCAGGCGTTTGCCGCCGTGATCGCAATGATAGTTTGGGCGCAGTATTTAGAACTCCTGATCCTGAATGGATTCTTCATTTCGCTTTGGGTAGGTTCGGCTTTGCTGTTTCGACGCGCAAGCGCTTCGGAACTTACGGCTTGAGTAAACGGTGGAGGTTACAGCCAATTGCCCTGTACCGTTCACAGGTTCCCTTGCCCGTAGCTAAAAGTATAGGCTTTCTGCTCTCCGGAGAGGATCGATTTCATTCCGAATATTGCGTGATAAAATTGGGGAGTGGTGTTCATATGTAGTGTTAAATGTCCAGAAAGTTCGGACACCTTTATGGTTTCCAACAATTATATTCTAAAATGGATCGAATGCGGATAGACAAAAACGAATCCAGATTATGGGAAAATACATAATACTCATCGGAATCATTATAGTCATCATCGGAGTTGTGATAACATTTTACGATAAAATCCCCTTCCTGGGCAAACTCCCCGGAGATATCAGCTATAAAAAGGACAATTTCCGCTTTTATTTTCCGTTAACCAGCAGTATTATTATCTCCGCTGTTTTATCGTTAATACTATATATTATCAAACATTTTTTCCGAAATTAAATTGAGACTATCCGATTACGATTACAAATTGCCTAAAGAATACATCGCGCAGTATCCATGCGAAAAACGAGATCATTCCCGTTTGCTGGTTTTACACCGCAAAACGGGTGAGATTGAGCATAGGTATTTCTACGATATCGGCGACTATCTCAATTTTGGCGATTGCCTGGTAATCAACGACTCGAAAGTGTTTGCTGCGAGGCTATTCGGAAAGAAAAAGCCGACCGGAGGAAAGGTCGAGGTTTTCCTGCTGAGGCAAATAGAAGAGTTCGTTTGGGAAGCTCTGGTTAATCCCGGAAGGAAGCTTCCGCCCGGGACGGAGGTTCAGTTTGAGGAAGGCTTTGGATGTGAAATCGGCAACCGCACCGATGTTGGCGGGAGGATTATCCGGTTCACTCCTGTGGAGAACTTAAGCGATCTTATCGATAAATATGGACGTATCCCTTTACCCCCTTACGTTTCCAGAGACGATGAAGCTGTAGACAGGGATAGATATCAGACCGTGTATGCTTCGGTGAAAGGGGCGGTGGCGGCGCCCACGGCAGGTTTTCATTTCACTCCGCTACTGCTGGATGAAATCCAGGAGCAGGGAATTAAGATCGCTCGGATAACTCTGCATCCATCATTGGGAACATTCCGTCCGGTAACTGTCCAGGATCCGCGTGATCACAAAATGCATTCCGAATATTTTTCCCTGTCACCCGTAGCCGCCGATGTAATCAATGCAACCATCAATAAAGGAGGCAGGATCATTGCGGTGGGAACAACTTCGGTGCGAACATTGGAGAAGGTAGCTATCCGGGACAATGAAACCGAAAGATACAAAGCAAAACCGATGTCCGGGAGTACTGATTTGTATATCTACCCGCCCTATGACTACAAACTGGTGGATGCACTGATCACCAATTTCCACCTGCCAAAATCAACTCTACTCTTTTTGGTTTCAGCGCTGGCGGGACGCGAAAAAATATTAAATGCATACGAAGAAGCCAAGAGGTTGAAATACCGATTCTTTAGCTATGGCGACGCTATGCTGATTATTTAGCCCCATTTAGACACAAATTACGTAATCGGTAGTGGAAGCTTTATGCGCCCTCGGCGTACTTGTGCTTCCGGTATTTTTGTAAGCCCGCATTCCAATCCGTCAATGATATATTGCTCATAAAATACCGAAGGATAAGTCTTCGGCTACGGATTATTGGTCTTCGTAAATTAACCAGATTCGAATTAAATGCCGAAGGTGGGATTCGAACCCACACGCCCTTACGAGCACTGCGCCCTGAACACAGCGTGTCTGCCTGTTCCACCACTTCGGCAAGAACCTCAAAATAATACGAGGCATTATCTTTGGCAAGAATTATTCATCAGGATTACAACTAATTTCAACGGAATTTCATAAAATTGCGTGTTGTGGGATAGAGTTGATAGAGTATATCAATTTGTATTTCAGATAAGTATGTAAAATTACTTCCGATAAATCATTGACAATTGTAATGAAAAGGATTAAGATTCGACAATGATCAGGTATCTAATTTCGCTTATCTTTATATTTGTCACAGCATTCCCATTTCCAGCGAATGCTGAGTTGATTGGTGTTACTCTGAACGGAGCAGATTTTTCACCATTCAGTAAAGGATGTCTGGAACTACAGAAAGACGGTAAAAACTTTTGTTTACTCACCGCTATCAGCAACGGTGAATATGCAATATATAATTTCGAATTTCGCGCCGATGCCGAGAGGATATCCGCATCAGCCGATATTGAGAATCCATCGGGACGCGAGATCGATGTCTATATCTACAACTATGGCGATCGTAGAGAAACCGATTTACTTTCCAAGCCGGAGCTGAGTGATCGCTGGATAAGATGGGAAACGGTTCTGGTCGATGAGCATTGGGAATCCCGATCTCCGCAGTTTATGACGGCTAAAACCGAAGGCGGTGCTATTGATCTTCTTGGTCCCTATAATATCGTGCGGTTGTTATTCTACGCCGATCCGGGAGTTCCTCCGCAGAATGAAGTTTTCATTATCAAAGAAGTAACATTGACCTACGAGACCGCGTATGATTTCGCATCCGTCACCAAATCAGACACCAGTAAAGTCTGGAGGGACGGCGACAAGTTATACGCCTACGGTATCGGGTACCCGCCGTCCAATGTAAGCAGCCAGGGGCAAGCGCGCGCTATGGCGATACGAGCCGGTACTGTCGATGCGCAGCGGAATCTACTCTTCCATATAAAGTCTATTACTTCGAGCGGAACCGATGGACGCGTATCAATCTCGGGAAGGTTAACTGGTGCTGTAACAGAAGATACTGAATACTTCGATGATGGTTCGGTGCGAATTACTCTATCTATACCGATTAAAAGGATTTTCCAGTAACAATCCTATTAATTCGGCAGACTATTTTATTCCATTTCGCTGTATCATTTCCGCTAAACCGGCACCTAAATCAAATGCGGATTTTAATAATCCCGGCTGTTGATTCACGGTACCTTTTTTAAGCGAATTATTCCTTGCTTCAATCTGTTCCACGAATTCTATTCCAATCCACTTAAAAAATCCTTTGACGACCGTGCTGGCACAATCGAATTTCTGTCTTTCACCGCCAGCAAGGACGATTACGCCTTTTCGTCTCTTAAGACCAAGATCCCCGAACTTGACTCTATCGGAAAGTTTCTCTTCAGACTCCGGGAAGATAGCCGGCTTGAGGCAATTGCAGCGATCGATGAATAGTTTCGCCTGTGCCGAGACCGTATCGAAATAAATCGGACTGCCAAAAACTACCAAATCGGCTTCGATCAGGATCCGATAGATCTCTGTCATAGCGTCCTGAAAGAAGCAATAAGCCGGATAAGGACTCACGCCACAGGATTGGCAGGGGATAATATCGAATTCGTTTAGATCATAGTGAATAGCCTGGCTGCCGTTCAATGAGGCTCCGGCAAGCACATTTTTAACCAGAATATCGCAGTTACCATCTATTATCGGAGAAGCGTTTAAACCAAGCGTTATCATATCTCCTCTGCCATCTCCTCCCATTGTTCTATCAAGCTGTCAAGTTTGTCCTGTAATTCTTTCACCTCATTCTCCAGCATAGATAGTTTTCCCCAATCGCTGGCTATGTTCTCAGAACTCATCTCTTTCCGCTTTTGTTCGATCTCGCTTTCCAATGCGCTTATCTCTTTTTCCAGCTTCTTAACTCGCTGAACTTTGCGGCTTCGTTCTTTGCTCTCAAGGTAGCTTTGCAACGACTTACCTGAGCTACTTTTGGTCTGCTTCGGAGGCGGCGCAGGTTCGGGAGTAATATATTCTTTTCTTTTTTCAAGATAGTAATCGTAATTGCCGGCGTAATATTTAATATGGTGATTCTCGAAGACATAAAGCTTATCTATGATGCCGTTCAGGAAGTAACGATCGTGGGATACAATCAATAGTGTACCGGGGAAATGGCTAAGGGTTTCTTCCAACACCTCGCGCGCTGAGATATCCAGATGATTGGTCGGCTCATCCATTACCAGAAAATTATGCTTTCGCAAAAAGAGCATCGCCAAAGCCAAACGAGCTCTTTCGCCGCCGGAGAGGCTGGATGCTACTC
>WJIR01000293.1 GCA_014730175.1 Candidatus Zixiibacteriota bacterium
ATTTTCATATAATACTGTATCCATGATTCCAACACCTTTCGAATTCGCACTAATTTGGGGCGAAACAGATTTAACCTGTGTTATTTATAAATTTCGCTATCGGTAGCGGAAGCCTTGTGCTTCCGGGATTTCTTCAGAATAATCTATTCCAATCCGTAAATGATATGCTTCAATTGAACTCCCGAAGGATAAGCCTTCGGCTGCCGATTATCCCGAAGACTGCTCTGTCGCCTTACTTCACGCAATGACTTATCAATACAGCCGGTAACAATTCCCAACATCATATCGCATTTATAGGTCCCTCAGCTTTTCCCTGTATGAACTGCTGGACTACTTCATTATCGGTATTCCTTACTTCATCCGGGGTACCGGTAAAAATAATCTTGCCCTCGTATATCATAGAAATGCGGTCAGAAATTTTGTAAGCAGAAATCATATCATGAGTTACACAAATCGAAGTTACATTCAACTCCTCGCGCATCCTGATTATCAGGTCATTGATGGCATCCGCCATTATGGGATCAAGTCCGGTGGTAGGTTCATCATAGAGAATAAACTCGGGATCCATGCTGATCGCCCTCGCCAGCGCAACCCGTTTTTTCATCCCTCCCGAAAGCTCTGCAGGTTTTAATTCCTCAACATCTTTCAGACCTACGAGCCGCAGCTTTTCGATGACGATATCCTGTATCTCATCCTCGGCTAAATCCGTATGTTCCCGTAATGCCAGTCCTACATTCTCATCAACCGTCATTGAATCGAAAAGCGCAGCCCCCTGAAACAACATCCCGAACCTTCGCCGATACTCCATTAATCTTTTCCTGCTGAAATCAAGAATTTCTTCACCATCGATCTGAACGCTACCGGAATCCGGCTCCAGCAGTCGAACTATATGTTTGAGCATGACAGATTTACCAACACCGGAACGCCCAATAATCGTCAGTGTTTCCCCCTTCTCTATGGTAAGGTTCGCTCCATCAAGTACTTTGTTGAGCCCAAAAGACTTATGTAAATCGATAAGTTCGATCATATTCTAACCTGGATTATTCATAAATTTCCTAATCGGTAGCGAAAACCTTGCGCTTCCGTCTCTTTTCCGGACCCCGAATTTTAGACTGTAAATCGTATTTGTTGTAGAACCCCCGAAGGACAAGCCTTCGGCTACGGTTTTTTGGCTCTAATGAATTATACGGGCTAAAAGTAAAGCCGGATTCCCTGCTTATACAATCTCGCTCGAGTTCCGGCTTAATGCCAACTAAATTCTTAATCCAGCTTCGCTTCCACATTCTCAAGAATATATTTATGCACCGGTCTCGAGGCAGCTAAAAAGCCCTGTTTCTGATAAACATCATCTTTAAGGTATCTTAGCGGATATCCGAAGATATCTGTCATAACCCCACCCGCCGCCTCAAGTATCGCCTGAGGCGCGCAGCTATCCCATTCCTTGGCATAACCTGATGGGTGATAATAGAAATCCGCTCTACCGGTCGCTACCACGCTAATCTTGAGTCCCACGCTGCCGGTTATGAACTGGTTTTTGATATTCAACTGTCTTATCATATCATCGACCACCTTGGGACGATGGGAACGGGATACCGTAATGGTTAAGTTGTTCTTATCAAACTCCCTGCTCACTTCCAGCCTTTTCACATCACCGTTTTCGTCCCAGTACGCTCCGCGTCCTTCGCTGCCGTAGAAAAGCCATCCTTTGGCAACCTGATTAACCACACCGGCAACCGGTTTCCCGGTTTTGCATATTCCGATCATTATGGCGAATTCACCGTTACGCGATATAAACTCCTTAGTACCGTCCAGCGGATCGATTATCCAGACATATTCCTTATCTCGTAACATTGGAATCTGCGAAGGTTCAAAAGATTCTTCCGACAAAATCCCATCGTATGGGTATAGTTTCGGAATCTCCTCTTCCAAAAAGTCGCTGACTGCCATATCAGCGGCGGTAACCGGGTCATTAGCCCCCTTGTAATCAATCTCCAATCCCTCGCCATAATACTTCATGGCGACATCCCCCGCCCTCTTTATTAATTCGATTGCATTTCTCAATCTGTTTTCTACTGGCATATTATCCTCTTTTATCCAAACAATAAATGTGCGATCATGTAATCAGAAACTAATATCAATACAGAAGCCATAACTACCGCTTTGGTAGTAGATGTTCCAACTCCTTCTGCCCCTCCCTCGGTTTTAAATCCCTGAAAGCAGCCAATAATGGCAATGATCGAGCCGAAGACACAAGCCTTAAACAGCCCCGCGAAAAGGTCCTGCATCTCGAAAAACGCTTTCAGTCCATTCAAGAACGTATATGATGTTATATCGACAAACCAAACCGAAACCGCCAGACCCCCCAGTATAGCAACAAAATCCGAAAACACTGTCAACACCGGAAGCATCAAAAAGCCGGCGATAAACCGGGGCATTACTAAAAATTCCACCGGATCGAGCGCCATGGTCTCCATGGCGTCAATCTGCTCGGTTACTTTCATCGTCCCCAGCTCTGCCGCAATGGCGGCGCCCACTCTCCCCGCTACCACCAAAGCGGTCAGCACCGGGCCGAGTTCTATCACCACAGCCTTTCCAACCGCGGTTCCAAGGTAGCGTAATGGCACGTAGCCCTGGAATTGATACGCTGCCTGAACAGCCGACACTGCGCCGGTAAATACCGAAGTAAATAACACCAGTGGTAAGGAGTTAACACCCATGAACACCATCTGCTCCAGTACCAGGTGCCGACGTTTTATAGACAGGTGCAGGGAGAATAATATAGACTTAATAAGTAGAGTAACCGTTCCGATCCCTCTGAAAAAACCAATAGCATTTTCGCCAATCGGTCTGATAAGATTTTCCAGAGGCTTGTTAATCTCCTGTGCTTTCAAACCTGAAGTCCCTTTTAAAATGGAGTTTCGCCCTCGGGAATCGCTTCCCGATCCTTGAATTCCAAATCATAAAACGATGCATAATCGCGTACAAATGCAAGCTTCACCGAACCGGTTGGTCCATTTCTCTGCTTGCTTACTATTATTTCGGCTATGTTTTCCAGCGAATTACCGTCATTATCCATCGTGATCCCGTAGAATGCCGGTCGGTATATAAACATTACCACATCCGCATCCTGCTCAATCGCCCCCGATTCCCGTAAATCCGCCAATTGAGGACGTCTCTCCCCGCCGCGCTGCTCAACCTGGCGGCTTAACTGCGATAATGCTACCACAGGAACCTCAAGCTCCTTCGCCATTGCTTTCAGTGACCGGGAAATATATGCTATCTCCTGTTGACGGTTCTCCGCGGATTTAGGTCCCTGCATCAACTGAAGATAATCCACAATCACCATCGATAATCCATGTTGGGACTTCAGTCTCCTTGCTTTCGCCTTCATCTCCAACACGCTTATTGTACCGGAATCATCGATATAAATCGGCGCTTCGTTTAAAGGTCCTGCTGCATTGGACAATTGAGTCAGTTCAAATGGTTTCAATATGCCTCTGCGAAGTTTATGGCTGGAGACCTTGGCGCGGCTGCAGAGCATCCTCTGAACCAATTGCTCCTTAGCCATCTCCAGGCTGAAGTAGGCGATAGTCCCGGATTGTAGAGCGATATGCTCGGCTATACCCAAACTGAATGCGGTTTTACCCATCGAAGGCCTGCTGGCTATAACGATAAAATCCGACTTCTGGAATCCCGCTGTCAACGAATCAAGTTCTTTAAAACCGGATGGAACCCCCGAAAGCTCGCCATCCCTGCCGGTATATTCTTCAATCACCTCGAATGTGTGAGGTAAAATATCAGCCAACGACATAAACGACTGCCTTAATCGGCTCTCTTTGATAGAAAATATCTTATGTTCCGCTTTGTCTAAAAGCTCATCTACTTCCTCCACGGGATTATAACAGGAAGAAACGATTGAGGTGGCGGTGGTTATCAAGTCCCTTAAGGTTGACTTCTCCAAAACCAGATTGCAATGGTCTGCAATCAAAGCCGATGTCGCCACCGACTCAGTCAGGGTGATTATATATGCCCTTCCACCGACATCCTCCAATTCCCCCTTCTTCTCGAGATGTTCCGATAAAGTATATAAATCAACCGCCTCGCCTTTATCGTATAATTCTGTTATGGCTCGAAATATCTTGCTATGAGCCTCTCGGTAAAAGCAGTGGGGATCTATTAATTCCAGCGCTCTTGAAACAGCCTCCTGATCCAGAAGCATAGCGCCTAAAATCGCCTGCTCTAAATCAACTGCTTGTGGAGGAAGACGTTCCCCGGATTTATCGGGACTTTTTCTTTTAGCCATCTATTTTCAAAGGAATTTTTCGTTTTAATCCAGCTTTTCAGCCGGAAGATTGTTAATCTTTAAATAGTACCGACGAAGGTTTTTAACATCCTCCCAGGTGGGTCTTTTGAATTGTTGATTTCTTAAAAGCGCCGCAGGATGATAAGTAATAAAAACCTTGATACCGTCATAATAATAATCTTTTTCTCTGAGTTTCGCCAGCGATTCTTTTGTGCCCAGTAAATATTGTGCCGCTACGCGCCCCAAACAACAAATAATCTGAGGCTTTATCATCTCAATCTGCTTATTGAGATAAGGCATACATTGCTCAACTTCACCCGGTTGCGGATCGCGATTGTTGGGAGGCCGACATTTCAGTATATTAGTGATAAACACCTCTTCCCGTGCGAAATTCACTGACTCTAAAATTTTGTCAAGAAGCTGACCCGCTCGTCCAACGAAGGGTGTCCCCTTGAGATCCTCATCACGCCCGGGGGCTTCTCCTATCAACATCAAGTCCGCCTTGGGATTGCCTACCCCGAATACGAATTTGGTCCGGGTCTTGCCCAGGGCGCACTTCTGACAATCCTTTATTTTCTGATGAAACTCCTCTATAGTCATCCCAAAATCAACTTCCGTGCTCAGATATATCTCCTGCTCGCCGGAATCGAGCAGCTGCTGAAGATAAGCTGATTTGATATCTAAGGACTTGTTCAACATACTGCTTATCATTCGCCTTTAAGAAGCGAAACCGCCCTCTCTAATATCTCTCGCGCCAACTCCCGTTTACTCATCAAGGGCAATTTCTGGATTTTACCGCCAATTCCGATAATATCCACTCGGTTAGTATCAACATCGAATCCAGCGCCTTCCTCATTCGGATTATTCAAAACGATAATATCGATTCTCTTATCCTTTAGTTTCTTCTGGGCATTCTCAATTTGATCGTCCGTTTCCAGCGCAAAACCTATAATTACCTGCTTGTCCTTATTCCTGGATACGGATTTGAGAATATCCTCGGTCGGTTTTAATTCAATAGTCAAATCCTTATCAGATTTCTTTCTTTTTCCGCTGTACGGTTCAGACGGCGTGTAGTCGGATACCGCAGCTGACATTACCAGCAGGTCGCAATCGGCGAAATGCTCTTTAACCGCCGATGCCATCTCCTCAGCCGTCATTACCTTTACGACCTCTATCCCTCCGGGTTCCCGAAGATTCGACGGGCCGGAAATTAAAACAGTCTCCGCCCCCATATCGCGAGCGCGCTCGGCAATCGCGTATCCCATTTTACCCGAAGACCTGTTTGATATATATCTGACGGAGTCGATCGGCTCTTCGGTACGCGAAGCGGTTACCAGCGCTTTCTTACCCTTTAATGCTTCCGATCCCTCCAATATAGCATTCGTCTTATCGAAAATAACCTGAGGTTCAGCCATTCTTCCCTTGCCTACCCATCCGCAGGCTAAATCACCGGATTCCGGATCGATGATATGAAAACCATAACCCCTCAATACCTCGACGTTTTTTAACACAGCGGGATAATCCCACATATTGGAGTTCATCGCGGGGGCAATCAATACCGGACATTTGGCAGCCGTAAAGGTGGTTGTTAAGAGATTATCACAGATCCCGGTTGCCGCCTTGGCGAGGAAATTGGCTGTTGCGGGAGCCACAACAAAAACATTCGCCCAATCGGCTAAGTCGATATGACGAGTGGCATAGAAACCTTCCCTGGGAAACATCTCGATCGCCACTTCGTTTCCGCAAAGCGCTTCAAACGTAAGCGGAGCGACAAAAGCAGCGGCCGAACGAGTCATAATAACCCGCACTTCAAATTCAGCTTTTACCAGCAACCTCGCTAATTCCGCTGATTTATATGCCGCAATTCCCCCTGTTATGCCCAGTAAAACCTTCTTCTTTTCCATATACCGCCAAAAAAAGACCGCCGTCTACACAAAAGCGGTCTTGATACGGGAAATACCCATTCGCTCAGTTAACCTGGAGATCCTCATCGCTCCCCAAAAGTCCCGAACTAAGAATATAATCATCCATCGATTGATCATTAATAATCAAAGACCACGCCAAAGTGCGGACAGTTGCTGCATCAACCGTATGCGGTCCACCCGCAATCGCTTTTTCTATTATCAGTTCCAGTTGAATATCGTTTATAACACTCATCTGACGCATTTCAACCAGTGTTCCGAGAGCTTCGGTAGAGAAGAATCCTCTTTCATAATCGGTTAGGACTCGCCTGTACCCCTTGGCAATACTTTCGGCTGTGTTGGCGCTGGATATCAGCTCGGGCTGCTTATATTGATCCAGCACCCAAAGATATGCGCTGTTGATCTCGTTGTCGGTGAATCCTTGCCGCCTCAATTGATGAGCCATCTCTTCCATCCCGTCAAAACGGCCGTCATTCTCTTCGATATGCCTTATCAGGTATAATACTATTTCAAGGACTTTTTCGCCCAATTGGATTCCTCTCTCGGTTGAAGTGCTCTATCATAAATCAAGGTACATCTTACTCGGGATAATTGCAAGATGTTTTTTCTTTGGATTATGTTAATATCTCACGAAGAACTTATCAATCTTAACTTAATGTTTGAAATGCCTCCGGCCGGTAAAAATCATCGCAATTTTATGATTATTGGCGGCTTCAATAACTTCCGGGTCCCTTTTGGAACCACCCGGTTGAATCACAGCCGTAACGCCAGCCTTCGCCAGTGTTTCCAATCCATCCGGCATCGGGAAAAAAGCATCGGAAGCGGCAACCGCATCCATAGCCCGTTCGCCTGCTTTTCGCACCGCAATCATTGCCGAATCGACTCTGCTGGTCTGTCCTGCTCCCACTCCTACGGTTTTGGTGCCATTAACGATTACAATAGCATTTGATTTTATATGCTTCACTATTTTCATTGCAAAACTCAGCGATTTCAATTGCTCTTCGGTGGGTTCCGATTTCGTAGCAGTTTCAAAATCGAAGCTGTCGGGAATAAATCTATCCCTTGACTGCACTAACTGCCCACCCATTATAGGCTTGGTTGTCCAGCCGGATTCGTAATCATGCAACCTTAAGTCGCCGCAAGAGATTATTCTTCTGTTTTTCTTCCTGGTTAATAGTTCAAGGGCTTCCGGCTCATATCCCGGAGCTAAAATACATTCCAGGAAAAAAGTATCGTGAATTCTCTTTGCGGTCTCCATATCAACGATCCTGTTGACACCGACTATCCCGCCGAATGCGGACATCTCATCGCATGCCAGCGCATCGGAATACGCCTGCGCCAGATTTTCGGCAACCGCAGCGCCGCAGGGATTGGTGTGCTTTACAATTACTGCAAACGGTTCTTCGAAATCGAGAATCATCTCCAGAACAGCTTCCAGATCATTTAAGTTGTTATAAGATATCTCCCTGCCTGAATGTAAAATTGCCTTCGCCAAACTAACACCATTGAAATATCCGTTTTTATAAAGCGCCGCTTTTTGATGAGGATTCTCGCCGTAACGAAGGTTCTGACTTTTCCTGTATCCCGACGGAAGCAACTCCGGGAACTCATCCGGTAATCCATTGACAGACCGGAAATAAGCACTAATCAGCGAATCATAATGAGCAGTGCGGTTAAAAGCCTTCTCCGCTAATTTCCGTCTTAACTCGTCGGTATCTCGGTTGCTATTTAACTCATCGATTACCGCATCATAATCAGCCGGATCGGTAACAACATAAACCGTTTCATGGTTTTTGGCGGCGGCTCTTATGAGTGTAATTCCACCGATATCAATATTCTCAATCGCATCGCTATGTGTAATGCCTTCTTTGTTTACTATTTCCTCGAATGGATAGAGATTAACCACAACGATATCTATCAGAGATATCCGGTGTTCCTCAGCCGCTTTTAAATGCGGCTGCTTGTGTCGATCCGCCAGAATCCCTCCCATAATCCAGGGATGAAGCGTTTTTACGCGTCCATCGAAGAGGTCCGGAAAACCGGTTATATCCTCGATCTTACCGCATTCTATTCCGTTATCAGCGAGAAACCTGTAAGTTCCCCCGGTTGCGATTATGTTTACGCCTGCCTCTATAAGTTTCTTACAGAAAATTTCAATTCCGGTCTTATCGGCTACCGAAACCAATGCAGTTTTGTATTGAGACATTTCTATACCTTTTAAATCTGTTTGGTGAGAAGGTTGAATGCTTCCCGATATTTCCTCGCTGTATTCTCTATAACTTCTTCCGGCAAATCCGGTGGAGGCGGCTCCTTGTTCCAATCGATACCGGAGAGATAATCCCGAAGATACTGTTTATCGAAACTGTCTTGCCCCCTGCCGGGCTGATATTTTTCCACACTCCAGAATCTCGAGGAATCCGGGGTCAAAACCTCATCAATCAAGATTAACTGCCCATTGTCCAGCCCGAATTCGAATTTGGTATCAGCTATTATTAGCCCTCGAGTATATGCATAATCATAAGCAGTTTTATAAAGCCGTAAACTGACTTCGATTATTTGATCACCCAATTGACTCCCAACAATATCGTAAAACCTTTCCAGCGGGATATTTTCATCATGGCCATCATCAGCCTTTGTTGCCGGTGTGAATATCGGCTGAGGTAGTTTATCCGATTCCACAAGTCCGGTAGGGATTTTGTTCCCGTAGAGATCGATTTTGTCATCTACAGGTTCGCTATTTTTGTACTGCTTCCAGCCGGAACCGGAAATATATCCCCTTACCACACATTCCACATCAATCCGCTCCACCTTTTTTACAATCATCGATCTGCCGGATATCTGAGGATATTTCCTCAACTCCTCCGGATACGATTCGAAATCGGCGGTAATCACATGATTCGGAACTACATCCCGAAGATAATTAAACCAGAACTCCGAAATTTTGTTGAGCATCTCGCCCTTACCCGGAATACCCTGATTCATAATCACGTCGTGCGCCGATATACGATCAGTAACAATAAATAGCAGTTCATCGCCAAGATCGTAGATATCCCGGACCTTACCTTTCCTGAAGACTGTTAAATCGGTAAGTTCAACCGACATCACCGTATTATTTTTGTTCATCTATCACCTTTACTTTATATGTCCATCTGTCGTTTAGGAAAAAATTTATCAATATTCCTACACCGATACCAATTAAATTCGCAATTAAATAGTAAAATCCGAAAAATTCGGTCAATGCCGTCAGTGTTACGAAATTACCGATAAATGCTGCCAGGCTTGCTGATGTATTATATTTTAGCAAACGGATAAGAAAAACGCTGCCGGTCAAGCCCCGCTTATCTCGCCAGGTCCAGAAATCATTGAGGACGAAATTGGTTATAATCGAGGTTTCGATAGCGATCAGGGAGGATATTACGTAGTACAGTCCAACCACTTCGGTTAGCAGGTATAAAAGCCCCATATTTACGGCAACGCCGGAGCCGCCAACAATAGAGAATTTTAAAAACCTTCCTACGAAATCGGAATTACGCAACTCAGTTATTAACGCCTTTGTACCCATAACACCTTATAAAATGAAAACTAAACTGCTCGCCGCCCACTCCAAATATCCTTAGCGGCCTTTCAGTTGAAAAATACTCAAAATAATTTAGTAATTTATCCTCAGGATGATAGCGATATCTGCTATCATAGGCAAAAATAAAATCCTCACCAACATATTTTTCCGGGACCGACCAGAATCTATAAGACAGACCATGTTCACCCACGAAATTATCGGATTTTGTATCCGGATGTCCGAATGTGTAGAATGCGGCTTCCGATGCGATCTTATATTCATAACCGATTATATTATCAGGAGATTCCGGGATATGCCAGATAGTATAATAGCCCATTACTCCGCCCAGATCATCCCAACCGGACATAGTATCCGCCTTTCCCATCGGTATTATCGGGAAGAAGCTATGAATATAAGTAACTCCGGCAGCTATGACAGCGAACGAAATGGCGAAAACGGCATAATAACGCCACTTCCGATTCATCCAGTGAAACTTTGGTTTAATTCTGTTTTCGAAAAGCGCGCACATAGCGATTATTCCCGTAAAAAAGCCCGGAGTAGGCCAGTTCATTTTAACCCAGCCCCTTAAGGAAGCCAAAGTAAATAAAAGAATAATCGGCGCTGCGTAACTAAAAAGCAGCTTGAAGCGATTGTTGCCTTCACCAAAACTCTTTCTGCCAGCCAGATATATGGCATAGATAACGAATGGGAATATAAATGGCGTGATTGTCCCAAACTGACTGGCGATAAATCCGAAAAACATGTCGAAACGAAAAGATGACATCTCCGATGCCCGGCGGGTGGTCTGGAACGCAAAAGACGCCCAGTCATGAAGGTAATTCCAGTAAATCACCGGAAATGAAAAGATTACGCCGGCAACAAGCCCGGCAGCGAAATAAAACCAGTTTCTTACCTCCCGAAATTTTCCTGTTAGCAGCAGAAAAAGGAATGCTGATGGAATCGCTAAAACCATGGTGTATTTCGAACAAAAACCCAAGCCCAGCGATACCCCCCACAATAGATAGAGCCACAACGAATCATGTTTACAGGCAAAGTATATGAAAATAATATTCAGTATCCAGAATAGGAACAGCGGATTGTCGGGAGTTGTAATGACTGCGCCGATTGCGAATATCCAGGTAACCGACAAAACCAGCACCGAATAAAACGCAACCCTGGCATTGAATAAATATCGAACGAAAGAGAAACTGATAGCAGCCAAAATCGAAGATGAAATGACGCCGAAAAATCTCACCCCAAAAGAGTTATCTCCAAAGAGAATGGTCCCCGCTCTTATAATCAGCGATGCCGCCGCGGGATGATCGAAATACGACCAGTCCGGATGGCGGCCATAATTCCAATAATACGCCTCTTGCGGAGTTAAAAGCGATAATCCTATTACCAGCAACCGCAGAATCGTCACTACAGCAATGAGGAGATAAAAATACTTTGTATATTGTTTATCTAAACTATCTTCCAAAACTGAAAAACATCAAGGTTCCAAATGAAAGATTATACTTATCTTCCGATAGGGACCTGGCTATATCTATCCTTACTACCTTGTTTCCCGACGATTTGGTCAAACCAAAGCGCAAACCGATCCCGACATCGGCTTTCCAGTCCTCTGAGTCATATCCGGCATTTTCATACCAGGACTTACCAACGTCCACAAAACCGGCGAAGCCCAATGCTACCGTCAGGATTTTAATAGGAGAATAATATCTTTGCTCGAAATTAGCAACCAGATAATTCTGACCGGCGAGTGCGTAGTTGTCGTATCCTCTGAGTCCGAATTTACCACCTATATAATTTACAATATAGCTGTCGGGACGGTCGTAAAATCCAGCCAACAGCCTTAGGGCAGATACCGTCCTTTGAGAGTTTTTCCAGTACAGGTAAAGCTTATTAGCATAAAATGCGTTACTCCAATCACCGTTGAATCTGGCGCTTGCGGAGCTGGAGGCGGCTATATAAATGTCCCTTGCGGGATTAAAAGCAGTCGAAAGCTTTATTTTCCCGTAATTACGAGTGATATTTCCCCCTAATATTTCAAATGCTCTCCCAATTGACATGATCAATCCCCAGCCGAGCGTTAGATCCTCCACGTTTCCAAAGTTATCGAGATATCTTACAGTTTTATATCCGGATTTACCCAGATATAATTCCAAATCCGCCCTCGTTTCGGTTTCGTCGGGCGGAACAAGGGAACGAAATGTGGAAAACTGGGAAGCGTAAAAGTATTCCTTGTCTGACCATTGCAATTTAATAGAAAGATTCTTCTTAAAGATAACTCCATAGGAACGTGTCAGTGTCGCTAAATAATTCTGAGATTGGGATTGATATCGAAACAGTTCATAACCCGAATTGAAATAACGAATATTGCCATTGGAATCGAAACCATAAATCGAGACGGCATATTTATCAGTGAGAGAATACAATGGTCTTCTTATACTAAACTCTGTTTTCCTCACGTATCCATCGTTTTCCCAACTTAAAGCTGCTCTTAATCTTGTCCTGAAAAAATTATAATCAATATAGTCGAAGTAATGCCCTTTTAGATCGTTTCCGGTATAGTATTCTCCCATTATATCCTTACCCCAGCCAAATAAGTTTTTCTCGGATAGGGCGAAACCGAAAGTATATTCCCCACCGCTCCCTTCGGATGTCGGGCCGATTATGGTCGTCCATTGATCGGATGTGGTCAATTCGACATCCACTTTCGATGAATCATCGTTGTAATTCAGTTCCGTATCCGCATCTCCAATAAATTCCAGAGCTCGAAGATTCCTTTCGGTCTCCAGGATTTTTAATGTATCCAGCTCCTCGCCTACGTCATATAAGAGCTCATCGCGGATAACCCATTCCTTTGTCAGAATATGCAGGGTATTGCCCCAGCGATAAACGAACCAATTATCCTTCTGCAACTCACTGTCGAAAACATCCATACGATCAATTTCAATCGATGATATTTCGGCAGTGTCTCCCTTCTGCAGTGGAAGTAACAGGATAAATATGAGGATTAGAAAAGGATAATATTTCATTGATTACTCAATTTCGCCATCAGCAAACATTTTAATAACCTTCGGTAGTACTTTATGTTCCGCCTCTAAAACTCTGGCAGCCAGTGATTCGGGATTATCATCCAGTTTCACCGGAACCTTTTCCTGATAGATAATTTCACCATGATCATATTTACAATCGACAAAATGAACTGTAACGCCGCTTACTTTATCTCCGGCAGCGATTACTGCTTTATGTACATTAATGCCGTAAAACCCTTTACCCCCGTATCCTGGAAGCAATGCCGGATGAATATTAATAATCCGCCTTTGGAACTGCTCAATTACATTTTCCGGTATTTTCTTCAGGTACCCGGCAAGAACAATGAAATTTACATCGTATTCAAATAATATTGAAAGGAAGCGCTCCCGGAACTCCTGTAGATCCCGGTAGTGAGTGCTACGATGCATGATTACCGGTATCCCCCCTTTTCTGGCACGCTCCAGAGCATAAGCCTCAGGATTGTTGGATATCACCACTTTTATGTCTACGTCGAGATAGCCCGATTTCACCGCGTCTATTATCGATTGAAGGTCTGTGCCCCCTCCCGACGCTAAGATAGCCAGTTTTAATCTTTCAGGTTTCATAGCTGAAGCGTCCTTTAATTCATTAAATCGGCATACTCCCGTTCACTATCAACTTAACAATGAAATCGGGATGGTGATTTTCACAGCGTACAAAATGCAGGACGGATCAAAGCCCATCGTTATTGAACATAGTGATCCTCCCCACGTTTACCCGACCGGGGAGGGTTGAATCGTGGGGTTTCGAAAATTCATCCATGCGTTTCCTTTTTGTTGCAGACTCTCCGAAGGACGAGCCTTCGGCTACGAATTAATGTTATTTATGAATTATCCGGCTAAATCATTGAATATCATAAGCCGCAAAATCTATAAACAAGAATCCTAATCCTGCAAAAACGGATTTCAAGATTGAGTAATTATTAAGTTCGATAGATTTAAAATCAGCTCATCCGCCACAACGGCGCCTTCATCGGTGAGAATAATCCTCTCATCCGGAGTAATTATAACATGACCGATTCCCGCAAGAATCTCGAGGTATTCACGAAAACTTCCTGTTTTATCCATCATTATCTCCGTTATGGCAATCCCGCATTGTTGACGCAATTGAAGCTGCAATTTCTCCAACCGGATTTGCTTGTCATTTAAAATCTCTTTGGTTTCAACCGTTGATTCTTCCGACCGGATACATTTGATATAGGTTTGTAAATCCCTTATGTTCCAGAAACGTTCAACCCGCAACCGGTTTTGATTACAGTCAATTATAGCGGAATGCCCTGAAGGTCCAAATCCGAAATAAGTTCCATAATTCCAATAGTTCAGGTTGTGTCCGCATTCATATCCGGGCTTTGCAAAATTCGATATTTCATATTTCTGATATCCCAACGATCTCAGTTTATCACAAATATTTAAATAGAAGTCGGCATATCTATCACCATCCGGTAGAGTAACCAAGCCATCCTCAACTGATTTGCCTAAAGGCGTACCCGGCTCGGAGGTGAGTCCATACAAGCTAATATGCTTCACTTCCAGAGTAGCTGCCTTTTCGATATTGCTGATTGCGGTATCAATCGACTGCTCCGGTATGGCAAACATCAAATCGATCGAGATATTTGCGAAACCGGTATTTTGAGCCACTTTTACGGCATTGAGAGCCTGATCGCTGTCATGGACTCTCCGTAAAAACAGCAGGTCCTTATTCTCGAACGATTGTACACCAATTGAAATACGATTGAATCCGGCTTGCCTTAATAGTTTAAGTTCATCCGTTGTTACCGATTCGGGATTCGCTTCTAACGTAATTTCTGTACTATCGCTGATAAAAAAATCACTTTTCACAGAATTCAGTATTTCTACCAGAGACTCGGCGGGCAATATGGATGGTGTGCCGCCGCCGAAGTAAATCGTATTCACTTCGCATTCCTTTGCAAATCGGAGGGAGGCAGATTCGATTTCCGAGTGTATGCAGTCTATAAACTCAGCGATGAGATTTTCAGCTTTGGGAACGGAATAGAAATCGCAATAGTGACATTTCGAAACACAGAATGGAATATGAATGTAGATGCCTGCTGATTTGAAAGACTGACTTTTGCTATTCAAAGTTTACTAATACATCGGGGATTGAATCAACGATATCTCCTGCGATTAGCCCCCGATTTCCATAAATTTCAAAACTCACATCACCCGCAGCCCCAAGAATATAAGTACCGCACACAGCAGCCCGGAAAGCTTCCATCCCCTGCGCCAGAAGTGAACCGATAATACCGGTTAGAACATCGCCGGTTCCAGCGGTTCCCATTCCGGAATTACCGGTAGGATTAAGGAATATTTTACCTGATGGACTTCCAATGAGCATCGGCGATCCTTTGAAGACCATCACAACATTAAATCTCCGGGTGACTTCTCGTAAAGTAGCAAACCTGTCTTTAGTCAACTCTTTTATCGGTTTACCGGTTAAACGGGAGAGTTCTCCCGGATGTGGAGTTATAATGCAGGGGACTTTCAGGTTCTTGAGGATACCCTCGGCATCGCCTGCAAGGTTATTCAATCCGTCGGCATCGATAACCATCGGTTTATTGACGGAAGGAACCAATCGCCTGATCAGTTCTTTGGTTTCGTGATGAGTACCGATTCCTGGACCGATAGCCACGGCATCAGCCCACTCCTCAATTCCCCTCCTGATCTCGCCCAATGCTCGTAATGCCAAACAGCGTCGCTTACGAACCTCCGGAAGAGGAGCGGTCATCACCTCTGTAAGCTTGGATTCCAGTATATCGTTAATCGAAGCGGGGCAGCCCAATCGTGCCATGCCGCATCCTGCCCTGAGAGATGCCAATGCAGAGAGGGAAGCCGAGCCGGTCATTCCAACCGATCCGGCAAGAAGATATAAATTACCGAAAGTTCCTTTGTAACCGTAAGATGGCCGCGACGGGAGGTTTTGAAAAACGTATTTGCCGGTGGTTAGATAGAGATTGCTGCTTTCAGGTTTAACCGCTTTGTCGGGGATGCCGATATCGGTAATGTAAATTTCGCCGGCGTAATCGCGCCCGGGATAGACGTATAAACCAAGCTTGGGTCTGGCAAAGGTGACTGTGTAGTCGGCAAGTACGCATGGGTCTGATACCTCACCGGTGGAGGCATTAACGCCGGAGGGGCAATCAATCGCTATAACCGAAGCGTCGGCGGAATTAATTACCGGCACTATATCGGCGATAATCCCTCGTATATTGCCACTGAAACCGGTTCCGAAAAGGGCATCAACAACTATATCCACATCCTCTGGGATTTCGAACTCGGATGGGTCTTCAATAGTCGTAACCTGTATCCCCGAAACGATAGCGCGGTTGTAGTTAGTGGCGGCATCTCCTTTAAGGTCCTCCGGTTCGGAGGTGAGAAAGCATCTAACCGAATATCCCCATTCCTCCAGATATCGAGCTACTACGAATCCATCCCCGCCGTTATTACCCTTGCCGCAGACAATAACCACGGAGGTAGCTTCGTCTTCATTGAAAAGATTATCAATAATCTCGGCGGCGGAATAACCGGCGTTTTCCATCAATTCCAATCCGGGAATGTTCATCCCTTCAATTGCTCTTTTATCAACATTCCGCATCTGTTCAGCGGTCAATAATTCCATAATAACCCTCAATTGATTTTCATCTATTAAATTAATACAGACTGATTTCGCAAGAGTTTATTGCTTCGATCTACTGAATACGCACTTTTTATACAGCAATAATGCGATAAGGTACGTGTTGAACCCGATTGATATAATCCAAAGCGCTGCTTGAGGTTCTCCCAGCAGCAAGCAAATTACCATCGTGAATATGTGGGTGCCGAAACATAGGGCGGATGTTGCTGTCATCCATGGTTTGTTATGATACCATGATATCTGGTAAAAATCGCTTTGTTTATCATCGGATATAGATTTTACCATACGCTGATCCAGGCGATTGATGAGATAATCCTGCCAGCCGAATATGAATTTGTATAGTCTCTGCAAAAGCAGCACAAAAACATTCAAGGTTTGATTTTTATAGAGCTTTTTATCATCTGGAGTTATCCCTTCATCGGTTCGCGATAACAAAGTCCGGGTTGCTGAGAATTCCACATATTTAAGTTGATAGAAGTTGAAATAGGAGCATTGAATGAAAACCGAGAGAATCGTCATCGATCCCAAGATCAACCAGAAAAGGTGACCGGTAACTGCAAACTCCCTATAGGCTACCACGCCAAAAACCGCGGAGATTGACACGAAATCGCCGAGCGTATCCAGGAATCTTCCTATACGATGACCTCTACCAGTTAGCCGCGCCAGCGCTCCATCACAGGCATCGAATATGTCTTTAAAGTGGAAAAGTATTGCCGCAGTAACAAGCTGATTATGCCATATATTAACCGCGGCGAATATTCCGAGCGCAATATGCGTGACGGTTACAACCTCATGAGGAATGCGGAGCCGATAGAGTATCCTTAATACGAAAGGAAAATAGAAAATAAAAAGCGCGCTGATGTTTAAATAGCGGTCTTCACCCCGAAGCTTGTCGTATTTTTCTCTAAATTGATTCAATTTCTACGCCGGCAAATACGAGGCTCACGCGATAGACACCACCGAGGGATATGCATAGTCAGGCTGATGTTTTGACGCAAGCTGTTTCAGTATTGATTTATCGCGATAGACCCCCGAAGTTACGAAACAGGTTGTCATCCCGATCCTCTTCGCTCCTTTTAAGTCAGCCAAAGGATCATCGGAAACCATTAGAACTTCCGATGCTTCACAGCTCCATTTTTTCAAGAATTTCCGGTAATAAGTCGGCGATGGTTTGCCGGAAACATAGGCTCGTTTTTCGGAAGCATATTCAAGAGCCTTTACAATCGGACCCGCGGAAATGGATATCCTTCCCCGCCCATCCACGAATAATTTATTAGTATGCATTGCTAACAATCGCGCATTGTTTTGAACTAATGCTGAGGTGGCGATCCGGAGTTTCTCGTAGTCGAGATTAGTATCCAATCCTATTACAACTGCATCGACATCGGGAGAATCGGTAACTTGAATTCCTTTCGATTGCATATATCGTTTGATAGCATCGGAGCCGATAATATAACACTGTCGGCATTTTTGCTTTTTTAAATATTCCGCTCCTGCCGAGATGCAGGTGCTTATCTGTTTATCATTGATATTAAATCGTTTCTCTCTTAAAATCCCGAGTAATTCGTTCGGAGTATGGGTGGTGTTGTTGGTGACCAGCATCGCCCTGGTATCATCGGCTGAGAATTCATTGAACCACTCCACAGCGCCTTCTACCGGCGTGAAGGTTTTATCCTTTACTAAAGTGCCCTCGATATCGATGAGATAATGATTATACTCCATCAATCAGCACCGTTATCTGCGCTCAAGGCGGGTAATCTCATTACGATGGCCGATAGGAACCACATCGGTACGCCCCACTGCCGAGCAGTAAGCGACATCCTGATGATATCCAAGCAACGCCAGTTGTCTACCGTTTTCGCACATCTCCATCATCTGCGGGATGCTGTCTCGGTATCGACGGAATAGCGCCAGCGCTGCTTCCGCTGCATCATTGGTTGCAATGGAACGGATATTTTTACTCAGATAATCGACATACATCCCACCGCACACAGCATCCTCCAGGCAAAACGCACCGGTGGTTCCGCAGCAGATGATAGAAACGTCATATTCAAGATCGATCAGGTAATCCGCGGGACGAGGGAAATTCGCAAACGAAGCCAGAACTAAGGCGGCGCCTTTGGAACCCAGGATTATCCCTTTGGAACCGTTGGTGGAGGTATAGATAAGGTTCTTGCCGGAAACCATATCGCGCGAATACTCATAGGGTGAGTTACCGAGGTCAAATCCCTCCAGTTTTTCGAATCCTCTTTCGCCGCAAAGCAATGTTTTATCCGCATGATGACGTTTTATCTCCATTTTAGCGCGGGCGACGCTATCCATTGGATAGATTTTTCTGGCGCCATTAGCAAGAGCAGTGGCTAAGGTCGTGGTGGCGCGCAGCACATCTATGACAATAACACCGCGCTCCTGCAGCACCCTGGGTTCTACAGCTTCTGTTGAGAAATATATCTTTAAGTCCATTCCTTATCCATGGTTAAATACGGGATGGGTTGATGGCTTCTACAAATGCATTGAACCTTTCGGTACATTGGTTTTGTCAACTGCCTGGCAGAAGCCTTGCGCTTCCGGTATTTCTTTGGAATCTTCAATTACTGTCTGTAAATATTCTTATTCACTTGAGCTACCGAAGGACAAGCCTTCGGTTACGGATTCGTGGTTTTACGAATTATCCGGATTAATAATTATGAAACAGTTACTTTTTAAAATTTATCGACATAATGATAAAGCTAAGCAGGTTGTTTTTCAAGGAATTTATAAGTGAGGATCAGTAAATTCTCAAAGCAGGAATATATAATCTCGTTAATCCTCTGGTGGTAGCCAGCCAGAGGTATTCGTCCTTTACTGCAATTGAGAACACTTGGGGGAAAAGGAGTCCGTCGGTTTCATCGAATAGCTCAGCTTCGGCAGTCGCCGGATTTATACCGACCAGACCGTTATCGGTTGCGGCAAAGATCAAGTCCTTTTCGCTATATTCAATCAGATCGTTGACAATCGAGTTGGCTAAACCTGCCGGGGTATATCCCTGTCTGATTTCATTTTGAGGATCGAAATGCACAATCTCTCCGGCATGACCCAGCCATAAACCCTGCTTTGTTGAGACAATTGAAGTTATATCGCTCGTTCCGCTAAAATCGGCTGCGGTGTAAAATGACCATCGGTCTGCATTCCTTGCGCGATAGGCGATTCCGTCCTCATAGCCCACATAAATAAAATTTTCGTCTAAAGCGATATCATATATGAATTTCGCTCGGAAAGTCTGATTTCGCGGAAGTGTATTTCCTTCCAGCGAATCGGTAGGTCCGCCTCTTAAATCCAATAAGTTCAAACCGTTGTCGGTCCCAACCCATAGTTGATATCCATCGATCGCAATGGTGGATATGTAGTTGGACAGCAATCCATTGAATACGCGGAATACCCGGAAACTCTCTCGTTGGACATCGAACCTGACCAATCCTTGAGTGGTGCCGATCCAGGCAATCCCATCCTCAAAAGCGACACAGTTTATACGCACATTGTGCAGTTTGAAATCATAGGGAGCTTCCCAGTAATCCCATTCCATATCATATAAATCCAGAAGCGCGAATCCGCTTCTGCCTGATTCGGGATATCCTCCGGTGAACAGGTAGTCCCCATCTATCATAACCGCTCTTTGATCACCTGTCAACGGACCGAACCGCAACAATTTCAACTCGCTGGTGCGTGTGTTGAGCATCGATGGACCCAAACCGGCAAAACCGATCCAGGCTTTATATCTGTCATCGACATAGACCTTATTAAGGTTATATTTCCTACCGTAGGGATCAACCAGTGATCCGGACATATAGTTATATCCAAATTCAGGAAACAGGCTTCCGGGATTAAAATTAGGCGTATTACCCAGGACCAACTCATCCGGAAAATCGCCCCCGTAAATAAAATCCTCAAAAGTTGGCTCATAAACCCCCACGCCACCCCTGGCATCTATCCATAATTCGTTATCATTCAAATCGAACGCTATTCGATTAATATGGTTTGAAGGCAGGTCATCTGAGATCGTCAGTGGATCTTTCCATTTTTCAGCGAAGCGATCGAATCTCAAAACACCGGCGTCACGGGTTGCGAAATAAACATTGTAGTCATCCAGTGCAATTGAGGTAACGAACCGCGCCGGACTGAAACTCACCCAATCGCCCTCGGTATAACCGATTTTAGCGGAATCGCTGTATTCTGGGAGGAAAACAAGAAGCCCGAAAAAAATTAAAAAAAGATATAATGGTCTTTTCAACTAACGCATCCTTGACGGCGAATTTTTGATTAATTCATAATTCTAAGTTTTTTATGTAAATGTCGGCAAAATGTTCTTGCTAAAATTAAAAGGAGATAAAAATCCATCCATTTTTAGCCAATTAAGGGCAAAGCAACTGGCTGCGCAAAATCAGCCGCCGGCTTTTTTAAACGCCTGTTTTAAGTCCTCGATAAGATCATCCGGGTGCTCCAAACCTACCGAAAGTCTTATCAATCCCGGTGAGATACCGGTTTTCTCCAGATCTTCTTTGGAATATGCAGAATGAGTCATACTCGCCGGATGCTGGATTAAAGTATCTATATCGCCCAAACTAACCGCCAGAGTGCAGACATGAACCGAATCCATGATAATTTTGCCCGCTTCTTTCCCGCCTTTGACCTCAAATGCGATAACACCGCCGGGACCTGTCATCTGCTTCTGACCGAGTTCATACTGCGGATGCGATTTCAAACCGGGATACCATACGGTTTCCACGGCAGGGTGTTCTTCGAGAAATTCCGCTATTTTCATAGCATTCTTACAATGAGCATCCATTCGGACATGAAGAGTTTTAATCCCGCGCAATAATAACCAGGCATTGAAGGGTGAGATAATTCCGCCTATATCGCAGACTACCCGATAAAGTTCGGTGAATACATCATCATCGTCGCATGTAACGAGGCCTGCGACCAGGTCTCCATGACCGCCCAGGTACTTGGTTGCGGAATGCATGACGATATCGGCTCCGAATCGTTTCGGTTTCTGCAGGTATGGTGTTTGGAAGGTATTGTCAACCACCAGGTAAATACCGTGTTTGTGTGCTATATCGGCTATCGCTTTCATGTCGATAATTTTCATAGTGGGATTAGCTGGGGTTTCCACAAAGATAAGCTTGGTGGTCTTATCGACTGCTTTTTCCACTTCATCCGGATTGTTACAATCGACCCATCTCATATCGATACCCATGTTGGGAATGGTGCGATTACACAGAGCGGCGGTACCGCCGTAAACGGTATCGGAAATTACCACCGAATCTCCGGAACCGGCAAGCGCAACCAGGATAGCATGAATCGCCGCCATACCGGAGGCGAAAGCCAGACCGTGCTTTTGTTCTTCAAGCAAAGCTATTTTATTTCTCAGAATGTCGATGGTGGGGTTACCCATTCGGGTGTAGATATAACCGTCCAGGGGACTCCGGAATAGCTCCGCTCCTTGATCAGCGCTTTTAAAAGCGAATGTTGAGCTGGGATAGATCGGCGGAGCTATGGCTCCGGTAGCCGAATCCAAAACGTGTTCCCCGTGAACTAAGAGCGTTTGGAAATGTTTATGTTCCATAATCTATCTTCCTAAAAAATGTATGGTTGTTTTGATATCTAAATATCCATTAAACGGATACTAACATTGATAAGAAAAAGATATCCATTAAGCAATAAGAATATATCAAGGGCAAAATTACGGGATGTAGTTGCCATGGAAATCGATAATGACATGGTAACCGCTGAAAATGGGTCAGTTGTCGCTTATCATTTGCTGGCCATGGCCTGCGATCCATTCGCTGGATTGAAGCTCCTTAAACCTGGTCTCGGCATAATCATTCAGTACGATGATTGCAATCCGCCGGTTTCTGGGATCATACGGATCATCTTCGAAGCGAAGCCTGTTATCGGCATAACCTCTAACCGCTTCGATTCGTCCTTTTGGTAAGCCAACTTCTTCCATGAGCTTACGAGCGCTGTTAGCTCGATCTGCCGATAACTCCCAATTTGAGTATTTTTTGTCATAGACATATCGTCTGCTATCGGTATGTCCTTCGATGACAATATTGTTTTTCAATTTCATCAACTCTCTGGATATGGTTGTAAGAATCGTTTTTCCTTTATTGTTAAGCTCTCTGCTACCGAGTTTATAGAAACCGGAAGTCGATTCCGAAGATGATTCGATCAGTTGTATTCGTAAGCCCTCCGCGGTCATCTCGATTTCAATCAGGCTCTGAACCTGTTCGAATTCCGGCAGATCTTTCAAGGTTGCCAAAATCTGCTCACCGGCTGATTTGAGTTGCTGCTGAACCATTTTCTCGAATTCCACACGCGATTCCTTGGGTAGATTAATATTCTCCATGATAGCCGAACCGCCGCCCTCTAAGATCGAACCGGAATAAGCTTTGCTGAATCCCACAGGATCATTGAAGTAAGCTGCTACCACCTCTTTAACTTTCTGGTCTTGCGCTACTAACCACATTACCAGAAAAAACGCCATCATGGCGGTTACGAAATCAGCATAAGCGACCTTCCATGCACCCCCGTGGTGACCTCCATGTCCCTTTTTTTTCTTAACGATAATCGGCTGCTGTTCCTGATTCTTATCAGACATTCACTTCCTCCTGCTTCTTTGCTTGTTTCCCGCCTCGGGTCGCTTCCCGGCAAGCTTCTTCAAGTTCTAAAAAGGAAGGTCTAACATCGTTGTAAATGGAGCGTCTGCCCAATTCGACAGCAATGGAAGGCGCCATGCCTTTGAAAAATCCCAGCAAAGCTTGCTTGATACATACAAAATAACGTGCCTTCGATTGATTCGCAGAGTCCAGATTGGTGGCTAAGGGCTGTACGAATCCATAGGAAAGCAGGATACCAAGGAAGGTGCCTACCAATGCGGCGGCAACCTTATGTCCGATTTCTTCGGGAGGTCCCCCGATAGCGCCCATAGTGACCACCACGCCCAGTACCGCTGCGACGATACCGAAGCCGGGAAGAGCATCGCCGACTTTCTGCAATATCATGGGGGGTTCTGAGATTTCCTCGTGATGAGTTTCGATATCCTCATCAATAAGCGCTTCCAAATCGTAGGTAGATATACCTCCGGATATAATCATCCGCATTGTATCGGAGAAAAAACTTACCGCATGATGATCTGCCAGGAAATCGGGATATTTGGTTAATATCTCGCTCTCTTCGGGATTTTCGACATGACCTTCGAGGGCGATAATTCCTTCGCGACGAGCGACATCGAAGAGTTCGTAGAGCATAACCAGAAGATTTTTGTAGGATTCTTTTGAGTGTCCTTTGCCAAGTATTCCTAAGATTTGCTGTATCAATTCCTTTAAAACTTTGGGTGAAACGCTGACTAAAAGCATTCCGATAGCACAACCAGAAATAATCAGATACTCTGCCGGTTGGAATAAAACCATAAGATGACCGCCTGCAAAGACAAAACCGACTATAACCGCCACAAGTACCACTACAAATCCGATTAATGCAATCACGAATTCCTCCCAGATAGTTGCTGAAGTTCACCTGTTTCTTTATTTCGTCAGAACGCTGCTGGAATTGAAGCATTTTTTGAAATGACTCGAAACCGTGATTTAGATAAACCTTGACAATATTTGCAACATTTATGATAATAGCTGGCGAGATATGCTCGAATAAAGTTCGCTTGGTATAAATTGAGGATTTGGGATGAAAGGTATTATCGACTCCATCAATAGTTACATTTGGAACTGGCCGGAAGTGATGCCGGCTTTAATTGTTTTATTGGTCGGCACCGGACTGATAACCACTATCCGAGTAGGATTTATTCAATTTCGCAAAGTCAAGCATGGTATCAACGTTATCCGCGGAATATATGATAATCCTCAGGATGAGGGTGACATCAACCATTTCCAGGCGCTTTCGGCGGCGCTTTCGGCAACAGTCGGAATAGGCAATATAGCCGGTGTTGCTACCGCGATTCATTACGGCGGACCCGGGGCATTATTCTGGATGTGGGTAACCGGTCTATTCGGTACATCTCTTAAATATGTGGAATGCACCCTTTCGATGATGCATCGGGATATTCATCCCGACGGTTCTGCCGCGGGCGGACCTATGTATTATATCATCAAAGGTCTGGGGAACAACTGGAAACCACTGGCGGTGATATTCGCCGCTTCGGCCGTTATATGTTCATTCGGTACCGGCAATGCGGTGCAGGCGTTCACCGTCGCTGACCAGTTCAACTCAGAATGGGGAATACCCAATTGGATAATGGGATTGATAGTATCTTCCGTAATCTTTATGGTAATTGTGGGTGGTATCAAAAGGATAGGACACGTGGCTTCGCGATTAGCTCCGGCTATGGCAACGATTTATGTTTTAGGGGGAATAACTATACTGCTTTTAAATTACGAAAAAATACTTCCGTCGTTTGCGCTTATATTCGAGCAGGCTTTCACTCCGGCTGCCGAACTGGGGGGATTTGCGGGTTCGACTTTTCTGATGACACTTGTTTGGGGAGTTAAGAGAGGTTTATTTTCCAATGAGGCGGGGCAGGGATCGGCGCCGATAGCTCATGCCGCAGCCAAAACCAAGTACCCCATCCGAGAAGGCGTAGTCGCCATGCTCGGTCCCTATATTGACACAATTACGATCTGCACAATTACCGGATTATCGATTATCATCACCGGAGCATACACGGTAACGATTGATGGGCAAGCTTTGAACGGTTCCCCGATGACCGCTTATGCCTTCAAGGTGGGTCTGGAGCCTATTTTGGGTCCTTATGGCAATCATATCGTAACTGTCGCCGTATTCCTGTTTGCGATTTCAACAATGATAAGCTGGTCATATTACGGTGATAGATCTATTCAATTTTTAATTGGCAACAAGGCGATTCTGCCCTATAAAATCGTATACTGTATCGTTAATTTCCTGGCTTCGCTGTTTGCTCTGGAAGTGGTTTGGGGATTCGGTGATGCGGCGCTTGGTATTATGACGATCCCCAACCTGATTGCGATCCTGGCATTAACCCGGATTGTTAAGAAGCGGCAGGATGAATATTTCGCTGAGGAGCATGTTCCGTACAAGATAAGATAACGTTATGAATCAAAATGATCGCGTATCAGAAGACGAGAATATTCAGTATTTAACATCACCGAGGTTCTTGGAGGATTTAGCAGTAATTGGAGCAGGTTTACACAATGCAACCACAAATAGATCCAATGTTTCACAAAAAGAGAGTTTGGCACATTTCTTATTCTTCAGGACCCTCTCAGCAGTAGTCACTCTTTTACGACTTAATCCTCGTAGCCAATATTATCTAGTCCCTAATGGGTATCCAGTAATGCCGGACATATATTCCATTGCTATGATTGTCAGATCCATAATGGAGAGCTATTATACCTTTTACTACTTTATTATCGATCCCAAAAGCGAG
>WJIR01000026.1 GCA_014730175.1 Candidatus Zixiibacteriota bacterium
AACGTTATTTGCACAGATTCCTTCATTCACTTCCCCCGCTTGATGCTTACAAGAACGTTATTTTATGCATCGCAGTTATTTAGCGCCCCCGCAAATTGCTATTCAGTTCAAATCGTTAATCATCTTGAAGGTAATAGCGCATGTAGTATGCCGACGTAAGGATTTTATCTTCAGTCCTTCCGCGCCAGCAAGTTGTTCCTTTTTTATTGACCGTAAGGTTAATCCCTGCTATAATTTCTTGTGCTCTGCATATATGAAACAAGCAATTATCGGAATAAATGGAGGTTGTAATGGATCCCGTATTGACAGGATTTATCGTCTATCTCGTTTTAATACTTGTGGTGGGCTTCGTAACGGTTCGATTAACAAAAACGCTTTCCGATTTTATATTAGCCGGGAGGAAACTCGGACCATGGGTGGTGGCGTTTTCCGAACGCGCTTCGGGTGAATCAGCATGGCTTCTGATAGGGCTGCCGGGATTGGCGCTCGCAAGCGGTTATAATGCTATCTGGCCTGCGGTCGGCTGCTGCAGCGGAATCCTGTTTTCCTGGCTGGTGATTTCTCGACGGTTGCGAGTGAATACCGAGAGACTGAATGCACTCACTTTGCCTGATTTCTTCGAAGCGCAATTCGAGGATAAATCCCGTTCCTTGCGAGTTGTTTCCACCATAATCATCGTTTTCTTTTTCACCCTTTACGTCGCTGCGCAATTCTTAGCCGCCGGGAAAGTTCTGAACGCCACTTTCGGGATGAGCCAGCTTGCCGGTATGCTTTTAGGCGCAGCTATCATTCTATTCTACACTATCATGGGCGGTTTCTTCGCGGTGGTATGGACCGACCTTTTCCAGGGAGTGATAATGGTCTGCACATTGGTGATTTTACCCGTTGCAGGAATAATCGAACTGGATGGGCTTAACATGATGAACAAGGGGATAGCGGAAATCGATGCCGGTCTGCTTTCGCTCGGCGGCGGTCAAACCGGATGGGCGATGATCAGCTCGATATTGGGAGGGCTGGCGATCGGTCTTGGCTACATGGGGCAACCTCACCTGATTACCCGCTTTATGGCTATCAAAAATCCCAACGAGTTAAAGAAGGGAACCGTTATTGCTATAACATGGGCGCTGCTGGCGTTTTTTGGGGCGGTTTTTGTCGGCATTACCGGACTGTCGATGTTCGGTAGTGATTTCTTCGCCGATACCGAGAAAGTGATGCCGGTTATGGCGACCACATTGATGCCGGCATGGATAGCGGGTATTATGATTTCCGGCGCTATCGCCGCTATGATGTCCACCGCTGATTCTCAGCTTCTGGTAACCACCTCGGCGATATCCGAGGATATCTATCATCAGATGATGAATAAAAAAGCTGACCAGAAAACGTTGGTGATACTCTCGCGCTTAGCCGCCATAGCGGTGGGCGTAATAGCGTTCATCCTGGCGATAACCGCCGAGCAACTGGTGTACTGGCTGGTGCTGTACGCCTGGGCGGGACTGGGTGCATCTTTCGGGCCTTCGTTATTGCTGACTCTGTGGTGGAAAAAAGTCACCAGGCAGGGAGTACTTGCCGGTATGATAGTCGGCACCGTGACCGTGCTGGTTTGGTATAATGTCCCCGTATTAAAGAATTTTATCTACGAACTAATCCCGGGCTTCTTCCTCTCGCTGATAGCGGTGTGGGCGGTGAGTTTGGGGACGCAGAAAAGATATTAGCTTGTGTTGATATCCTTCATTTAAAAATGATAGGATTAAAAACAGTATCTATATCCATATAATCCACCTGTTCCAGATTCTTAAGCTTATTCACCACCATATAAGTCAGCGGGGTGGCGGCGGCTTCGTAAGCTACTTTGAATCCCCATTGCGACAGAATTGATATGCCGATTGCATTCAGCGGGAAGATACCGTAAAAGGCTATCATGATAAATATCGCCGAGTCGGCTCCCTGCCCGACGACTGTGGAACCGATTGTTCGCAGCCAGAGAAAACGTCCCTTAGTTTTTATCTTCAGCTTGGCGAGAACGTAGGAATTAATGAACTCCCCGAATAGGTAGGCGATAAAGGATGCGACTAACAGCCGAGGCGTGAATCCCAATATCGCCTGGTAGGCATCATGTGCCGATGATGGGTTATCAAACACCCCCGCTCGCCAGAATTCCGCCGCCGGCAGCATCCCCGCTATCCATATCGCTATAACTGCCAGGAGATTGCAGAAGAATCCGAGCCATATCACCTGCCGCGCCCGGGCGTATCCGTATACTTCGGTGAGGACGTCGCCGAAAATATAGGTGATCGGAAATAGGATTACTCCGGCAGGAAGTATCATTTTCCATACGCTGATCATTTTAACCGCTATGATATTGGAGATTATCAGCGATGTTATAAAAACGCCGGCAATGACTGTCAACCAACGGAATCCTTGCTGCTGCATAGCTTAATCTAAAAGAATTCCGGCACGGCGTCCGGGGTTTTGGTGTGCTCGGTTTCCACGGTTATCCCCAATCCCCCCCGGGCATTGAATACGCCGATTACCTTACACCAATGGGGGTCGAGCGCCTTTACAAGGTCATCGAGTATTTTGTTGACCACTTCTTCGTGGAATATCCCCTGATTGCGATAACTCCAGTAATAGAGCTTCAGAGATTTCGATTCCACGACCTTCTCATCCGGAACATACTCCACTGTTATGTCGGCGAAATCGGGCTGACCGGTCACCGGACAAAGGCAGGTGAATTCGTCAGTTTCGATGGTAATAACATAATAACGATCCCGGTACTCATTGGGGAATGCTTCAAGCTTCTTCGAAGGTTTTGCCGGTTTGCCGAGTATGGTTAACTCGTCGAGATTACTTTTTTTCTTATTCATATTAACACCCGAGAAATTATTGTCTGTCGGGCAATTATAATTTGGATTATGGTTGTATGCAATTAGATAAAAATAAAATTAGATAAAAAGGAGTATCGCGGTCATAGAAGATTCGATCTGCGTGAGAGAAGCAGTCAGGATATTAATTAAATTAGTCCGAACCGCAGGGGTTCGGACTTAAATTACTTAATAAGTAAATATTCTTTCTTGAGGATCTTATTTACAACCTTGATGAATTTCTCAGGATGTAAATCCTGCAAGCTGTACAGATGCCAGCAAACTTTGGGCGGCATCTTAAAATTCGGCTTTTGCTTTTTAGGCGCCATTTCAACCCCCATTCCTTTGTTGCGATTTACTACTACCGAATGTGAAGTAATCGCAATGGGTATGCCGGTTGGAGGAATATTACGCAACGACTGCTAATCTGCCGTATTACAGTGAGTTACAGGCGCCGTTTTGGCTGGGCAATTATGAATCGTTCTGCAATATGCAAAATATTATCGGAACACACCCATAATATGATTGTTATTGCAGGTTATTATCACCGGTTTATTGAGATAAGAATGAAACGATTGTTCAGAAACTGAACATCTAAATCAAGAACTTGCCGTTTTTGTGGATCAGCTTACTATCGGCGTATACTTCTCCACCATCGCGAAGGTCGCATATCATGTCCCAGTGCAGAGCCGATTGATTCTTCGAACCGGTCTCCGGGTATGCTGCGCCTAATGCTATGTGGCAGGTGCCGCCGATTTTCTCGTCAAAAAGGATATTCTTGGTATGTTCCTGGATACCGTAGTTGGTGCCGATTGCCAGCTCGCCTATGAAACGAGCGCCTTCATCCATTTTGATCATGGAATTGAGGAATTTCTCGCCTTTGGCGGCTTTAGCTTTAACCACTTTGCCTTCCTTGAACTCGAGGTACACATCTTCAACTTCCCTGCCCTTAAATATAGCCGGGAATGTATAGCGAATATGACCGTTAGCGGAGTTTTCTATCGGACCGGTGAATACCTCGCCATCGGGGAAGTTGTTATCGCCGTCGCAGTTGATCCATTTTCGTCCCTTCGTACCGATCGTGAGATCGGTATCTTTGGCAACAATACGAATCTCTTTTTTCCGGTTAAGGAACTTAACAATTTTAGCTTGCTCTTTGGATATCTTTTTCCACTCAGCGATCGGATCCCTCTTGTGCAACAGGCAGGCATTATAAACGAAATCCTCGTATTCGCTCAGGGACATACTGGCATCCTGGGCGCCTGCATGAGTTGGGAAAAGTGTGGCAACCCATTTCAGTTCGCCCTTGGAGGAACGTTCCATGAATGTTTTCTGAATTTCTCTGCTCGCAGATTGCTGGATCGCTTGCCGCTTGGTATCGACATTGGTCAGTTGCCGCGTGTTGAACGGAGCTCGTATCCCGACCAGGCAATCGATTTTTTCTATCTCTAATTTCGGAATGGGGGATATATATTCCAACTGGAACTTCTTAGCTTCCTTCAGCATGATTTCCTGAACACCTTCAGTGCCCATTTTCACATAGGGATGACAACCCTTCTTAAGCGCTTCGCGGAACACCTCCAGCATCAACGGTTTTGCTAATTCGGTACCGTTTATGAGGAAAAGATCATTCTTTTTCGCTCTGCAGCAATAGTTCACCAGTACTCCAGCCAGTTTCGTCACTCTCGGATCAGCCATATAACCTCCGGTAAATCAAAAAATCAACGTATTCAAACTTGATTGGAGATTAACCAAAAAGGGCTGTTAATGCAAAGGTAATTTTTCTAAAGCAAATCTGAACCATAATTGCACAATCCACCATACCGCCGGAAAAGCAATTAATCTCGATTGCTGAATGTCGATTAGTGTATTGATAGTAAGATTCGGAGAGCGGAATTCATTTAAAAAATAAACCTATCTTTGAGACGGAAAGAGCGCCATGTTATTATTCCCGGGCTTCACCAGGTTGAAAAAAGAGGGATTCGAAAACCTGAACTCATTTTGCAGTGCGTTCAGCAGGAATTTTGAGAGAGAATTCGGTAAGCGGAGTAAGTTTGAATTACTTGCGCTTTTCCTTATACCGTATCTCTTTGTCTGCTCATTATGTATTGTGCCATATATGTTTCTGGATTTTAGACCTTTAATAGGCAAGGTTCTTTCCGGGGTGAACAGTATTCTTCCCTTTGAAATCACCATTCTCCACCTAAGAATTGCGTTGCCGTTCTTGCTGTTGCTGCCAGGATTGATCATCCTACGTTTATTTCGAAAGCAGCTGGAAAAGCAAAAAGAGATCGAGGATAGCTTTTTGAAATCGCAAGCGATCATTAGAGCGATACCTGATATGATTTTTCAGCTAAACGAACGGGGCGATTTCCTGAGTTATAAAGGAGCCCTCCAAGATCTTTATGAAGCGCCGGAGTTCTTCATCGAGCGTAATGTCAAGGATGTTTTGCCCCCCAATGTAGCTGACACCACGTTGAAAAATATCAACAAAACTCTTAGCTCCGGCGAAATGGTCAAATACGATTACCAGCTAAGGATCAGGAACAAGCCCCGTTTCTTCGAATGTAGATTGGTTCCGATTAAAAAGAATAATGTATTAGGAATCGTCAGGAATATCACGGAACAAAAACGAGCCGAGGCAGCAATCACGTGGGAAAAAGAACGATTGGCGGTTACATTACAGGCTATCGGCGACGGTGTTATCAGCGCCGATACAAAGGGTGACATTATTCTTCTAAATCGTATGGCTGAAGAGATAACCGAATGGACCGAGGAGGAAGCAATCGGGCGACCTATTAATCAGGTTATTTCCATAATAGATACCGAATCCCAGAAGATAATCAATGATCCCGCCACTTTGATTAGTTATCACGATGAAAACAAGAACATGAAAAGTCATACCGTACTGATGACCAAGAATAACAACGAGAAGTATATCGACCTAAACTGTGCGCTTATGTATCGGATGAACGGCGAATTGGTCGGCATCGTTATGGTTTTCAGAGATGTGACTGAAACCATGAAGATGCAGGAATCACTGGTGCGCGCCCAGAAGTTAGAAACAGCCGGACGGCTGGCGGGCGAAATCGCACATGATTTTAACAATCTCCTTGGTCCTCTCGTTGCATATCCCGATTTCATCAGAAGTAAACTTTCCAAGGATCATCCTGTATTGAAATATCTACAAACAATGGAGCAATCGGCTATGCAGATGGCAGAGATCAACCAGGAGCTTCTTACATTAGCGAGGCGAGGGCATTATTGTCAGGAACCGTTCGATCTCAACGGAATCATCGCGCAGATAATCGAAAATGTCAATCCGCTTCCCGGCGACATCACCATCGAGACCAGCTTAGCTTCCAATCTCGACAAAGTTAAAGGCGGTACTTCTCAGATATCCCGAGTGATATTAAACGTTATAAAAAACGCTATCGATGCAATGGAAACCAACGGCGGAAAACTAACTATCAAAACCGAGAACTTCGATGTGAATGAAATTTGGCACAAGTATCGGAAAGTGCCGGAAGGCGAGTATGTAAAGCTGACAGTGAGTGATACCGGTTGCGGAATCCCTAAGAAGCTGCAGCGAGAGATTTTCGAGCCATTTTTCACCACCAAAACAGCGGATGGATTAAGAGGTACCGGACTTGGATTAAGCGTGGTTTACAATGTAATCGAGGATCATAACGCCTTTCTGGATTTCAGTAGCCAAACGGATGAGGGCACGTCTTTCTATTTATACTTCCAACCCACTAAAGAACGAGTGGGATGCGATGTGGAGAAAAAGGAGATCGCCGGCGGTAGTGAGAAGATACTGGTAGTCGATGACAATCCAATTCAGCGAGCCATAATTGTAGAGACACTGAGTCAATATGGATACCAATTAATCTCAGTCGATGATCCGGATAAAGCGTTGGAATTACTTGTAGGTGATCGCTTCGATTTATTGATTTTGGATATGCGCATAGATCCGGAAATGGATGGAACCGAGATTTTTAGAAAGTCTTTGGAGTTCAATCCGCAACAGAGGGCTATCATACTCTCCGGTTATGCCGATTCGGACAGGATGAGAGAAGCTTTCCAATTAGGGACAATGGAGTATCTAAAAAAGCCCTTCACTGTTAAATCCATCCTGGAGGCTGTCAGGAATGCTCTCGATAATACCTATCGGGACGAGCGGATAAGCGATGAAAATGATTCTGATTCCGATTTACCCACTATTTCGGGTGCGCCTAACAATCGTCTGAACTCATTGCAGATTGCCTCCACCGCTGTAGATAACGAGGAATAACGCCTGCCCGGTAATTAGTTGGTTCTATCCGCTTATTAACTAATTGTTGCATTGACCAATTTCTTCTAATAAGTTAACTGCTTGAATCCTAAACCCATCTCCCAAGTGAAAACAGGAGTTTCCCTGAATGATAACAATCTGGATTGCTTTTATTGTCTCATTGAGCGGTATACTTATTCTGTCACGCAGAAGCCTTCCTCTGGCATTGATTAGCGGAGCGCTTTTTCTCGGCTTTGCAACCTTGCCTTTCAATCAGTCTGTAAACCTTATATTCAAAACAATAATCGATCCTTCAACGCTGTTTCTAGTGTTGGCAATGGGTATTATCCCGCTGGTGGGGGGCGTGATGAAAAAGGGAGGGCAGATCGATAAACTGGTTAACAACATCCGGGTTAGTCAGAGATACCTGCTTCCGATATCAACCGCCCTGATGGGTTTTCTGCCGATGCCCGGAGGCGCTTTACTGTCGGCGCCGATACTGGAAAAGGGCGGCGCCGGTGTGGACAATCATCTTAAAGCCGCGATTAATAACTGGTTCCGGCACCTCATAATATTCGTTTATCCACTTAGCTCCGCTCTTATCGTGTCCGCCGAGATCGCTCGATTGGATGTCTATCGTGCAATACTTTACTTGCTTCCCGCACTCCTGATAGCTTTTATCTTAGGATATGTTTTTTTCCTCAGGAAGGTGCCGAAACAATACATGTATCACGACAGCTTTTCACCGATCGGTTTGCTGGTTCCGCTGTTAATTATTCTGGCTGCGCCGGCGATCGATTTCACCTTGAAAAAGGCTGCGGGCTTTGGTAATTCCGCAACCTTGATAGCGGTTTCCATCAGCTTGGGACTTTCTATTATCCTGAGCGAACGGAGGGTCCATCTTGGTGGCATTATAAAATCGATGAAACCTTGGAATTTCGCTCTTATCATTTTCGGCATGTTTCTCTATATGAATGTATTTCAGGAATCCGGTATAAGCGAGTTGATAAAATCCATTCCGCTTCCGCCTTTGATCCTGTCGATTACCGCCGGTTTTGTTCTGGGAATCGCTACCGGGAGAGTACACCTACCCGCCTCCATTATTCTACCGGTATATCTGGCTTCGGTAAATGATATCACTCCAATCGCCTTTGTACTGATTTATGTGGCGATCTTCTTCGGCTATGTAACATCGCCGGTACATCCCTGCCTGGTCGTAACCTGTCAATATTTCAATGTCTCTATCAGAGCAATGTTGAGGAAGTTAGCTGCGCCGACTATAGTGATATTAGCGATAGTATATACACTATCTCTTATCATTAGCGTCACATAAATTAGATAAGGCATAAGCGGCTCCGGGCTCGATGTCATGCTGTTGTTCCCGACAAATCCAGGCAATCCGTCTCGGAAAGATACTTTCTTCTACAGCGCGTACGACAGAATATAGCCAACACCCAAAAAAAGCTGAGTCGTTAACACAGTTGCAACATTAGCCCCTTGAGCCGGTATCAGCTCCCTGAATGAGCCGTAGGTTAACGAACCGGATACCGCCTTGAGTCCGAAAGGGAGGCTCAGGAGCGCTAATAATCCCCATACAGGTATAATATCGCTAATGACTCCGATTAATACCCATACATAAGTGAGAATAATCACAGTCGAATAAATGAACGCAGCTTTTCTATGTCCGAGAATTATTGGAATCGTTCGGCGATTACCCGCCCGATCTGCTTCGGCATCGGGGAATTCATTCAGCAGGAGGAGATTGAAAACGAGAAAACCGGAGGGAACCGAAGCGTACAATGCTTCCCAGGCAAATCCGCCATTCAGTATATAAAAAGTACCGAATACAGGAAGCGTTCCCAGACCCAATCCAGCGGATATTTCCGCGATGCCACCTCCTAATTTTGTTATATGGCTGGTATACCAGAGTACGAAAATAGCGCCGATAATAAACAACGGCAGCAACGACCAACCTCTGGTTATTATAAAATACACACCTATCGGAACCGCCAGTATGAAGGAGCCGATACCCAGGGCATAAGCTGACTTGGCGCTTAATGCGCCCGACGTCAGAAAACCCGATCCGCCCGAAAACGGGGTGCGTTCGGTTTTGAAATCGATTCCTGTTTTGTGGTCGCTATAATCATTTAATGTATTAACACTTGTGTGCAGCAATATCAGTCCGATAGTCAGCAGGACAAAATGCAGCAGGTCGAAAGCGCCGTTAGTTAAGGCTATAGCCATTCCGAGGAAGACCAGTATCGGCGATAGCAAGAGAAATTGTGGACGGGTTTCTAAAAACAAGAATTTAATACTCATAATTTTCTCCTATTAGATTATAGGATTCAATATCTAATTGTCTGGAGATAAAGTCAACAACTCTTAACCCATATCATTCATAAAAGCCAGTAAACCGTAGTCGAAGGCCTGTCCTTCGGGGAGTTTACAACAATAAACAATTTACAAATTGCAATTTGGAGTTTAGAAAAGAGCCGGAAGCGCAAGGCTTCCGCTACCGATTGGGAAATATATGAATAATCCAGGTTATAAGATTATCCGGACCGAGAGCGCAGCAAAATGTGATGCAAAAAGATGGTTATATCTATTCTATTGTATTTCAATTAGATAAAGAGGTATTGTAACAAACAAACTCTAAATTCCTACAAGTTACAATACGGAAACGAGAAAAGAACCAAAAACGATCAACAAGTTAACTGGTTAAATTGTAACGGATTACGATGCCTTTTTTATGAAATGGTTTTAAGTTCTGGGATTGTGAATTATTGCACCAAATTATGGATATCAGTTAATTGCTTATCGCTCAATGTGTTGATATTCCGTTAGAAAAAAATTAGAATTGCGCTTGACATAATTTCGCCTGAACTCTACAATACAAACCGCTCTGTGGCTGGAGAAAAAAGCTACATACAAACTTCGGAAAAATGGGCTTGTTATAATAGAGGTATAATTCGCTCGAAAGGAAATCTTATGGATGTTGAGTTAATGGCGATTACGCCCAATGGTGAAGATGTTATTGAAAAAGCCTGTAGAACTTGCTATCTCAGTTTCCACAGGTATAAGCCACCGGATTCAACATGGGATTTGATCCGGAAAGTGATACGTAAGGGGCACCATTCAGTGCTTGAACATGCCGCAGCCACTTTCAGGATTAAAGGCGGAAGCCGGGTTTTCACCCACGAAATGGTCAGGCATCGTTTTGCATCGCCTTCTCAGGAAAGCCAAAGGTATGTTTGTTATGCAGACAAACCGAACCGTAAAAAGACCAAGGATTACAACTGTATCATTCCCGATACCGTTAAAAACTCGTCGTTGGATGGAAACGGCGCCAGCGCATCCGAGAAGTTTTCGCGAATTATGCAGGATTGTTATGAGCTATATGAGCAGATGCTTCAGGCGGGAGTACCGCCCGAAGATGCCCGTTACATACTTCCCGGCGGCACCGAATCGGAGATAGTTATCACAGCCAATTTCCGGGAGTTACGTCATATTTTCATATTAAGATGTAATCCGAGGGCTCATTGGGAGATTCGAAGGATTTGTTTGAAGATGTTGGAAATTATGAAAAGGGAGGCGCCTATCGTATTTGCTGATTTTGAGATAGACCGGGAGACGGAGTCGGCACACCTGATTCAGGAAGAGCAGGAAGAGAAGGTAGAAGTATAAAGCGGAGTATGCAGGGAGATTTAATTAGGTTTTTTAGTTAGGGTATTCGATGAACAATACTCTAAGAATTTTATTTCGGAAGAGGGAGGAATAATGCAACTTAGTCAGAATTCAATTACCGTATTGGAAAGAAGATATTTGGTGAAAGATGAGAACGGTAAGGTGATTGAGGATCCGAATCAGCTTTTCAGAAGGGTAGCTAATGCCATTGCGGCTCCGGATGAAAACCTCGGCGCTGACAGGGATGAAGTCGGTAGAATCGCTGAGAAATTCTACGAGATGATATCCAGCCTCGATTTTCTCCCCAATTCCCCTACTCTTATGAATGCGGGTAGGGAATTGGGGCAGTTGTCCGCATGCTTTGTTATACCGGTGGATGATTCCATGGAATCGATATTTGATGCGGTTAAAGCGGCGGCGTTAATCCATAAGTCGGGAGGCGGCACCGGATTCTCATTCTCGCGCTTGAGACCTGCCGGTTCGCAAGTAGCTTCCACATCCGGGGTAGCTTCGGGTCCCGTTAGTTTTATGAAAGTCATCAACGCCGCTACAGAGGCAGTAAAGCAGGGCGGAACGCGCCGCGGTGCCAACATGGGAGTCTTAAGAATCGACCATCCCGATATCATGGATTTCATTACTGCAAAATCCGACCTCAGCGAATTAACGAACTTCAACATATCGGTTTGCGTTACCGATGATTTTATGCGCGCCGTCGAGTCCGACGATGACTACCCACTCATAGACCCACGCACCGAGGACGCTTATTTCGTGGATGGAAAACCGGTAAGGTTGAAAGCGCGTGAGGTGTTCGAGACCATAGTAGATCAAGCCTGGATGACAGGCGAACCGGGTGTGATACTTATCGACCGGATGAATGAGGATAATCCGGTGAAGAAAATCGGGCTTTATGAAAGCACCAACCCTTGCGGCGAACAGCCATTACTTGCTTATGAGAGTTGCAATTTGGGTTCGGTTAACCTCGGACAGACGTTAACTGCGGTTGTCGATTCCGAGAATCGCTCCTCTATGTATCGATATGAAATCGACTGGAATAACTTGAAGAGAACAGTCAGAAGCGCGGTTCATTTTCTTGATAACGTAATCGAAGCCAATAGATATCCACTCAAGGCAATCGATGAGTCCACCAAAGCCAACCGAAAGATTGGTTTGGGGGTGATGGGCTGGGCTGATATGCTCTTCAGGCTGGAGATTCCGTATAATTCCGAAAAAGCACTGCAACTCGCTGAGAAAGTTATGAGTTTCATTCAAGAAGAAGCCCACGCCGCTTCGTCCGAACTGGCAGGTGTCAGGGGTGTATTTCCCAATTGGAAGGATTCAGTATATAATAGCCCGGGAACCCCTTCCAAGCGGATGCGCAACTCCACGGTCACCACCATTGCCCCTACCGGTACTATAAGTATCATAGCGGGAGTCTCTTCCGGTATCGAACCCGCCTTCGCCCTGGCATATACCCGTAATGTTATGGACGAAACAAAACTGTCCGAGATTAATCCCATTCTCGAAGCAAAGGCTAAAGAACGAGGTTTTTACAGCGAGGAGTTCGTGAGGAAACTGGTAGAGAAGGGCTCCATCCAGGATTTCGATGAAGTACCTGAGGATGTAAAAAAGATATTCGTTACCTCCCATGACATCGAACCGGAGTGGCATATCAGGATGCAAGCGGCGTTTCAGAAGCATTGCGATAATGCCGTATCCAAGACAATCAATCTTCCCAATCACGCCACCAGGGAAGATGTCGCTGATGCCTATCGTCTCGCATATAAGCTAAAATGTAAAGGCGTGACTGTTTATCGGGACGGTTGTCGTAAGGGGCAGGTGCTATCGGTAAGCAAAGAGGAAGAGGAGAAACTACCGAGTAGAAGAAGAACTATCGAACCGCGCCCTCAGGTACTTACCGGAATAACTGAAAAAATCAAAACCGGTTATGGCGTGCTATATGTCACCATCAATATGCTGGATGGTAAACCTTTTGAGGTTTTTGCGCAGATCGGTAAATCGGGGCATTCGACTATGGCGGACACGGAAGCAATGGGTAGACTTGTCTCCCTGGCGCTTCGTTCCGGTATCGGTGTGAACGATATTATCGATCAACTCCGAGGGATAGGCGGTGCAACTCAGGTTTTCGAAAACGGCGGACTGGTGAAATCGATTCCAGACGCTATAGCTAAAGTACTTCATCATCATTTCGGTAATGGCGAAAAACCGGAACCGGAACATGATATAGAAACCGACCTTTGCCCGGAATGCAATTGTAAAATGGAACATGACTCCGGATGCATCGTATGTCGCGGTTGCGGCTATTCTCAATGTTGATCGACTTTTGAAATGACTCATCCTTCCTCCTGAACCGCCCGTCAACCTTGATGGGCGGTTGTTTTTAGCGTTTCTATCCGGGATAATTCACAAAAGCCATTAACAGGTAGCTGAAGGCTTACCCGCCTCAGGAGGATTTACACACCTCTGGCGCGAAGAGCGGGCAGGTCAGGGGATTATTTCCTGACATGGCTTCGGTGGGAATCCGAATTACTCTCTCGAGAGGGTATGTATTGCTTCGTCGCTATGCTACACTCAATGAGCGTTGAATCCGGGGGTTAAATTGTATCCTCCACTATCTTGCCGTAATGCATTTTCACTACTCGTTCAGCCACTCTCTCGGCAACCTCCAAATTATGCGTTACAATTATTACAGTCAGCCCCTTCTTTTTTAGGTCCACAAGGATATCGGCAACCGCTTTAGCATTCTGCTGATCAAGATTTCCGGTAGGTTCGTCCGCAAATAAAATCTCCGGTTTTTTTACCAGAGCACGCGCAATAGCTACCCGCTGCTGTTCGCCTCCCGATAAATCCGAAGGTTTGTGTTCCATTCGATCTTCGAGCCCCAACAGTGTTAGTGTTTTTACAGCTTGTTCTTCCCTGTCTCGCTTCGATGTGTTATTGAAATAAAGAGCCATCTCTACGTTCTTCAGTGCGGTCTGATTCGGTATCAGATTAAACGATTGAAACACCATTCCCACATATTTCGCTCGATATTGCGACAACTGCCGATGAGATAAGTTTCCGAGATTTCTCCCGGCGACTTCAATGGTTCCGGAAGTTGGGGAATCCAAACCCGCCAGCAGGTTAAGCAAGGTGGTCTTGCCGGAACCTGATGTACCAACCACAGCTACAAGCTCCTCCTTAATGACTTCCAAGGAAATGCTATCCACTGCCCTTACCTTATTTGTGCCTCGGGTATAAAAGCGGCATAGGTTGCTGGTATGTATGAATGGTCGGTCCATAAAGTCAAATTAATATATCTTTTTTGACGGATATCGGTCAATAATTGTTTCCAATTTTAAAATAACCTTCACAATCCCATAGTATCCAGGTCAGCTCAACTTTCAAAGACATGGTTGTAAACAGTCCCTGCTTTGTAGTACAGCAATTGATAATTTATTATCAATGATTACCAACTTGAAATCAGGCGCTAACAAAACTTTTACAAAATATCCCTTGACAACTGGTCAGGATTACACTATATAGTCCTGCGAATGACAATGAATGTCATTCTATGGTAGTAAATTTGTTGTTAAAAAACTAATTTTCAGGAACTTTATGATAAGTCGCGTTGTTGTAGCGACTGTAGTAGGTATATTTTTCTACATAAATTTTTATAATTCAAAATAGTAATAATATATATATATTATAACATACGTATAATCATTTTTTTACTAAAAGTAACCATTTAAAATGGTTACACCATTACTAAAACACAAGAAGAACAAAGGAGAAAAAAACTAATGCAGAAACAGATTGTAACCCTTATAGTTGTAGCCTTAGCTGCATTTACAATGCTATTGGCCCCTTCATCGGTATTGGCAATAGATGGGGCAAAACCAGTACCGGGCGTCGCTCCGGGTAACTATGATCCGACTGGTGTAATCGGTTCGATTGAACCTTTCGCCAGCGAAATCGGAATGATAAGTTGGTCGATCGATGGATTGGGAACCACCGCTTCCTCAGGTATTATCAAAGTAGATAAGCCGGAAGATGCCACAGTTCGCAGCGCTTACTTTTTCTCAGCCACTACCGGTTTCACGGATTATCAGCTTCAGGACGGCGACGTTCAGTTGGAAGGCAACAACATCGTATGGGATGACGAGTTGATGAGTAGCATCGAATCGTACAACTATATGGCTGATGTTACCGATATCGTCGCTCCCATAGTCGATGCGGCTCCGGCGGGAATCGTTGAGTTGACTATCAATGAGAACAACTCTGCAAATATCGACGGCGAAGTATTGGCAGTGATATTTGATGATCCCAATGTAACCGAAACCGCTACGATAGCTTTGTTATTCGGCGCCCAGGCAATTGAAGGCGATGAATTTAATATCGGATTGGCTGAGCCGGTAACCGAGGAAACCAATGTTTATATGTCATTAGGTATTTCTTATGGTTATCAGCCTACCGAACAGGTAAGCCACATCGATGTTAATGGAGAACGTTTAACTTCCTCTGCTGGTGGCCAGGATGACGGCGAAGACAACAACGGCGCGTTGATCACAGTCGGCGGCATTGATGATAGCATGGACAATCCTCCGGATCCTTATGGCGAACCGGATACTCCAAGATACGACGATGAGTTATATACTTTGAATCCTTATCTGGAAATTGGCGAGACTTCTATAAATGTTTACACCATCAATCCTTCGGATGATGACAATATATTCTTCGGCGCATTTCATATCTCCGGCGCTGCCGTTGTCGGTGAAGGTGCGGTGTTGACACCGGAATATGCCGAGAAGAATGTTGGCGAGATGCACATGATCACCGCTACTCTGCAGGACGATGATGGTAACCCGATCGCTGATCGCGAAATCAATTTCCACATCGTGGATGGTCCCCATTCACCCATGGATTACACTGATGCCACAAACGAAGAAGGTAAGGCTTTCTTCGAATATGAAGGAATGATGGAAGGCAGCGATATAATTATGGCTGATTTCATCAATTCTCAGGGTGAATACCAGGAAGCTGAAAATGAAGCGGTTGTCGATTGGATTACCGGTGGAGATCTCTGTTGTGATGTAGAGCTTTCCCCGGATGATGGCGATCCTGTCATCGTTAATCCTCCGGACATCTTCAGGTTCACTGCTACTCTGTGCAATCCCAATGAAGAACCGATCTTTACCGATTTCTGGACCGTAACCGAAAGCATGGGTGAACGTTGGGAAATCTTGGTCCATACCGATGTAGAAGTCGGCGGCGACGATTGCAGAAACGGACGCTTCATTCAGTGGATCTGCGGACAGATTGAGCCTTGCGTTTACGTCTACACTGCTTATTGCGGTGACTATGAAACCGGTGAAATCTGCGATTCCGCCAGTTTCGAAGTAGTTGTCTTAAACGGTGAAGGAATCACTAATATGGGTAATGTTGAAGAGCTGTGGCTCTCTGAAGGAGGCTTCAATAGCGAAGAATTCGCGATGGAATCCCCGGCCGAATACACCTTAAGCTCCAACTATCCAAATCCGTTTAACGCTCAGACCAACATCAGCTTCTCCCTACCCGAAGCCGGTAATGTTCGTTTGAACGTTTATAACTTACTCGGACAGAATGTAGCTACTCTGGTTGATGGTAATATGTCTGCCGGCCAGCATACTGTAAACTGGGATGCTGCCAATCATGCCAGCGGCGTATACCTTTACAAACTGCAAGCTAACGATCAGGTAATCACCAAGAAGATGCATCTGCTGAAGTAATTATAACAGCAAAACTCTCGAGGAAGGAAATGTACCTACCTCGAGGAAGAAAGTTGAGCGCCGGGCAGCACGTCCGGCGCTTTTTATTGCCTTTGAAAATAGCAGTTAACTTTAACTCATATCATTAGCTAATAATTTTGCCAGTTGTCAAAAATCGATTTTGTATTATATTGCCTTTGAATAATCTTCTTTATGAAAGGTGGTAAAAATGCACAGGTTACTGATGATTTTAATATTCTTTACGCCCCTGCTATCATTCGCAGGAAATATCGATCCCAACGGCGATATTCCCTTGCATAGAATTTTAGCCGAACGAGGGCAAACGGTAGATGAGATACTCGCGCAAAATACATTTGATTTTTCGCAGAATGATATTGATCCCGGTGAAATTCCGGAGGGCGATTACCTGGGATGGTTGGCTTTCACGCCAGATGGCGAGAGAATACTGGTAACTAATCGAGTAACGGATAATGTAACGGTATTTGATTGGTCAACTATGGAAGTGTTGACCAATATCAATGTGGGTACTTATCCGGGTGGAATCGGTGTAACCGATAATTATGCAGTGATCGCCTGTGCTTTTAGCGATGAAGTATACATTATCGATTTGGATGATTACAGCGTTGCCGGCATATTCGAAACCGGCGAGCAGCCCTGGGTGGTGAGGATAAGTCCCGACGGTAGAAAAGCTTATGTTGCCTGCGATATCGATAATGTCTGCGAAGTAATAGATTTGGAGAACTTAATCCACACGGACACATTAGAAGATTTCCCGATCTGGTTGGTGAGTTGGGGATTTAATTCCGAAAATGCACGTAATACTTTTAGTTTTTCTCCGTTTGAGATTACGCCGGACGGGAATCATATAATGGTAAGCGATGGCGAAACGAATGTTCATTTTATAAATGTTGATACCGGCAACATAGATTACACGGTTGAAGGAATCGAAAGCTGCTGGACATTAGGCCTATCCGGTGACGGTTCAAAATCAGTTGCGGTTAGTTCTACTGATCCTGCTGTAGCATATCAGATCGACCTCACCACATATCAAGTCACAGGAAGTGTAAGCATAAGCGGATACAGGTTAAGTACTTATGAAGTTGCCGTTAATCAGGATGGTTCCAAAGCTTTCCTGGGGATAAACAACAACTCCAGCGCATTCGTTCGATTCGAGACCTCTGATTTCACGGTTTTGACACAAACATATACACCATTCTGGATCGGAGTATCACCGGATCATTCTTTGGCAATTGGAGGGCAGTATCGCTTTTCGATCCTTGATTTCGAAACCGAGACTTTGCTGGGGCAATACCAGGGTAATTCTCAGTATTACGGAGCGGTATCCAAGGTTGGATTGCGCGCGGTGGGACATGATCCATATCGCCATGAAGGTGTTTATTTCTACGATTACACCGATGATTATCCCGATTATCTGGGGACAACCAATTCCGGACTGGACCCCGAAGGCGACGCTCCCAGACGATTAGCGATAGCGCCGGATGGGTCTAAAGTGGTTGCCGCTAATGTTCTTTCCGATAATATTTCCATTATAAGTCTGAGTACGTATGAAGTTGAAGCTATCCTACCGATCGGCGACAGAGTGCAAAATGTTGCTATCACTTCGGATTCACGCTGGGCGGTAGTGTGTGGATTCAATTCCAATTCCGTATTTATCATTGACCTTGAAACCAATACAATAGCAGCGGAAGTTTCGGCAGGTTCTCGCGCTGGCGTTGTTAGCATAGCTCCCGATGACAGCTATGCCTATGTTGGTAATATATCAGCTAATACTTTATCGGTCATAGAATTGGATGGGGAAAACAGTTTTGAATATAATGAGTTACCTATCGGTGTAATTGGTGTGGTCTGGGCGGCGTTTGGTGTCAGCAGCGATGTTGAATACAGCCCCGATGGCGAACATGTTCTGGCGACTGCCTCATTCGACGACCTTGTTTACGTATTCGATACCGAATTCCACGAAATAGTCGCCACACTTCCCACCGGGGATTTTCCGATTCAGATAGCGTTTGACGGAACCGGTGAATATGCGGTAGTAACCAATTACTTCACTGATAATTTCACATTGATGCATATCGATGGTGAGAATTCGACCTCAATCGGAACATATTACAGTGGCGATGCTCCATTAAGGCTGGCATATAATTCTATTTTGGACGAAATAGGTATCTGTAACTACAGCGATAAAACCCTGGTAAACATCGATCCTCAAACCGGAGATCTTATTGACACCGACTATTATACTAACCACGGCAGTTTGATTCAGGCGATGTTCGATGAGAACGGAGAGCCAATCGTTCTTGTAAGCAGCGGAAATCTACCTGCGGCGTTGATCAAAGCCGATGATGTGGTTGAGATGCCTGCCGGTCCGACATACTTCGATTATAACAGAGAGGCTCAGGTGGCTGCCGTTTCCATGCCGGGACCCGATTTTGTAACTATCGTCAGTTGGCAGGAAACCGGAATAGGCGAGGTGAAGGATATCGATTTAAACTTACCGACAGAAATAGCCATCGGAGACTGTTATCCCAATCCATTCAACCCGGAGGTGAATATCGAGTTTCATCTGCCGACTGCCGGTGATATTTCTTTGCGGGTGCTCAACCTTACCGGTGAAAAGGTAGTAACGTTGGCTGAAGGGAATTATACCGCAGGATCGCATAGAATCCTTTGGGATGCCTCCGATCTTGCCAGCGGCATATATTTACTTAAATTGAGCAACGGATCGATATCTACAACCAAGAGGATCACATACATAAAGTAATAAGAGATGGCTGCAGGTCACCGGCGCTATCCCCACGCATACCGTCAGCGTTCCAGGGCTGCCCGGCGGACTCTTAAGTTAAAATAATCTGCAGCGTACCATGAATGATGCAGGACGGGCTGAAACCCGTCGTAATTAAAAATAGTGATCCTCCCCGCGTTAAAACGCGGGGTCTCAAAAACTCATCCAGGCTTTTCCTTTTTGTTAATAGCTTGGCGGGAGGAAACTCCCGCCAAGCATTTTGAGCCTTAATTTACTCTATTTGAGTAGTGTGATTTGCTTTGCGATTACCTTATCCCCGGCTCTGAGCCTGTAGAAATAAAGACCGCTCGAATAACCGGAAGCATCCCAGTTGACACTATGGTATCCAGCTTGCATATAGCTGTCTGCAAGTGTTTCAACTTCCTGACCGAGCAGATTATAAATCGAAAGTTTAACATTTGTATCGGAAGGAAGATTGAATCGTATATTGGCTGAAGCGTTGAACGGATTGGGGTAACTTTCCATAGACATCGCATTCGGTGTTTCCGCTTGTTGCTGAGAATTCCATCCACCACTCAATGTCCAATCGGAGCTCCCGCCATTGCGAGGAGCGCCTATCACATTGAAGTCGAACATAGCCGTATCACAGGCAACGTTGCTCTTCTCCCCGCAGAATGCTATATAGTCATACGTACCGGTAGGCGCATAATTGGGAACCTGTTGAACCAGATGGGCATCCAGAGTCTGGCCGATATCAACGAAAGTACCGGAGAAATCCCAAAGTTCATAAAATTCGCCTTGGAAGTTCACCCCGACCCAGATATCGGTTATCATCGGTTCATCGTCAGGATTGACGATTATTCCGGTCAACCCGAACTCTCCACCCGGGGGAACATCGACCGGATAGTTATCAGGAATCATATCCACCTGAGGGCAGACATCACATTGAACCGGTCCGTACTCGCTCAATTTAGTATCTACATCCGCAGAAGTAGTTGTTACCGTGCTGTCAGGAATATAGAAGTCCATTGTCATCGTATCAGGCCAAGTTCCGAATGTCAGCGTACCGTTCTCATCGAGAATTAGGTCGAGATCGGCAAAATCACCGGTTGCTTCATATCCATCACCAGTATTGATAACTCCGCCTTCGAACACTATCAACGTATCAGTGTCCCAGGCAACCTTCGCGACAATATTAGCGGTATCCGAACCATAAATTCCCTGATCCGGATCGTTTAACGCGGTAAGGCTAAATTCGTCAAAATAAAACCTTGCCTGCAAATGAAGACTGTCCTGCACCTCGCTATCTTTCTCCTCGTCTCTCCATTCGGTCGATCCTTGAAACTTCGCCTCTCCTTCGGCATCCGCCTCGCATCTGGAAGCATAGGTGAAAAGATTGTGATCCACCTTACCTACCAAGCGATCACTATCTTCCCCAAATTCTTCCCACCATGCCTTTACATAGGCGTATGCGCGCGCCGCGTGCGTACAGGGGAACGGCCCTTCTTCGGATTCAGCGATTACATCAGGGAAATACGCTTCATCATCGCCGGAGCCGGAAGCGCCGCAACACCAGTAACCTGCATCAGCCCATGCGTATGTTTCCGCAATCGGGTCTGGTCCTTCAAGTATCGACCATATTCCGACTCCGATTCCAACGACAGTCACCGTGATAGCAACAACTGTTAATACTGCCGGTTCTTCGCCATCATTTTGAGTTTCCGGAAGTTCGTGCTGATGTGGCTGCGATGCCAGAGCAATGTCCGGAGCGGTAATTGCTCCGCACAAAAACACAATCACGAGCAGCGACAAAAGATAAATGTTCTTTTTCATTTTACTCTCCTTGCTTGGATTTTTATTTCTCAGAATCAGGTTCTATATAAACAAGGTGGGTAACCTCCTCGTTACAAATCACGAATCCCGACTAATATTGTAAACTATAAAAATAAGAACCGATTGTCAACAAATAAAATAATTTATGTTATTTATATAATCGGCGAGAGGGTATTGGAGGAAAATAGTTTCACTAACATCCTGTTAAGAAGTTATTAATGTTCGCGATTCGGACTATGACGATTCCACTCCATGATAGTATACAGGAGAGAGATAATGAAATATAGGGGGATTATGATAATGGCCATGATGAAGAATAACGGTTCATCGCTTCCATGCGCATCAAAGTAGGACTTGAATGTTCCGTAAATGAAATCGTGAAGGATTACCGCCACATTCCAGGCAGCTATGATCAGCAGGATTCTCTTCCAGGCTTACAGCAGATATTTTCCATAGAATCTCCTCGTTACAGCCGCATTGTTAATTCCGCGGAGATCTTCTGTGTTCCCTTCGCCATTTATAGGGCGGAATAAATTCTTTGACCTCTGAATTCTCAGCCGTCTCCAGTATTCGCTCCGCGAGTTCCGGGAATCCGTTATCGCCATAGTATGAAACAGTCTCATAAGCCAGTCCCGCTTCGATCAATTGTATGGAGAGCAGCTCCCCATCCACGAACACGTGCGCCAGCATTCTACCATAACGATCATCTTGATAAGGTAAATATGAGATCACCTCCGCATTATGGAGTAAAGCCGCCGTATAAGCGGACGCTTCTCTCCCAAAGGATTGATCCTCGTGGAATCCATGTTCTGGATGCGAAATCTCAGGCGTATCCATACCCAGTACCCTTATCCCCTTGCCCCTGTACTCGAAAGTATCGCCATCATCGAGTATTATCTCCGATTTCTCGATCAAGATCACCTCCGATCCATCAGGTATGAATACTATATCCTTTTTAACTGGCGATCCGCAGGAACTGAATATTATGGAGACAATAAGCAGGATAAATATTTGTTTGGAAATTATCTTCATTCTTTTCCTCGATTGAACACACTCTTTGATTGTAATTAACGGGCAATATAATGCCCTCACGGAAGGAGGCAAAATAAAAAGAGGAGGGAATTAGAAATCCCTCCTCCTGCAAATAGATCTGTATTCTTTCTATTTCAACAAAGTCATCCGTTTGGTGAATACCTTATCCCCTGCAGTAAGTTTATAGAAGTATACTCCGCTGGAATAGTTAGAGGCATCCCAGGCTACCGAATGCTCTCCGGCATCATTGTATCCGTCAAACAATGTTGCCACGTGCCGTCCTGCGAGATTGTACACGTCCAATTTCACGTTCGCACTCTTAGGTAAGGTATAAGTGATGCTGGTCTGAGCATTGAACGGATTCGGGTAGTTTCCGACCAATGAATATTGCGAGGGAACGGGTTCACCGATAAAGTCGCCTTCCAAAAACCAGCTATCAGCGGGATTGTTCGTCAAGGCACCGGAAACCGTGAAATCGAATTGCACCGAATCACACTTATCATCCGGACGATCACCGCAATAGGCAATGTAAATGTAAGATCCCTGTGGAGCGAATCCCGGTACTTGCTGGTTGGTATGAGCGTTTAGGGTCTGTCCCGGAGCGAGAGAGAGATTATTATAACCGAACTGCTGATAAAAATCTCCATCGTGAATGACTCCGCCCCAGACATCGGTTGTAATAGATGTGTCGCAAACATTGCCGATAAAGCCAGTCAAACCGAAACTGCCGCCCGGCGGTACTATAACCGGATCATCATCGGGGATCATGTCAACATCGCAGCAGCAATCAGGCTGGGGTAGCTCCCATGTAATTACGACATCGTCAACATACCATCCGTCTCGGTTAGTCGAGGAATTCGTATCCAGCCTGAACCTCAGGAGAAAGTCTGTAACACCAGCGAAACTGTCAAGAGAGTGTATCGCCTGTACAAATGATTCCTGCGTGCCGGTTATGGAGCTGCCGATCTGCGTCCAGTTGTTACCGCCATCATCGGAGCCCTCGATGTAAATATAATCGGAACCGCTCTGGAGATTATAGCGATGATAGAATGATAGTTGAATGTTCGACGCATCGGTGAAATCCAATCCCGCTTTCATCGCCATCCAGCAGTCCGCATTATTAGCGTAGTTCCCTTGCGGGCTGTCATGAAAAGCGAGATTACCGGAATTGGAATGTGTTGCCGATAATCCCCATCTATCATTATTACCACCGGTTTCCCAGTTGAAGGGACCATTTTCGAAATCATCGACAAACTGTGGAGTGGATGCTTCGGTAATGAACCTGTTATTAGGCGCTCCCACCGGATAAACCTCACTCAGCCCATTAGTCTTTTCGGCGTAAACATAGTAATAAACAGATTCACCCATTCCCGGTGTTGGGATGTCAGCCGAGTATGTATCCTGATTATTGGTCATCTGGATGGAATTGTAATTCTGAGAACCGTTGTGATTCCAGTAAAGAGTCACGCTGGAAGGATTAATTCCCTCCGAACTGGTTATCTCTCCCGAAAAATAAGCTTCGTTAAGTGGAGCCACGTAGGGAAGAGGAACCATGTCGAAGACGATATCCCCTTCCGGATGATAAAATATCGCTTTGGTGGTATTAACCACGCCCCATCCGTAAGTATTATTTGGGCTGTCCGTATTATCCGCGGTCGCCATCAAAGCCTCACGCACCATCATCGGGGTCCAGTTGGGATGAGCCGAAAGTACCGCACCTGCGCTTCCGCCCACCAACGGTGTTGAAAGTGATGTGCCACTGGCGTCAGTGAATCCGCCGAGGTCATACGGGTTAGCGCAATCGGTGTCAACGCCTCGAGCAGTCACTTCAGGCTTAGTGCGATCGTCGTAGGTGGGACCGCGCGAGGAAAAACTGGCTATCTCGCCTTCGGAGTTGACCGCGCCGCAGGCAATAACGCTATCCCCGTCGGCAGGAGCAATTAGCGAACCGTTACCCATCCAGCCTTCATTGCCCATTGCTGTGCAGACTGCTATACCATTATATGCGGCGAGGTCTGCGGCAATCGTAACAATCGTTGTGTTACCATCGAGATCGGAATACTCGTAATCTCCCTGGCCTTCATCGAACCAACGGTAACCGAGTGAGGCTGAAATCACTTGTGCCCCGATGGAATCCGCCCACAGAGCGGCAGCAGCCCAGTGATCCTCTTCAATATGCCTTTCCTGGGAAACATCCTCGGTTTTTCCCAGCAGGAACTCCGCATTAAAGGAGGGACCGTAAAGAGAACCGGAATACTCGCCGCCCAGCGCTGACCAGGTCAAAGTTCCATGGTTTGGCTGATCCCAGGGATCGCCGTTTTCCCAATCGGTGTCCCCATCGCCCATTACGAAATCCCATTCCGCAATCAAGCGGTTGTCATTGAATATCTCATCGAATGCTACATGACCTTTGCGGTAACCGGTGTCGAGCATGCAGATAATCACGCCGGTTCCGTCGAATCCCAGCTCATGAGCCGGAGGAACATTTATCTGAAGTAGCTGCGATTCCGAAGGTCCATAATTGTAGCTGTAATCGCTGATATCGCCGAATCTCGAATATCTATCAGCGCCCTCGATCCTGTCTATCTCTTTCCCCAGCGCCTTTACCCTCTCTATTCTCCGAACGAAAGGCAAGGATGAAATAGCCTCAATATTCCCTGTATCGATGTATGCGGAGACAGCGTTCAACCATTTTACGCGGTGCACTATTTCCGCACCTGAGTTTTCTGTCTCGTTAACATATTCATTATTCACAGGCAGATCGAGAAAATCGACAAGATTATCTCCACGTGTTTTAGCGCGCCTCTTTAACGCAGCTTCGGTAAGTGCATTCTCAGCTTCAGCCAAAGCATTATCCAGCTCATGCTGAGATGATATTCCCTTGTCCGTGAAATAAATCCAGACCTTTACTCTTTCGGTATCGAATTTATCAAGTAATTGAGGTTCGATAACCTGCTCAGATTTGGGAAGATAGAGTTTTCTCTGGGGTGCGGCTTTATCTGCGGAAAAACCAGCGGATGCCGCCCATGTTATTGAAAGCAGCATAATAACTAATATGACACTCCAGCGAGAACATGACATATTTTTGAACATAATTCCTCCTCGGGGAAGTTTAGTTGAAATTAGTTGTCATCGGTTAGTTTGATTTGAGAAGAAAAACCGGATTCGGTGACAAGTTTATAATAGCTTATCACGTCTATTACCGAATTGTTTCTATTTGCTTAAGGTAAAACAAATATAATGAATTTTGTTCCGAATGGAAAGCTATTTTCAATACGGTTTATTTTTGAACCCGCTCTGATTTTACAACCACCAATAATACAATTCAGGTGAAATAACCGCGCGAAGCAAAGAAGCCTCTTAGGTGTTGACAGGATATGAGCTTATATATCAATCAACTTATCCCCCGCCGTATATTCAGCGACATTAACGGCGTCAATATTCATTAAAGAAGAGATAACATCCTTGATTTTAAGAGAGTTATTCTCGATAAGCTCGATTTTCTTGCGAATATCTGCGGGGAGTTCTTCTTCGCTCTTGAGTAACAGGAGCTGGGCTGCTCCCAATACCACCGAAAGTTGATTGTTTACATGATGATTTACGGTAGCCGCTGTTAACCTGACCAAACCGGCTTTATCCGCATCCAGAAGTTTTCTATAACCAGCGAGGATTAAATGCATCGAAGCGGAATGAGCGAAATCGGGATTAAACCGATGCACCAAATCATCGATATTCTTCTCGACTTCTATAGGCGGTCTTCTGAAAAATCCGATGATGCAGAAACCGAAACTATTCTTTTTTCCCTTTAGAGGATAAAAGAATAACTCGCGCGCATCATATTTAGCCAGTTCGGAAATCAGCGATTGGGGAAGGTCGGCTTTTGTTAAGGACGCACACCATTTTGACTGGACCACCCTCATATCAAACTGTGCTCTCGGGATGGTCAGGTCTGCGCTGAACTCCGACTGAATAGCTCCGGAAGTATCTTCGGAACTGAAGAATAACTCGGCATTGCTCTCACCCGGGAATAGATAGCCTATTGCACACATCACCGGCGCCGCAATCTTGGTTATTTCTTTAGTAAACAATTCAATCGTGTGCCGCGGGCTTTTGCTTATTTTAATAGTCCCAACGGAATCCGGTTTACCGATGCCGATTTCCCTTGCCGCCGCTGAGGAGATTAAGTTTACAAATATATCGATTAGATCCTTCTCGGACTTCTGTAACTTACGGGAATCACGCGATAGGATTACCAGCAGCCCATAGTTAAAATTACCGAATATCAATCCTCTGCATTTTGCTTTCAGCTTATCTTTCCCGGCAAGGATCAAATCGGCGTTATCTATATCCAGTTTGTAATTTTCTCCGGCTATATGCTCGGTCGACCGGCGATAATTATTAAGAATATTATTTAGCTCTCCCAGATATTCCTCATTGCCTACTGTCGAAATGGTCGGTTCTCCCGATCCGTCAATCACCAAACAACCTACGGAGCACTCGGGTAGCTGTTTGGCAAGTAATTCACACACCTCCCCTGTACCGACGCTAATAGGTAATTCAGCGATAGCCCTTGATGCGAGCGAGACGGCTTCGAACTTGGATGCAGGAACAATTTCGTTCATTTCTATAACACAGCTAAATTTTTCCTCTGTTCCTTGATACGGATTATCTCCACCGTTGTTCGTGCTATTGACGGAGCAGGTTTAATACCCCGAAAAATCACCAGAGGATTTACCAATTGCACTTACCCCTTTACAGGTTCGGAGTAGATCCCTTACATGATCTCCATAGCCGACTTATCATTTGCCGGGTTCCAGCGTAAAGGGAAGAAGACTTATAATGCTCGAAAAATAGAGATTAATGCTCGGATGTCAAGTAGAATATAGGTTTGAGCATTATACATCGGTTCTTTGGACCATTAACCACAAGTAAATCATTGAGTTTCAAAATCATTTTTGTTAATCTCTGATAGCAATATCTGCCTGACAAAACGCCTACTTTCATACAAACGAGATGAGATTCGACAAATATTGAAATCAGCGACACCAACTTTTCCTTGACAACAACCGCCGAACTCGTTTCTTAATATATATAGAATTTGGTCATTCGATATGTTTGGCCGAAATTTCTTGACCTGTCCCGAACTATGCGGTGTTTTCCAGTGGGTATAATCGCAACATTAGCTCAGGAAAGCGCTATAGTAAATCTTCATGTATCTTAGCGATCCAGGAGCATTAATATTTAACTAATGACGCGGATTTTTCAGCGAGGTTAGAAATGAGACACACGGTTTTTACAGTACTGTGTTGCCTGATTATATATGGGTGCGGTAACGCAATGCAGGTGATTGATTTCGAAGGACTACCGGATTATTATTATTATTACGGGGGTAATGAGAATATCGATGGTTACTATCCCGGGCTTGAGTTCGGACCACACGCAGTGATACTGGACAGCGTTATCTACGGATATAATTCCGAAGGATACCCACCTCATTCCGGTAACTGCGTCCTGGCGACAATCGGCGCTTCCTATACGCGAGTTGATTTCTCTATTCATACCAATCATGTCGGAATGTGGTACACTTCGTATTTTACCTTTCATGTTGAAGCGTACGATGGCAATGATAATCTTTTAGTTTCCACTACGGCTCCCGCAAATTACGGAAGCACAGATTTTGTCGAGGTGAATTCGGTAGGGATTGCTTATGTTATATATCATAATTCGGGAGATCTATTCGTTATCGATGATTTCGAATACGAGGATGAGCCCTGCTGTCTGGATATCGATATGGAGCCGGACGAAGACCCGGTAATTGTCAGCCCGGGGGAATCATTCTGGTTTACCGGCTCTATTTTAAATATGTGTGTATATCCGGTCGTGACGGATATCTGGTTGATGGTGGATGTTCCCGGATATGGACTGTATGGTCCCCTGGCAAGAAACCTTAATCAAACCGTAGAACCCGGGCAGATCTTGACCCGCCACATGGCTCAAGCGGTTCCCCTCGAAGCTCAACCGGGTGTCTATAGTTATGTCGCTTATTGTGGTGATTTCCCGAATTATCTGTGTGATGGAACTTCGTTTCCATTTACGATTGTAGAAGGTTCGTCATCAGAAGGCAGCAGCACATGGCATAATAGAACCGCTTTTGATTTCAAGGCGGCTCCCGATAAATCAAGTCTGATGGACAGTTACCCCAATCCTTTCAATTCCCGAACAAACATCCAATTCGAGCTAAGCTCCGAATGTCATGCACGACTGGAGATTTATAACATGTTGGGGCAAAGAATAACGGTTCTTGTAGACGAATACTTAAATGCAGGTGAGTACTCGGTGCAATGGGATGCGGGCGACCTTCCCAGCGGCATTTATCTGGCAAGACTTTATGAGGATGGCAAGACTACTACCGTTCGGATGAGTTTAATAAAGTGAGGAAACCTATTTGGGGCTTACTTTAACACAGGTCTGGGTGAATGCTCAGCACCAACTGAATCCGGTTTTCCTGATTTCGCAAGATAATCAGAAACGGTGGAGAAATTGAACTCCGAGAAAAGCTTTCGTAATTTTGGCAACGTTGTATGAAGGTTGGTATAATGCCGGAACCTGCTGTTAAGGCTACTGCGGATTTTGGGCTGGTGCGGATCAACTTCCCAGGGATGTACATATACTACCGACGGTATCAACCTTTCGTTTAACTTGCGAATAATCCTTCTTGTGAACCAGTAAGGGAATAGCCGGAGATAACCTCCGCCAGCCGCCGCAATGCGCGTGTTAAAAAATTTCGTGGTTGTTGCCGGTATCTCTGTGATGTACTCACCGCATTTCAGTTCCACATCGAATATAGTAGCGGGGGCGCTTTGGAAACCATACCGGTCATGCTTTATAGGGAAAACGCTGGATGAGTAGGTAAAGCCGAGTTCATGGAGAATGTCCCATGCCCATTGAGACTTTTCAACAATCGAAAAACTGGGCGCTCGGTAACCTTTAACCGCGCTGCCGGTAATCTCTTCGAGAATCGCTTTGGCTTTCATAGTGTCTTCACGAAATTCGTCCGGAGACAGGTTGTATATAAGGCGATGAGCGTAGCTGTGGCATCCAACTTCATGTCCCCTGTTGTGTATTAAAAGAACTATTTCCGGAAATCGTTCTGCAATCCATCCCAGGATGAAAAAAGTGGCTTTTATATCATAGTCATCCAGCAACTTCAGTAGTAGGCTGGTATTAGAAATCACCCTGCTCTCGAATTTATCCCAATCGGCTCGATTAACTTCATTTGCAAAACCGTTAACATGAAAATAATCCTCGACATCGACGGTGAACATATTTGTGAATCCGGAACGCGACGCTCTGCCGGTATATGGGCCTGGGGAGTTACGTTGATATAATGATTCAGTAGTCTGCTTACTATGGTTGTTCTTATTCATACAATTTCTTAGTCTGTATCATTCAAAAGTTTTAACATCGGTAGCTAAAGGTTTAAGCGCCTCAGGCGTACTTGTGCTTCCAACGTCTGTTTGTGATCTTCAATTCCAATCCGCAAATGATCTAATTCCATTAAATCCCCGAAGGACAAGCTTTCGGTTACCGAATTGTGGTTTTCATGAATTATCCGGATTTGCACCTAACCGCTGGCTGTTGCGTATTAAAGTGAGCGGATGAATACCACCGTTGTTAATAATAATAATTGGGAATTTCATTATTCCCTGGTTACATTAGGAATATCGGCAGATGACACACTACTTTTGACGGGATTTTGATATCGTATTGATTTGATATGTAACAAAATAACCCGGGGGAAAACCGAATATAATTCCCAGCGTAAATCTTATCGATTCGGGCACTTGCCAAAAACCTAACGCTCCGGATATTATATCGGTTAAATTGATGATTACTGCAACTATAAGCCAAAACAGGATACGCTGATTTACCGTGTTTATCCTCACCGATCCGGCGATCACCCACCCAATTACCAAACCAGTATAAATCCCTGAACATCTGTAGCAGATTATCAAAGATTGCGAAAGAAGAGTTGGGCAGCGGGATGATTTTTGATGGCAATTGAATGAATATAGATAGCGGATAAAATCCGCGATCTCGGTAAAACCGTTTAACATGAATAGGAATTCCGCTGCGGCAAGCGCTAACGGCAACGAGAAGAACAGCAGCAGTATATACATTATGTAGCGCCGTAATAATCTGCTGACTATCTCTCCAGTGGGATAGAGAACCCTATTCAAATAAATCGTAATAGTTTCCACCACCGCGGCGCCTGAATCTAATCTATACAGGAATCTCGATCTGCTTCGATTGGACGTAACGGTAGAGTTTGCCGATCAAATAAGCTTTGCCCAATGCCGCCCAAAAAACCGTAAAGAACCATCCAATTACCAGTATAATCAAACCTAATGATGCTATTATCTGCATTCCGAGTGATAGCAACACCACTACCAGCACATCGGATATGTTGTCTTTGGTGAAATCGATTATTTTTTGAAAATCGAAAGCTGCCTTAAAGTCGTTAGTTAGCGCGAAATTTGCCATCAGATAGGGAATAATTAGCGCAACCGCAATCCCGTAAATTCCCCCAATACATGCTCCCAGACAAGGGAGATTGTAGAAAAGCAATCCAGGGATGGAATATATGATCAGTACGATAAAGAACATAAGCCCTTTATTAAGTTTCTCCGTTAGATTGTCCCATTCCGGCAACGGTATTTCTTTATTCTCATAGGCGTTACGAGTCAATTCCAATAGGTATCCGAGCAGAAAGGGAATTCCAATGACCACGCATGACAATAATGCGAAAACAGCTCCAAGAACGAATTTGCCTGGCCAGGCTTTATCCTCGAACATGAACGTGAATGCTCTACCAATGTTATCCATAATTCCTCCTTTTCTATACTCTTATACAATATCCAACCAAAAGTCAATTGTTATTCTTCAACAGTAACCGAACTGCGCATAATACAGTTGATTGCGATTTTCCTGATATGTTTTCTACGATAAAAAAAAGAATTTTGTTTTACTTTGTTAACATCGTCCACACCCCGTCCCAATCTTCGGCGGGGGGGTTCTCATTGAGTTGCCGGCAGCGTTCTTTGAACACCATGGAAGGACCGTCATCCGGCTTGAATCGAAGGATTTCATCAAAATACTTTTCGGCGAGCGCGAAGTCCATTCTTCGATAGCTTCCCAGCGCCTGAGAGAACAATTCGATTAACTGTCCGGTCTGTTTGTCCATCTCCCCGTACTTGATCAACTCATAGATTCTAACAGGCTGGGTTCGACCTTTAACCCGGGTTAAATCTAACTCGCGTGTGATAAATTCCTTGCTGGTTTTGTTACGTGTCATCTCGGATACCATTATTTGCGTTTGATACTGTTTGTTTAATCCCTCCAGTCGAGAAGCGAGATTAACATTGTCGCCGAGAACAGTGTATGAGAACCTTACATCAGAACCCATGTTACCAACCACCGCTTCCCCGGTATTAATTCCGATACGAGTGAAAATCTCTCCGGTATTCAGATATCTGAACTTGTCGCTAATCAAGTGGTCGTTATCTTTCATCCTCAAAGCCGCTTTACAGGCGCATTCGGCATAGTTAATTTCCTGCTGCGCTTCAGGTGCGCCGAATATTACTACCAGAGCATCTCCGATATACTTATCCAGCGTACCATAATATTCGAAAGCGGCTCGGGTCTGGATAGTGGTGTAGGTGTTAAGAAAATGTACCAATTGCTGTGGCGTCAGGCGCTCAGCGACTTCGGTGAATCCGCGGATGTCTGAAAACAGCATGGTGAGTTCACGGGACTCGCCGCCTAAACGGAGGTTTGCTATGTTATCTACCAGGTTCTTGACCACCGGCGGGGCTACATAATGCTGCAGGATGCCGCGGTATTTTTTCTTTTCCTGTTCTTCCCCGAAATAACGATGAACCACCACCAGAATATAGGTAAACGAGAAAGTTAAAAAGGGCCTGACCAGTTCCAGAATGATAGAGTACTTAATAAACAGTACGGTGACAACGGCAAACCAACCTACGGTCACAGCAACGAACAGCAGGAAACCTTTGAATGCGCTGCTTTGATAAAATATAATACCCAGAAGCAAGGTTAAAGCGATCAGTATCGGAAAGATTATATAATTAGAGGCGGTAGAAAGGTATTGCTCGGTAAGTATATTGTGCACAATGGTGGCATGTATTTCAACTCCCGGAAACTCATTGGACAGCGGCACCACCTTTAGATCGGAAAGCCCCCTCGCGGATGTACCGACCAGCACGAATTTCCCCTTGAAAAATCCGGAAGGCAGGCGACCTTCTTTGACATCGTAATACGATACGTAACGAAAACTCCCAGGAAGACCGAGGAAATTGAGTTTGAAGAAACCATTCCGATCCACAGGTACTTTGACATCATCTGATAAGTAAATCGACCCCTCGAAGTATTTAACCGGAGTTGTACCTCCGTTGATTAACATGTAAAGGGATACTAACGATAAAGATAAAAAATAGTCGCCACCTGCTTTCAATACCAATGGGACTTCTCGGGTTATCCCATCCGGATCCGGAATAAAATTAACAAACCCGAGAGATGCCGATGCTTCCGCCAATTCAACGGGAGGTCCTTTTATTACATCGAATTCGATACAGGATAGTTCTTCGAATCCCTCGGTGGGCGGCACATTGTGCTCGTATGGATTCGATTCCGACTTGTATCGAAATCGGTCGCGTTCTTCGGGATACAGCGCCAGCGCGTTGAGCACATTACCTTTATCACCTAAAACTTTTATAAACCTGTTTTGCCCGATCGTATCCGACGGTGTGTCGAAGAATAGTAAGTCAAAGGCCACTCCCACAGCTCCATCGCTATGTAGATATTCAACTAAATCAGCATGATAATTGTGCGACCAGGGGAATTGTCCGTACTTCTCGAGACTCCTTTCATCGATATCCACTATTACGATGTCCTCAATGACCGGTTCAGAGCCTCCGAATCTCTCTCTGTACTGGAATCTCCAGTCGATAGTCCTGGCTTCCACAGAATAGAGGATATTAAAAAAGAGGGTCTCACCTAAGATAATCGTGACCAGAATCGCGGTTAATCCTGCGCCTAATCCCCAGTATATTTTTGCCCGTTTTCTCGGTATTCTCTCCACCAGATCAACCTTTAACCGCTACAAGCGCTCTATAAGCATAATAGATGCCGGATGCCATCAACAGCATCAGCGATAGATACAGCAGATATTCCTTTACGACATCGGCTTCAACCAGATACGCTATCAGTGTAACAGATATCACAAAAGCAGCCGCTTTTCCCAGCGGTTGCGACATTAATGTCTTCTTTATTCTCTGTCGGACAAAAAGGGAGAAAACAATAATAAGAATATCCCTGCCTATTACGATTACCGCCATCCATAGTGGAAAGCCCCTATACCATACTCCGGCAATCACCGCCAAAGTGATGCAGAACTTATCCATTAGCGGATCCAGTAATTTGCCCCATTCACTGACAGTATCTGTTTTTCGGGCTACGTAACCATCGAGAATATCGGTAACGATCATCACCAGGCCCAGAATGGCGGCGAGGATTAGATGAATCGTATCCCCCAGCACAACCAGGTATATGGTCGGAACGATTAATATGGCTCGCGACATGGTCAACAGGTTGGCGGCTGTTAGAAACTTTCCCTGTATCCCCAACATAATTAACTTTCTGATTCGGAAAGTAATTTCTGAGCGAACGCTATGGTTTCCTCGGACTCAGTATCGCCGGAAAGCAGCCGAGCGATTTCTTCCACCCGGTCTTTGCCTTCCATTTTCCGCACATAAGTTCTGGTTCGTTGTTTCTCGGTCTTTTTAAAAACCGCAAAGTGACTTTCCCCTTTTGATGCGATCTGCTGAAGGTGAGTTATGCAGAGCACCTGATGAGTTGAGGAGAGCTTGCGTAGCAGTTCGCCGACCTTGGCGGCAACCTCACCGCCAATTCCGGTATCGACCTCATCGAATATCAACAGCCCGATATTATCCCGCTCCGCCAACGCAGTTTTGATCGCCAGCATGATACGGGAAAGCTCGCCGCCGGAGGCGATCTTACTTAGCGGCTTTAATCCCTCCCCCGGATTCGGAGATATCATAAACTCCGGCTGAGACAAACCGCTTTCATTGACAATGTAACTGACTCCCTTAGACTCAACTTCGTCTCCGCTTTCGTTCGTATCGAAACGGGTTTCGAAACTCATCTTACCCATTCCCATGTATGCCAACAGTTTCTTCAATTCTGAGGACAGCTTTCCCGCCGCTTTCTTCCTTGCAGCATCCAGTTTCTCGCCGAATTCGATCAAAGCTCCGGTCTTGGTATCCAATTGCTTCTTAAGTTCATCTATCCTGATATCGAAATTATCCGAAAAATCAATTTCTTTCCTTATCTCCTCAGCATATCGGAGTATCTCATCGATGCTGCCGCCATACTTGTTCTTTAACTTCTGAATCGAATCCAGCCTGAACTCGATCCACTCCAACCTCTGGGGATCAGCCTCGATACTCTCGTAATACGCCGCTGCCTGCTTGCCGATTTCCTCCGATAAGATACTGAGGTTGTTAAGCTCATCTTCTTTAACAGGATAGTTAGCATCAATGTTGCGTAGTTTACGCATGTTCTGAAAACATTTATTCACCTTTTCGAAAACCGAACCGGTTTCATCATAGAGCAAACTGTAGATCTCCGAAGAAAGCTCCTTCAGCGTTTCAGCGTTTTTGAGTATCTTTTGCTCGCTATTCAACTCCGCTTCCTCCTCCGACTGCAACCTCGCGGCCTCTATTTCTGAGAGTTGAAATTTGAGATAATCGATTTTCTGCAACCGTTGCTGTTTTGAACTGACTAAGTTGTCTATCTCCGACCGCAGTTTCTTCCATTCCTTATACTCTTCCTCAAAAGACCCTCGCATACCATCCAGATCCCCGAACCTGTCGATTACCGCAAGATGGTTGGTAGGATTCAGCAGGCTCTGATGCTGATGCTGCCCCATAAGCTCGGCGATTTTGCCGGTAGTCTCCTTCAACGTCTGCAAGGTAACCTGCTTATCATCGACGAAAGCGTAGCTCCGTCCGCCGCGGTTCATCTCCCGCCGGACTATGAGTGCCTCATCCTGATCGGGAATGCTGAAATTACCCTCAACGAAAAGCAGGTCTTCACCTTCGCGAAACATCTCGGAGGAAGCGCGATCCCCGAAAAGGAGGTTAAGGGCTCCCAACAGGACAGATTTGCCTGCGCCGGTTTCGCCGGTGAAGACGTTGAATCCGCCGGTAAACTCCAGATCCAGGCTCTCTATCAATGCGAAATTCTTAATTCGTAGTCGCTGAAGCATAGTGTTCTTAATTATTCGCGCATGCCAATAAAGATCTTGAATTTGACAGGCTATTCCGTAGCCATCTCGGCATCGTTAATAACCATTTCCATGCTTTCGAGCGAGAATCTATACTTCTCACGTTCCTCTTCTTTGGAGAGGTCGAGGCAATTGCCAAAATAGAACTCCGCATAGCGCTTTGCATCTTCTTCGCTTTCAGCATTTACAGTGACAAGATAGGCTCTGGTTAATACTACTTTGAAGGATTTCATTATTCTGCTTTTGCTCCTTACACTTAACGAGTTTTTGGACTATTCTACCTCCCAATAATCGGCTGCCGTCCCAGGTGGAGCTTGGTTCGGAGTACTTCGAAGAATGATGAATCGGAAAACCTCACAAGTTTCTGCTTATACGGCGCTTTGTTAATTACGATTCGGTGACCGGATAGCAACGGATATGCCTTCTGCCCGTCAACCGTGAGCGACGCCTCCCCATGCTCGGATTCCACCACCAGCTCCAGCTCCGTATCGCCCGAAAGTACCAGCGAACGCTGAGTGAGGGAATGGGGACAGATCGGTGTAACAACTATCGCTTCGGTGGTGGGATAAACAATCGGACCACCGGCAGCTAAACTGTACGCGGTCGAACCGGTCGGTGTGGCTATTATCAGGCCGTCGGCGCGGTAGGAACAGATGTAATCGCCATCGGCGGAGACCTGTATAGTAATCAGCCTCGACAACGCTCCCCTGTCCACCACCATATCGTTGAGCGCGAAGAGGTTGCGGTGATCGACTTCCGGATCGGCTTCGGCGCGCAAAATCATCCTCTGCTCTATCTCGTAATCGCCGGACTGAATCCGCTCCATCGAATCGATTAGCTTCTCCTCGGACTGCTGGGTTAAAAATCCAAGTGATCCCAGGTTGATCCCCAGTATTGGAACGCTGGATTCTTCCACCGCCCGTGCCGTTGCCAGGAAAGTCCCGTCGCCCCCGAGCGTTACCATGAAATCGGCATTGTTCGCCAGCAAGCTCTTGGGTAAAAACTTACATTTATCCTTCACGACCGATACCAGCTCCTCATCGATAAAGCAGCTATGCCCGTTATCCTTTATCCACTCGGTGACTCTTCTGATTGCGTCGGTCACTCGTTGTCTTTTCGGATTAGCTATAATCCCGAATGATATACTTTTATTCTTTGTCATTTTCCTCAAACGGTTCGGTTACAAATCCGGTTTCGCCATCGCCCGACAGCTTTTTCACCTTCCCTTCGAACTCACCCAGTAACTTAGAACAATATTGAACCAGCTCCGTGCCTTCTTCATACAGCTTAAACGATTCCTTCAAAGATACCTCTGCGGAGGAAAGCCTGTCAACAATTTCCTCCAATCTCTTCAAACCCTGTTCGAAACTGATTTCTTCTTTTTTACTCATCTATTTTCTCCGGTTTCGGATCTCTGCTCATTAAATCATTTACCGCCTTCAATGGCGCCTTCTCCTCGAATAAAATCGCATACATCTGGTCGGTTATCGGCATCTCCACACCATATTTGCGGGACAATCTATAGGCGGCATTAGTAGTATTCACGCCCTCGGCGACCATCTTCATCTGCGATAACACCTTACTCAATGTTTTACCCCTTCCGATCTGTTCGCCCACATACCTGTTCCGCGAATGCCGGCTGAGGCAGGTGGTGATCAGATCCCCCAGCCCGGAGAGGCCGGCGAAAGTATCCTGGCTTGCGCCCATAGCCAATCCCAGCCGGGTGATCTCGGTCAATCCCCGGGTAAGAAGCGCACCCTTGGTGTTGTCGCCGAATTCGAGCCCATCGCAGATTCCTGCGGCGATTGCAATTATATTCTTCAACGAACCTGCTAATTCCACTCCCACCAGGTCGGTATTGGTATAGACGCGAAAATAATCGGAAGTGATCGCCTCCTGTACCGATTTCAAGTTTTCTTCATCGTTACCGGCAATAGTGACGGTGGTCGGTATCTGTTTGCTGACTTCTTCGGCATGCGAAGGACCGGAAAGTGTCATCACCGTTTTTTCGTATTCATCGCCAAGCTCCGCCAGAATAACCTCGGACATCCGGGTAAGCGTTTCTACCTCCAATCCCTTGGCGAGATTCAGAATGATTTGCTGTTTATCGAGAATCGGAGGAAGCTGCCTGCTAACCTCGCGCACCGCATGCGAAGGAATGGCAAGGACAATTAGCTCCGCATCGGCCGCTATCCGAGCGATATCATCCGAGACTTCAATCTCCCGCGGAATGGAGATTCCAGGCAGCTTATCCGGATGCTCCCGCTTTTCGTAAATCAACTTCGCATCCTCGGGATTAAATTCCCAGATACCGGCATGTAATCCGCATCGATGAAGATGGACAGCAAAAGCTAAACCCCAGCTTCCCCCGCCCAGAACAGCTATTTTGGTAAATTCCTTCATTCTAACACGCTCAACCGCTTTTAGTTTTCTCACCGAACTTGTGCTCGGTTCCCGCTATCAATCTCTTGATATTGGCTCTATGACTCAATACTACGAATAATGCGAGAAAAATGCAAATCCAGATAAGTATATTAGAAACCTTCATACCTAAAATGAATTTTTCGAAGAGTACCGCTATCGGCAAGAGCACCGACGCCACCACCGACCCGAGCGATACGTAACGTGTGATAGCCACCACCAAAATAAAGATCGCAACCAGGATGGCGGTAACTATCGGTATAATGGAAAACATCACACCGGCGCCGGTTCCCACACCTTTACCTCCCTTGAAACTCGCCCAGACCGGGAACGAATGTCCCAGGATCGCAACCAATCCGCAGATCAGCTCAACCGCTACGGGATCGCCGATAAGCCGTTCGCTTGCCAGCGGCGCGAATACGAACACTGCCAGTACCCCTTTTCCCGCATCCAATAGAAGCACCACGACTGCCGGCACAGCCCCCAGCACCCGGTATACATTCGTAGCGCCGGCATTCCCCGATCCATGCTCGCGGATGTCTATCCCTTTGAGCAATTTCCCGGCGATAATCGATGTAGGAATAGCTCCAACCAGGTAACTGAGAACCACTGCCGCGGCGAAATCAAGCATTCTATTCCCCCTTCTTCTTTAACTTCAGTCTGATCGGCGTACCGACGAAACCGAAATGATGCCGCAGACGGTTAACTATAAACCGCTCATAAGTGGAATCGATATCTTCCGGACGATTGCACGAGAGCATAAACGATGGCGGGTGTACCCCGAACTGGGTAAGGTAATAAAAATTGATAAACCGTCCGCCAACCGCAGGAGGATGGGTAGTTCTCAACTCCGGTAAAATGATTTCGTTTAATTCTGATGTCTGTATCCGCTTGAATGATTCTTCGTGCACCTCCTTCACCAGCGGAAGCAGTTTACCGAGACGTCTTTTGGTCAATGCCGATGTGAAAAACAATGGGTAGTCCTTCAGTTCCGGGTTATCCAGATAAAGCTCTTTAGTGAAATTATCAGCATCGGTAGCAGGCTTTAAATCCCATTTATTCACCACGATTATCATCGGCTTAGAAGCATCTATTATCTGTTGAGCGATCCTCAAATCCTGACGAGTTATCTCCTGTGATGCGTCTACCAAAAGTAGCGCGATATCCGCTCTTTCAATACTCCTGATTGTACGCAACACCATATAATACTCCAGCGAGTCCCCCAAGCGAGCCTTCTTACGCAATCCTGCCGTATCAATTAGTATGAAGTCCTCGCCATAGTGCCTCAGATGAGAATCCGTGGCATCCCGTGTTGTGCCCGGCAATTCGTCGACCACGTGCTTCTCCTGCCCCAAAAGCGCGTTGGCAAGCGAGGATTTCCCTACATTCGGCTTACCCAGCACAGCAATCCGAATCCCCGCCGATTCCTTCGCTTCTGCGGTTGTCTCGGGCAGTTCCGCAACTAATGCATCCAGCATATCGCCGATATTTCTTCCTGTGACTGCGGAAACCGGGATAGGTTCGCCGATACCCAAACCGTAATAATCGTTGGCATCCTCGAATTCATCGGTACTGTCCATTTTGTTAACAATAAGAATAACCTTTCGCTGGTTTTTCCGCACAATCTCCACCAGGTCATAATCCTCCGGTTTGGGGCCGGTTTTGTAGTCGACAAGGTACAGCACCAGGTCGGATTCTTCCATTGCTATCTGCGCCTGCTCCATCACTGCCCGATTAATCCTGTTTTTATCAGCGGGCAGAAAACCGCCGGTATCGATTAGATAAAACTGCCTTCCTGCCCATTCAGCGGCCCGGTACAGCCTGTCCCGAGTAACACCGGGGGTGTCATCGACAATAGCGATCCTTTTCCCCAGAATGCGGTTGAATAATGTAGACTTGCCTGCATTCGGCAAACCTATAATCGAGACTACGGGCGCCGGCATATTTTGCTCATTTCCAAATTATTACCGTTAACTAAACTGTATTTACCAATCCTTACCGATATTATATGCGGATATTCTCCGGAAAATTTCTGCTTTGTATAATAATGTGAAGTATACGACTTGATCGAGAAGCTTTCAAGTCTTTTGTGGATGACGAGATAGTAGTGTCCACCGACGGTAAAATAATCTCTCTTTTAGAATTATTTCCACATCGGAATAGAATAATTGCTAAGGAAAGCAAGGCTTCGGAATCGTTACCGACCGAATACTCTTATTTCCGTTCCATCATACTCAATCTATCTACATTAGAGATTGGCATAGGAATTGCAAAATACTATTAAAAATAGCAGTTCATAAATAAGTGTAGACAATATGACACAAAGAAAAAAACTTTCTGTATTTTGTAGTAGAAATTTATGGTTAATAATAATCGGATGTTTGCTTATCGGCAGCAGTTCGGCATTTTCCCAATACTTTGGGCGGAATAAAATCCAGTATGAGGATTTTGACTTTGAGGTGGCTTCAACTGATAAACTCGAAATCTACTATTACGAGAATGAATCCCGGATATCCGATGATGTCGTCCGGATGGCTGATTTATGGTATGATAAGTATTCCAGTCTGTTTAATCACCGAATCCGGAATAAACAGCCGTTAATTATTTATTCCAATCATCCGGATTTCCAGCAGACTAACGTAATCGGTGGTATGATACCGCAGGGAACCGGAGGTGTAACCGAAGGATTGAAAAATCGAGTCGTCCTCCCGCTGACCGGCGTGTTCATAGAGAATCACCATGTTATAGGACACGAACTGATTCATGCTTTCCAGTTTTCGATCATGAAAACGCAGGGGAGGAGAACACTTACATCGAATAAACTGCCCCTGTGGTTCGTGGAAGGGATGTCCGAGTATTTCACGCTGGGTAGCGATGATGCGCTGACATCGATGTGGATGCGGGATGCCGTACTCCATGAGAACGTTCCGGATATTGACGAAGTCGGACGGAGCAGGGAATATTTCCCGTACCGTTATGGCCATTCGATCTGCGCATATATCGCCGCCAAATGGGGTGATCAGTCTCTTATCGATCTGTATAAAACGAATCTACAAACAGGCTGGCTGAGAACGTTTACCGAGGTGCTCGGTAGGTCGAAAATTTGGCGGTTTCAACAAATTATTTCAGATTAATTCGGAACCATTCCAACCAATTGCCAAAAAAGGAGAAAAAAATGTTCAAACATACAAACAAGATATTAGATAAATCAGTTAAAGCTATAGATGGCAATATCGGTTTTATCAGAGAACTGTATTTTGACATAAATGATTTAATCTTAAGATATCTTTTAGTCGATATGGAGAACTGGTTAACTGACCGAAAGATTCTTATTACGCCCGAGAGTTTCCGGAGTATCAACTGGGATCAGGGCGAGATCACAATAAATTTGAAACGAGCCGATATCGAGAACAGCCCGATAATAAGGCTTGATGAACCTGTGACGAGAGCGCATGAAAAGCAATTGCGAGAGTTTTATAAGTTCCCGTTTTACTGGAGCAGCCAGGACGAGGTTGAAACCGGTTCGTATCTGATCAGCGAAGAAGAATTTCGCATGGTGGATGTTCAATTAATCGACGGGAAATTGGGGAAAGTTCAGGATGTGATTGTGGATGATGATACCTGGAAAATAAAGTTTATTATCGTTGATGCGGATGCGATTGAAGTAGGTAGGCGGACGCCCATCCCGTCGGACTGGTTGGATCGCATAGATCACGAGGCTAACACCGTTTATGTTGATTTGAAAATGGAAAACGTAGAAACCGCTCCGCAATTCCCTGTCGAGGAATATGAAGATGAGCGCAATATAAAAGCTCTATATGATTATTACAGCAGACCGCGCTATTGGTAGTCGACATACGAGAGGAGATATATGAATAGAATATTAATTATTGATAAAAATATCGATGATCTGAACAAGTATCACAGCGAGTTGGTAGAGGATGGATACGAAATTCAAAAATCATCTACGCGCGAAGAAGGGCTTGAATCTCTATCCCGGGATAAGTCTTTGGACCTCGTTTTGCTTGGGATGGAGACCGGTTCCGAAGGTGGTTTTCAATTACTGCGAGATATCAGAAAAAAACAGCCTGAGATACCTATTCTGTTGCTCTGCGAACACACTAATTTCAAAAGGGATTTTAGATCGTGGTTAGCGGATGATTATCTGACCAAAACCTCTAATATAGAATCGCTAAAAATCAAAGTCAAAGAGATGATCGAGGGAAGCTAATTCTTTCATTGGAAAATTGGAACCGATTAGAATAATCCCTTCACATGAAATCCAGGGCTCCGGCGGATTCTTAGATAAAACTCTAATCCGGTTAGGAATATTTCCATCCGGCCGGCGAACCTCTCCTTCATCAAAGCATTCTTACGAGGGCTGCAACAATTGGCATCCATATTGCTACATCTCTATAAATAGTTGCAAAGAGAGTAATTAATCGGGAACACGAAGAATAAGCTGATAATCTCAGCGAGGAGAATATGGTGTATAAGGTGTTTTTTCAGGAGCAAAACAAGATCGGTATCAAACTCGAAGGGGAGTTAAAGGAAAGTGAATTCACACAAGTCCTTCAGCAAATTAAAAACATCTGCACGGCATATCCCCAAGTTGATATATTATTCGATGCCTCCAACGTGCAGGATTACAAACCTGATTTGGTTGTGGATACTTACGGTACGCTTCATAAATATAAAGGGAATATCAGAAAGATAGCCGTCTTATCAAATAACGGATTGGGGATCTATTTGAAGGATCTGTTTAAGAATTTCGAAGACACCGATTTCAGGACATTCGAAACAGATGAATTCGAGAAAGCGCAGGATTGGGCATTAAGCCCCGATCCAACGGAGATATATAAATAGAAAGGAGATATATTATGTTTGTAAGAGATATAATGTCCACAGATGTGGAATTGGTCAATCCGGATATGACATTATCGGAAGCAGCTATAAGGATGAAAGAACGGGACATCGGATTTCTGCCGGTTGGAGAGAACGACAGACTGGTAGGCATGGTGACTGATAGAGATATCGCCATTCGTGGCGTAGCCGAGGGCAAGGACCCGGTTACCGAGAGTATCAGGAATATAATGACACCGGATGTTCAGTACTGTTTCGAGAATCAGGAAGTAGGTGAAGCCGCGAAGCTAATGGAGGACAAACAGATACGACGTTTGGTTGTTCTCAACGATGACAAAAGGCTTGTTGGCGTTTGCTCATTAGGTGATTTCGCCGTAGAGACCAGCGATAAGGAGCTCGGCGGAGAAGTACTTCAGGAAGTCTCGAAACCATCCAAAAAATAGAAGCATCGGTTAAGGGGGTTGTTCCCCCTTACACCGTCAACTATTTGGATTTAAAATATCAAAGGAGAATAATATGCGGTATAAGGTGGTGGAGGCGCTATATATCACCGATGATGTTATAAAGAAAGTTTCCGCTGTAGAGAGGAAGGAACTCGAAAGTAGGGAGCGGATTTATCGAGGGATAAACCATTCCCGGATCTCAAAGATAAAACCGCAATTGTAGTAGATAATGGGCTTGCTACGGGAGCTTCGATGTGAGCCGCTGTGGAGTCACTAAAGGAATTTAATACGCGACAAATCGTTTTAGCTGTACCTACCGGAGCGCAGTCCACCTGCAAAGATTACCAGAAGGGGCTAATGAGGTTGTATGCGTTGAAACGCCGAAACATCTCGGCAGCGTCGGTTAACCCTAATTGGAATTCCCACGGGTTAGCGATGAAGAGGGGTATGCTTTATGAAAGCGGGTGAAGCATCGCGACGCTTAAATACTATTATTACCACAAATCGCTTGTAATTCCGAATTATTATTCCTACATTCTTATCCAGGAATATCCATAAACACTGCTTGAAAAGGAGTGATGTTTTGAGACCGACGCTTAGATTTTTAAGTGATCAACTAATAGAGCAAATTGTATCCGAAGCGCAGGAGCTGCTGTCCAAAATAGGTGTGGAGATCCATAACGATAATGTTACTTCGCTTCTGGCGGACAATGGAGCCAGGGTGGACAACGAAAAAAAACGGGTTTTTATTTCGCGTGACCTAATTGAATCATGCGTAAAAGCCGCCCCGAAAGCCTTTAAACTCTACGATGTCTTCGGAGAAGAAGCGGTTGATCTCTCCGGATACAACATTAATTTTGTCCCCGGCTCGGCATCGATTAATATCCTCGACTACGAATCGGATCGTATTCGCAGACCTGTTACGTCCGATATTGTGGACTTCACCAAATTGATGAGCGGAATGCAGTATATCGATTCGCAAGCTACGTCGATTGTGCCATCCGACGTTCCCGAGAAAATTTCGGATAGTTATCGATTGTACCTCAGTTTAATTCACTGCAGTAAGCCGGTAGTTACCGGAGCATTCACAATCGACGCATTCAATGTGATGAAAGATATGCAGGTCGCCATACGCCGTTCGCGGGACGAGCTGAAATCCAAACCGTTAACGATCTTTTCCTGCTGTCCTACCGCTCCGTTGAAATGGTCTAATGTTACTTCGCAGAACCTGCTCGATTGTGCTGAATATTTCATTCCGGTGGAATACATTTCGATGCCGCTGACCGGATTCATGGCGCCGGTTACCTTAGTCGGTACATTGATACAACATACTGCGGAAACATTGAGCGGAATAGTTATCAGCCAGTTGGCGAATCCCGGCGCTCCGGTATTGTATGGCGGTTCGCCGTCGGTTTTTGATATACGTTACGAAACAACCCCCATGGGGGATGTCGGTACCATGATGATCGATTGCGCATATAATGAAGTCGGAAAACATTTGGGGCTGCCCACCCAGGCATATATCGGTCTCAGCGATTCCAAGCAGCTTGACGCCCAAGCGGGGCTGGAAACCTCTATGGGCGCGACTCTGGCGGCGCTCTCCGGTATCAACAGTATATCCGGTCCCGGCATGCTGGATTTCGAAAGCTGTTTCAGCTTGGAGAAACTGGTTGTCGATAATGAAATCTGCGGCATGATCCAAAGGATGGTTCAGGGAATTGAACCAAAGGAGGATTTCCCCTGTTTACCCCATTTTGAGGAAATGATGAAAGAACAGCACCTTTTGATTTATGACCATACGAGGAAGTATCTGAAAAGCGAAATTCATTTCCCCGGAAACGTAATAAACAGAGCGAACAAAGCGCGCTGGGAAGAGGAAGGAAGCCTGACTCTGAGGGAAAGGGCGCATAAGGAGGTGGAACGAATAATCGAGGGATATGAGGCGCCGGAACTCAGCGAGGAAATTATAATGGAATTGAGAAATCTAATGGAAACCGAAGCCAAGAAGCATGGAATGGATAGGTTACCTGTTTCGGATTGATGAGAGAGATAATCGAAATAGACGCAGGGCAAATATCGCCGTCGATTGAATCTGTGCTGAAATGCCAGGGAATTCCGGAAAACGCCATTCCCGATACCCGGATTTTGAGATTAGCGGAAGAAGCCATTTCCCTTTTTGAGGAACATGGTAGGCCGAAAGCTATCCTAAGAGAAATCACCAAAAAGGACTTTGAAAATATCTACCGTGGCGAAGGCAAAAACGCCGAGGAAACACCGATTGAGAGTATATACAATTCGTCAGATTTCCTTGCGCTTTTTGCGGTGACGGTTGGAGAGGATATCAGCACGCTGATATCACGATTGTTTCAGGAGAACGATTTTGCGCAGGGATCCATGCTCGATTCGGTTGCTTCGGAGAGCGCCGAAAAATCGGCACAGACTGTTGAAGCAATCTACGAAAACTACCTGCGGCAGCGGGACTCATTTCCGGATTCATACGGAATTTTGCGATTCAGCCCCGGCTATTGCGGATGGCACCTTAGCGCACAAAAGAAGTTATTCGATTTTCTCAATCCGGAGGAGATAGGTATTACATTGAGGGAAAGCTGCTTGATGGAGCCATTGAAATCGATCAGCGGCGTGATTATCGTGGGAATGAAAGAGATTTTTAAGTTCGAAGACAATTACTGGTTTTGTGCGGAATGCGAGGATCATTCCTGCCGGGAAAGAATCGAACATGTATCGAATTCATGATTCTGAATATACAGGAGCCGAAATGGAAATATTAAAACAGATATCCGAATCCCTTGAGAAAGGCGATTTCAACCGGGTTGGCGAATTAACTCAACAGGCATTGGATCAAGGGCTCGATCCGAAAGTAATTCTCGATGATGGACTGATTGCCGGAATGTCTATCGTGGGACAGAAATTCAAAGTACACGAGATTTTTCTTCCGGATGTCCTTCTGGCAGCCAAGGCGATGTATGCCGGAATGGATTTATTGAAACCTCTGATGATTAAGGAAAATATACCATCAATTGGCAAGGTGGTGATGGGAACGGTTCAGGGGGATCTGCATGATATCGGCAAGAATCTGGTAAGTATAATGCTTAAAGGCGCTGGACTGGATGTTATCGACCTGGGTAACGATGTGCCGCCGGCGAAATTTGTGGATACAGCTATTTCGGAAAACGCAGATGTTATCGGTATATCCACCCTGCTTACCACCACCATGCCGGTCATGGGGGAAGTGGTGGAGATGGCTAAGGAACGAGGTGTGTATGGTAAGGTTAAGATTATCGTCGGGGGCGCCCCGTTAAATGCCGACTATGCCGAACAGATCGGCGCCGATGCTTATTGCTTCGACGGTGTGAACGCCGTTGACTGTGTTAAACGATTTTTGGGAGCCGGATAATGCGGGATATTCTGGATCGCATTAAAAACGGTGAAGTTCTTCTCGCAGACGGCGCAATGGGCACCATGCTTATCGAAAAAGGGCTTAAGATCGGCGACTGTCCCGAAAGACTGAATCTTGACAAACCGGAGCTACTTGGCGAGATAGCCCGCCAATATTTCGACGCCGGCGCCGATATAATCCAGACCAATACATTCGGAGGTTCCCCGCTGAAGTTAGCTCAATACTCACTGGAGAGCGAAACCGAAGAACTGAATATCGCCGCGGTAAATGCAGTTCGTCAGGTGGTTGGTAATAATGCCTATATTTACGGTTCCTGCGGACCAAGCGGCAGATTGCTTAAACCGTATGGCGATACGGAACATCAGGAGGTTTTGGATAGTTTCAAAAGACAGATAACGGCGCTTATTTCGGAAGGCGCCGATTTGATTTGTGTTGAAACAATGACTGATCTGGAAGAAGCACGGCTTGCAATTAAAGCAGCCAAATCGATAGATTCTTCAATTCCGGTTTCGGCAACGATGACTTTTGATGTGACTCCGAGGGGCTTTTTTACGATAATGGGAGTTGATATTCAGCATGCGGTGAAAGGACTGATTGAAGCCGGGGCTGATATGATCGGTTCCAATTGCGGAAACGGAATTGAGAATATGGTAAAGATTGCCGAGGAGTTCCGCAGACTTACTTCAATACCTCTGGTGATTCAATCCAATGCCGGTCTGCCGGAAATGATTGATGGCAGAATTGAATATTCTGAGTCGCCGGAGTTTATGGCTGAGCGCTGTAAACAACTAATTGACATCGACGTAAATGTAATCGGCGGATGTTGCGGAACCACGCCCGAGCATATTTCGGCATTTCGGAATGTCATTGATAAGCATAATTCCAAGAATTCGTAGAAAAAAGCACTTTACTAATCATTAACAATAGACTACGATTTACACCGGAAAATAAAGGAATGTTTTATGAGTAACAATTCAATAAGACAACCAGCATTCGCAGGTAGTTTTTACCCGGGTGATCCGGTGGAGCTGAGCAAAACAATCGCCGATTTTTTCGCCGATACACCTAAACAGGAAGTTGACGGAGAGATTGTCGGTTTGGTTTCTCCCCACGCCGGATACATTTACTCCGGTGGTGTGGCTGCGGTCAGCTATAAGTTGTTAGAAGGTGACCAGTATGATACAGTGGTGGTTATTGCACCTTCCCATGCAGCTTATTTCGATGGCGTCTCGGCATTTCCGGGAGATACATATAATACTCCGCTTGGACCGGTAGAGGTTGACAATGATATCGTAAAGGAGCTAACCCGAGACTCCGGAATCATCACGGAAAGCTATGACGGACATACGGGCGCTGGCGGCAGAGCTGAGCATTCTCTGGAAGTGCAGTTGCCGTTCCTGCAGATAGTTCTGCCGAAGTTTAGGCTGGTTCCTCTGGTGATGGGAAACCAGAGTTATGAAACCTGCAGGATTTTGGCAGACGATTTAAACAAAGCATTGAAAAATAAAAATGCCCTCGTTGTGGCTTCTACCGACCTATCACATTTTCACCCAACGGGAGAAGCGGGAAAGCTGGACAGCGCATTCATTGAATATTTTGAGGCGTATCGACCTAAGGAATTAGCGGAAGCATTGTCCAAGCGGAGTTGCGAGGCTTGTGGAGGGGGCCCGGTGGTTGCGCTCATGCTGTATGCGCAGCATTTGGGGAATCCTCGGGCAAAGAAACTGATGTATCGAGATTCCTCGGCGGTTTCCGGAGACACCTCCAATGTGGTTGGATATCTGAGCGGAGTTATAACCATTTAAACGATGGAAATTCAATCGGATTTTCTAATCATCGCAATAGGATTACCGAAAAAACTTGTAAGTATCAAGATTATTAGAATATGAATGTATTTAGATCGAATATAACCAGGTATGCGGTATTTGGCGCATTATGCGCAGTCCTCTTTTACTTCCTTATCTCGCGTAGCGGAGAATATATTGAGCCGGTAAACAGCGAGATTATTGAAGAAAACATTAGCCTGAATCCGAATGCGGTTGAGCTTAGCGGAACCATACAACCGCGAAGTTCACTCTATGCCTCCATGGAGATTTCCGGAGCGCCCAGGGGCTTGATAAACAGAATTACAGGGTCTTTAAAAGAAGTTTTCGACCTGCGAAGTTCCAAGCCAGGAGATGAGTTCGTTCTAAAATATTGTCCCCCGGACACTCTGCTTGATTTCACCTATCGCACCGAAGGAAGGAATAAGTATATTGTATTACCAAAGGAGAATTCATTGGTTGCAATTAAGGTTCGCAAGGAGCTTGTCAAATTCATCCGATGTATAGGCGGCAGAGTCGATGGCTCCCTGTGGGAGACGCTCGTCAGGATGGGCGAGGATCCGGAATTGATAGCCAAGCTATCCGATGTATTCGCATGGGAGATCGACTTCCTTACCGAAGTGCGTAATGGAGATGAGTTCGAGTTCTTGGTGGAGGGATTCGAAGAAGACGGTGAGTTCGTATTCTATGGGGATATAATGGTGGCGCGATATTCGCAGAAGGATTTGGACCATTACGCCATTTTATTCCAGAATGAACATGGGAATCTAAGTTATTACGATCTCAATGGAGATTCGCAGCGTAAAACTTTGCTTAAATCCCCCTTGAATTATCGAAGAGTAGCATCGGGATTCTCTCATTCGCGACTGCATCCGATCCTGAAGATCAGGCGCCCGCATTATGGCGTTGATTATGCAGCGGCAACCGGAACCCCGGTGGTGGCTGCCGGCGACGGCAGGATTATTTTCAAAGGCTGGCAGAATCAATACGGTTATACCATAATTATTCGGCACAACCATGGTTATCAAACTTATTATGGTCATCTTTCCCGATTCGCTAAAGGTGTCAAGAAGAATTCCTGGGTTGAGCAGAATCAGGTGATAGGATATGTTGGGAGTACCGGACTATCCACCGGTCCTCATCTCGACTACCGGGTGAAGCATAATGGGCGATATATCAATCCCCTTTCCATGAATCCTCCTTCCACTGACCCCATTCCCGAAGATCTGCTTGCGGATTTCTTCGATGTCCGGGACAATATCTTACTCACTATGAATTCATATTCCGCGGACGATAAGGTGTATGCTTATTCCGAATCGGAGAAGAGGCAGCAGCTCGCCAGCGTTAATCAAGCAGGCGCAGCCGCTGACCTCCAACCTTGATATAAAACTTACCGAGTGAACACCGAATCGGCAGTCTTCCCGAATTCATAAGCCGCCGGATACGGATTCTCATTCACATCGAAGAGTGCATAGAAATGAAACCCGTGAGTGGGATTGTCCGATTCGCGCAGCAAAAACCAGCTTGCGAATTCAACTCCGGCATCGGCGAAATCCCTGAAGAGATAATAAACCGAATCCGCTTGAGCTTGCTTCGCTGTCTCGAGATCATTGTATAACCATACTTTGGTAGCCGCACATTCGGTAATAACGAAACCTTTGTCCCTGTTATACTGCCAAACCATATTGATTTCTTCGACTATTTCTTTTCGCCCGTACATGTGCATATCCCAGTAATCGAAGCGACAATCCTTTAATGTATTCGCCCAGTAATCCAACGTCTCGACATCACAGGCAAGTCCTGCAAGTACACATTTCGCATCGGGATGCTCCGACTTTACAGCGGTATAGAATACGTCTGTAAAGTATTTGAATTCTTCGATAGTGCCGTTCCAGGCGTTTATGGTGTCATTCGGATTCCAGTTCGGTTCATTGCTGAACTGGTAATAAACCACCTTGTGACGACAGACACGCGCCATGTATTTCATAGCCTCAGCAAACGTGGTGGAATCTAACGGAGGAAAATCACCCCGTGTCCAGGTGGTTATCTCCGGATGGCCGGTCATCCAGCCTCTCCGGCAGCGCACCTGAGCCAATATTTCTATATCGTCAGGGATTTGATTTATAATGTCGGGTATATAGCTACTATCTATCACACCCGGTTCCGGTTCCCAACCTCGCCAATCGATATTGAGTCTGATAACCTCCGGTTTCAGAATCTCATTCATCTCCGAGGTGGGCAGTTGATACATGGTTGTTACCCCGCGCTTGAAGTTCGCACCGGGTTCCTCTCCCGGATCTTCACCCGGACCAGGTTCCTCCCCCGGTTCGTTCGGATCGTCCATATAACTATCCCCGTCCGATGAGTCGAGTACGCCATCTTTGATCGAGCATCCGCTCATTGTTAACATCAAACCTATCGCTGCAATAATCAGAAAATCCCTAAGCATTTTTCCCCCTCTCGTGTTCATACATCAGATATATAATCAAAACCCGTGCCAGAACCGTTCCCAGCGAGCATTTTAATAATACACTGCGCACCAATGGATTATAAAAAAACGGATAAATCATGCTATGTCTGTGGATTCAATAAATGGTCAAATCACGAACGATTCTGTACAAAATCTGAGCATCCAATAAACAACCGGATTATGAAATAAAATTTTGAATTGACATTACAGCGGTGAAAATGCTATTGTATAATTAGATAATCTATTGTTTTAATCAAGGAGGTTTCATGACTTACAGATTTATATTGTTGTTGGTACTTACAAGTCTGATGATTTTTGTTGCCGGTTGCGGCGGAGACGAACCGGATCCAGAACCGATTACCGAGGAGCCTGCGCTGGATACAACCGTTACTCAGCCCCAGGTGCAGGAGGAACCTAAATACCAAAATCCGACATTCCGGAAGAAAGGTTACGCTGTACAAATCGGATCTTTCAGAGAATATGATAACGCCAGAGATCTTGCTATCAAGTTTTCCAATCGCGGCTATACTACGTATATTGAGGACGTTGAGGTTATAGGAGAGGGCATCTACCATCGTGTACGTATAGGAAGTTATCGGACTTCCGGACAGGCGCATAAAATTGGACGTGAAGTCAGAACGAAATACGGCGTGAGATATTGGGTAGATAAAGATTAGCGCGAACTATGTAACATGAAAACCGAAATAGTTTATAAGAAACAATCTTCTATTATAGCGGCTTGCCTGTGGATGTTCATTATCTCACTGCTGCTGTTCTGGCTGCCGCTGATTGGACCGCTAATCGGAGGAATCGTAGGCGGTAAAAAGGCGGGCAATGTAAGTCGGGCTTTTTTAGCCTCCTTATTGCCTGCCATTATCCTGGCGCTTATGCTCATCTTGGCTACTGGCAGTTTTGTGCTTCCTCCGGTAGCCGCCTTGTTAGGCGGTGCGGTAATGATCGTCTATATTGTCAATGAATTCGCCCTTATTGCCGGTGCAATTGTGGGCGGAGCCATGGCATAGCAGTTCGCAATTATTAAATCACATTAATGATATAATTAGCACAGTTCACGGTTAATCCGATAATATTATCCCTTCCGGACTCGCATTCAACTTGTAATTCCCCTGTCGATCATTTTCAATAATGCTGGCTGAGGGCGAAATTACACTCTCAATTTCCTTACGCAATCGATGCAGATAACTCCACTGATTATCGCCATCCTCCAAATCCAGCCGGTGTATCCAGCCGTCTTCGGTCTTAATCAACGATTCGGCCAACCTCGTAAGGTATTGATACGATTTGAAAGTTATCAAGATATGTTTACCGTTTATCTCCACTCGGGATTTACCTTGTCCATTGTCCGGGAAGAACCTCAGTGTGCGGATAGCCGGCTCGTTATCTTCCCTCGTATTTCGCCTATCTTTCATTTTTTTACGCTTGATCTTTGCTTCGCAGGTTTCGATAAGCCGTCTGCGAATACTCTCCGGAATCGATTTCGGCAGTTCCGCCTTTCGGGAACCTACATCATCGAAAGTAGCAATACCCGCCTCAAGCAATTCCATGATTCTGTTTCTTCCCAGACCGAATAGATTAAGCTGAGAAAGCTGCAAGCCGGAAGCGGGTACCCCGAATCTGACTCTGGCAGCGTATTCTCGAAGTAGACCGGATATCTCTTTTTTGTTGAAGCATTTCGCTAATTCGTTGGCAGAAAACAGTAGCCAGCTAAATTGCCGGGCGATATTACTCAATAATCCTGCGCTGAGATAATACCGTTCTTCGAGTTCACGCAAGCCGATCCCGTCACTCCATTCACTTAATAAATTAGTAAAATACTCCGCTTTTGCTTCCGCAATTGTCTCAAACGGCTTCCCCGCCTCGCCATTGGGATCTGAGCGATTCGAGTTCAATGCCCGATAGTAAAAAGCGGCGGGAAGCTGAATCTCATCCGCTTCGCTTAAATGCGAAAGCAGCCCTATCCACCTCCGGAAATCCTGAAGATTATCACCGGTTTCAATCGCCTTGGACAACTGCAGAGCCGACTTTATCCGAATTCCGGTAACCGCGCATGCCTTACCTAACAGCTTTGGAGTCAATCTGTTAAACTCGCTTACTATGAGCCCCAAACTATCCAAATCGCCTAAAATATGCTCAACGGGCGCTTCCGGTTTTACATCGATCAACTCGCAGGAATCGGTTATCTCTTGTGCGGTATTGTATAAACCGGAAGCAATCATATCCAGAACAGCTTCACTGGATAAAGATAAGGTTTTGAATCGGAACTCATGATTATTGTTCTCGATGTACCGGCTCCAGAGCGCTTCCTTTTCGAATTCACTGCTTGCTATAAGTATGGCGCGCCCGAAATTCTCGCCAGCTCCCCATCTTCCGGCTCTCCCCGCGATCGTGTCAACCGCGGAATAACTCATGGGAACTTCTGCCGGACGAAAATCGGTGACTTCGCGAATAAACTGTACCGGCTCGATAAAAACATTCTTCGCAGGAAGATTAACGCCGGCGCTGAGAGTTGTGGTTGAAAAGAGCAGGCGTATTTCACCGGCTCGAAATCCATCCACAATTATCCACCCCTCGTCTTCATTCAAATCGGCATTATGGAATGCAATCCCGGATTCGAGACATATCATAAGGTTGCGCGCCAAAGAGGTTTCTTCTAATTCTGACAAATGTTCTATAGTATCTTTGGCAGGTGGAAATTGAATTACCGAAGATAATTCCAGCGCCGCATTAACCGTAGCGAATTTGGTTTTAAGAAAAACAATGGTCTGTTCCCCCTGCATACCAAGTTTGCTTAGCGTATGACACATCCTCGGCGATAATGCCGATTCGGAAAACTCTTCCTCAGAATAAGATTCGAATAACCGCTCGTTTCCGGTAGAAAAGGAATTGTAATCGGAATACTCAAACCGGTTTCCATGCAAAACGCCTTTTCTCAAATCGATAGGTCTAATATTATCCTTAATTATATTAAAGGACTCAAATACCGGAATGCCTTCAAATCCGAAATCCTCTCTGCCTAATCCGATTATCTGTGCCTCATTCAAGGATTTACTTACCTTAGCCAGTATTAAGCGAACCACCTCCCCCCTTACATTATCACCGAATAAATCTATTTCATCAAATATCAGCGTTTTGGTTGCCGATAGCATGTTGATATTTCGGGTGAGGAATCGGTTGAATTTCTCATAAATAACAATAGCGATATCGTAGTTACCTTTTACAATATTTTCATCGTCATCGCGGTAGTCCTGAGTAGAAAGAACAATACGGATACCGAATGCGGCATATTTCTTACGGAACTCCTCATATTTTTCCACAGCGATAGATCGTAAAGAAGTGAGAAAGACAGCCCTTTTACCGGAAACAGCGGCGGCTATTGCCGATAATTCGCCGCAAAATGTTTTGCCGGAAGAGGTTGGCGCTAATACCAGTAAATCGGAGTCGAATAATTTACCGGAATTTATCGCCATCTGCTGAATCCGAAGCAATTCCTTAACACCATTTCTCCGGAATATCTCTACTATCTTCTCCGGTAATCCGAATTTTTGTATACTTTCAATCTTCATATTGCATCCGCCTTAAAATACGGCACGGATGTGCCGTTGTCAAGGTGAAAATTAGTAAAATTGAATAAAATTTCGCTTTTTGATACTTTATTTGCTGCAAGCAATAAAAGATAGGATTTATCCCATACTATTGATGTTATAATTTGATGAGTATTGCAAATACTCACTCCACCTAAGCCACCTAACATACTGTCTAATAATGTATTAAAGAATCATGACAGATAATCCTCATTTTGGCTTATCGCATGCAATATCATTGATTGAAATAATCAAACGGCATAAAGCCAAGGACACAAGGGGGGAAAAAATGAGGATGCGTTTCACATTAACTATGGAGAACCTGGTTGTAAACAACAAGCATATTGATAACGTTGTCCTGGACTGGGAAGAAGAAGTCGAACAGGATCAGGTGATTACCATGTCCCAGGAATGGATAACCACCAAGAATTTTTTAACCGAGAGAATGACTGGCTTGCAGAAGGTCGGAGAATCCTCTCTGACAATCGAACCGGTGGAGCAATAGAAATCGCAAAGTTATATGCCGGCGGGTATGTAAGCTGATTCATAGCTGAAATTTAGCCCGTATATTTGACAAACAGATGGTTTAGATGCCGAAGGCTTGTCCTTCGGGACCGGAATAGCAATCAAGCGAGCTTTCCAAGGTTCTAAAGTCAGTCTATCTGTCTTCACGGACAGATAAAGTCCCTTTTCCGGTTTCCGCGGGGCTTCGCTTGATTCTGCGGAGAGTAGTAGTGTAAGGATGATATAATGGACATTCAGAAATTAACAGAGATTGCCAAACTTAAGGAATACATAGAAATTAGCGGCTTTTTAAATAGTGGTTTGTACTATATTGACCTGATTGCGGATAGAGTTCAGGATCTATTTACCGAAACATCGGATTCAAGTAAGCTGTATAGAGCGGCAATAATCGCTTTGCTTATAACTTCGCCTATAATAATCATCAAGAAACTGGTACAGTTTACATTGAAACTGATAATCCCTACCGCGATTGCAGTTATAGCGCTCGGATATGTCTATCCTCTGCCGCCAGTTCAACATCTTACGGCGTCAGTACTAATCGGATTAACTATCATGTTCATTGTAGGGAGAAAAAATAAATGAGTAAAATCAGGAGGCTATTTTCCAGGCTGGTCGCCCCGGGGGTAAAAGTTAGCTGCCCGATATGCGGAAGTAGCTTCCGAACCGAATATTCACTCTCGATCTGCCCGTATTGTTTCAGTTCAATCCAATATAAATCGGACCCCACCGAGAAAATCGATGCAAGCGATATTGACACCAAGTCCATAACCGACAGATAACCGAATCCGTAAAGACTATTAGCCGGTACTATTCAATGAATGAGTAGCCCAAGGCTTGCTCTTCGGTGAGTGACATGTTAAACAGCCGTAGCCCGGGTTTCCCCGACAAATCGGGGCAAGCGGAGAAACCCGACAAGCATTACCTGATGCGGCATAAAACGTCCTCGTTTTACGCTACCGTCCAAATTTCCGCATGTTTTCTTCAAAAATCCTGAAACAGATTTTACCCAAACATAATTATAGCAATTACGTATCAAATATCTATATTTGAATATACTAAATTCGCAGGCATTTTAATTCCTAAAACAGGAGATATAATGAAACGATTTCTGTTAAATTGGTTTATTCTTTGTTTAATTTTGATGGTGTCGATCTCCGCAATTGCTTTTGATTTCTCGACTGTGGAAGAATCGATTACCGAGTTTACCCTCGATAACGGCCTCAAATTCATTGTTCTGGAACGTCACGAAGCGCCGGTGGCATCCTTTGTTACCTGGGCGAATATCGGTTCCGCTGATGATCCCAAAGGGTACACCGGATTAGCTCACATGTTCGAACACATGGCTTTCAAAGGCACCACCACCTTAGGCACCAAGGATATCGATGAAGAACTGGAACTGATCGCTATCGAAGATTCCATCTTTATGGAGCTTCGAGCCGAGAGAAACAAGGGGATTGAAGCCGATTCCTCGCGGATAGCCGAATTGGAGGAAGCCTATGAACGCGCCCGGGAAGCATCTTACCAACTGGTGGTTCCCAACGCATTCGGCAATGCGGTCGAACGGGAAGGCGGCGAAAACTTGAATGCCTTCACCAGTTTCGACCAGACTGCTTATTTTTTCAGCCTGCCATCGAATAAGGTAGAGCTTTGGATGGCGCTGGAATCGGAGCGATTCCTCAATCCGGTGTTGCGCGAGATGTACAAGGAACGGGATGTGGTCGCCGAAGAGCGCAGAATGCGGATAGAATCACAGCCCTTCGGTAGGCTTCTGGAGGAGTTTATCGGGCTTGCATTCAAAGCCCATCCATACGGTGTAACCGGAATTGGACACATGTCGGATATCCAGTACTATTCCAGAAAAGAGGCGGAAGCCTATTTTGAGAAGTATTACAGCCCCGCCAATCTCACGGTTGCCGTCGTGGGCGATGTTAATCCCAAACGAGTCAAAAAACTTGCTAAAGAATACTGGGGCAGGATACCGTACCGCCCCGCGCCGGAGAGGATCGCTACGGTGGAACCGGAGCAACTGGGCGAGCGCAGGGTGATACTGGAGGATCCTTCGCAACCGATTTATCTGGTTGGATGGCACGTGCCGGAGATAACACATCCGGACCGTCCCGCGCTGGATGCTTTAATCGATTACCTGGGACAGGGAAGAACATCGCTGCTGTATAAAAATCTGGTTAAGGAAAAGAAGATCGCAGTTCAAATCGGAGCATTTGCAGGTTATCCCGGAGATAAATATCCCACCCTGATGTCCATTTATGCCATTCCATCAGCGGGGCATAGCAATCAGGAATGTGAGACCGAGATATTTGCGGAAGTGAAGAAACTCAAGGAAGAGCTTATCTCGACAGAAGAGATGGAGAAGATAAAAGCGAGGGCGAAAGCAAACTTCATAAACGGTTTGGTAAGTAATATCGGGATGGGGATGCAGTTATGCGCATATCAGCAATACTGGGGCGACTGGCGGGAGCTTTTCGATGAACTGGACAGGATTAACGCGGTAACTCCGGAGGATATTCAGCGCGTTGCCAAAAAGTACCTGACCAAGAAGAACCGCACGGTAGCAATGATGGAAACCATCGAGAGTTAAGGTTGGAGGTTGTGATAAAATGATTAAGTACAAATTAGGAATTTACTGCTTGGCGATACTGCTCCTGATTGCCAGTAGCGCTTTCTCTCAAAACGTGGAGGAGTTAGAATACCCCAAGCTCAACAAGCTGGAGATCCCGGATGTGGAAAAGGTTTCGCTCAGCAACGGCTTACGTATCTACATACTGGAAGATCACAGTTTACCGCTTTTCAATGCCCGTCTGCGGATAAACTGCGGATCATACCTGGAACCCGCCGATAAAAGCGGTCTGGCGGATATCTGCGGAGTTGTGATGCGAACCGGCGGCACATCTAAATATACCGGTGACGAAATCGATGAGATCCTGGAGGGTGTAGGCGGAAGTGTGGAAACATCGATCGGCAGGACCTCCGGATCAGCTTCGGTAAATGTACTCAGCGAATATAGCGAACTCGGTATCGAAGTGCTGGCTGAAATACTTAGAAGGCCTGTATTCGATGAAGATAAAATCGAGCTGGCGCAAGTGGAACAACGGTCGGCTATCTCTCGGAGAAATGATGATCCATTCGGTATCGCAAGAAGGGAATACAGGAAAATTATTTACGGCGAGGAATCTGTATATGCCAGACATGCCGAGTATGCTACTATCAACGCTATTTCCCGCGATGACCTCGTGGATTTCCATGGACAGTATCTCTATCCCGAAAATATCCAGATAGCTGTATGGGGTGATTTCGAGAAAAAAGATATTATCAATCTTATAAAAAAGTATTTCGGAGATTGGAAACGCGGTGATACCAGAGTCCCTCCGCTTCCACCGGTGGAATACGACTTCGTTAACAGGATTCATTATATCGAAAAAGAGGACGTAAACCAGTCCAATATCCTCATGGGACATATCGGCGGACTGCGCAGCGATGACGATTATGCCGACAGGATTGTGATGAATAGCGTCCTCGGAGGTAGTTTCGGCAGCAGGCTGTTTAACAATGTCCGTTCCAAAGAGGGGCTGGCGTATGCGGCTTATGGGGTTTATACCGCTAACGTGGAATATCCCGGTATATTCTACAACTATGTTGCCACCAAATCCGAAACCACCGGTAAGGCTATCAACGAAGTGATTGAGGAGATAGAAAGAATGCAAACCGATCCTCCTACTGAGGAGGAAATGGAGGTGGCAAAGGGAGGTTACCTGAATTCATTTGTCTTCAATTTTGATTCCAAAGCCGAAGTCATACAGCGATTGATGACTTACGATTTCTACGGCTTACCGCATGATTTACTCCAGCGGGAAAAAGAAAGGGTGGAGAGAGTATCTCCGCAAGATGTGGTTGATGCGGCAAAGGCGAACTTGCACCCGGAGCAAATGCATATTCTCATCGTGGGCAAAGGCGATAATTTCGATATCTCCCCCGCCGAACTGAACTACGGGCCTGTGGATACTATTGATATCAGCATCCCATCAGGAGAAGCAACCGCCGCTATTGATATATCGCCGGAGAAAGTTATAAAGGGTAAGGCATTACTCGCTGAAGCGGTGGAGGCTGTGGGAGGTGAGGACGCTCTCAACAAGGTTGAGTCGATACGGATGAAGGGCACATTCAAGCTTATCACTCCACAGGGCGAGATTCCGGTTCCGTATGAACGGCTCTACGAACTGCCCGATAGATATTCCCTCAAGTTCAACATGATGGGGCAAAATGTTTACGATATATTCAATCGCGATAAGGGCTGGAATACCGGACCGACCGGGCAAGTGGTTGAAAAAACCGAGGAGGATATCAAACAGGCAAGAGAGGAAATCGACAGAGAACTGCTTTATATCCTGAAGCAAGCGAACAATCCTGATTATACTCCGGTGTATGATGGTGAAAGGGTGATTGAGGGTGCGAAAGTGGAATATGTAGCTATTGCCGATAAAGATGGGGAGAGAATCTGCCGCCTCGGGTTCGGCAGCAAAACTCACTTACCTGTATCCAACAGTTATTGGGGCGAAACTCCCATGGGGGAAGGGAACGTAACCGACACCTATGAATCCTACGATGAGATAAATGGTGTTAAGATTGCCGTAGCTGGAGCGACAATGCTGGATGGGAATAAGATTGCAGAATTGCAAGTTTCCGAGGTTGAAATAAATCCGGCGATACCTGAAAACGCGTTCAGCAAACCGGAGTAGGAAAAGGACTACCTCCCGGGTGCACGCAATCTGCAATCCCCTCCACTGGTTGGTGCCGGACAAGGTCAGCGGACTTAGTGTTAACCTGGATATCGTGCAACGAGGCGTCAGGTCGCCGCGCCGGCGCTTCTTTTCGTAAGTTTGTACCCCCGTAATGTCGCGTCAGGTCGCCTGACCAGTGCTGCCTAAAATCTTGAAAATGTACCTGGATTGAACAGATGTAGGTCGGGTTCGGAACGAACATAGTGAGTGAGAAACCCGACGATTCATTAATCTTATAGTCCTAGCCCGTATAATTCATAAAAGCCAGCAAACCGTAGCCGAAGGCTTGTCCTTCGGGGATTTTACAACAATAACAATTTACGGTCTGGAATTCGGGGGCGAGAAAAGAGCCGGAAGCGCAAGGCTTCCGCTACCGATTAGGGACTTTATGGATAATCCGGGCTAACCGATCAAATCTCTTTCCTTCAAGAAATCACGGGCAACTTCCGAGGGTTGCCGTTTTTCTTCGTCTACTTCGTAGTTCAGCTCCTGCATGGTTTTATCATTAAGGATTCCGGCTAAAACCTTTAGAGCCGTTTCCAACTCGGGGTACGTTTCGAGAACTTCGCTGCGGACAACCGGCGCCGCATAGTATGCAGGGAAGAAATTACTATCATCCTCCAACGGCTGTAAATTGTAGGCGGCTATCCTGCCATCAGTAGCAAAGGCGCAAATTACATCCACCTCCCCGTTGGAGACCGCCTGGTACATAATGGAAGGATCCAAATCAATAACCTGAGCAAATTCCAAGCCGTATTCTTTACGTAGCCCGGGGAAACCATCGGGACGCTCTACGAATTCCGCCGTAAAACCGGCTGTAAGCTCATCTGCTATCGGAGCCAGATCAGATATACCGGTTAAATCATACCGCTTTGCATCCTCTTTCCGAACCGTAATCGCGTACGTGTTGTTGAATCCGAAAGGGGGCAGCCACCGGGCATCAAACCGTTCCCTGTAGCTTTGCTTTATCAGTTCTAACACCTCGCCCGATTCCGGAATTACATCTTTGTTCAGTATAGCGGTCAAGGCGGTGCCGGTATATTCTGCATACAGGTCGATTGCATTACTTACCAGCGCGCCATGACATATCATAGTCCCTCCCAGGTTGAATTTCTTATTCACCCTGATATTAGTACGGTCTTCCACTATCTGAGTCATCAATTCGCCCAGTATAAACTGCTCGGTAAAATTTTTAGTCGCGATAGTAACGCTGCCGCTCACCGATGAATCGCTATCGGATGTAAAAGCCGATGACAACGGTAAATCTCTCTGGGAATAATAGGCAGCCAGGCCCGCAATTACAATAAACAAAGGCGCTAATATCGCCAGGATACGGATAACACGCTTGGAAATCTTCCCGGATGCATCCCCCTTTTTCTTGTATTCAATCCCCCATTGACTGGTCGCGATAGCTGCATCTACCAGAAGGGCGAGTATGGCAGCGGGAATCGCTCCCAATAGGATCAGGTTTGTGTTTGATAATGCAAGTCCCCTGTTAATAAATTGCCCCAACCCACCGGCGCCGATAAACGCCGATAGAGTAGCGATACCGACGCCAACAACCGCCGCTGTTCTTATACCGGCCACTATAACCGGCAGAGCCAAAGGGACTTCAACGATACTAAGCCGCTGTCTCGGTGTCATCCCGATCCCCCTTGCCGCTTCCAGCACCGACGGCGATACCCCTTCGATACCTGCGAGAGTGTTACGAACGATCGGCAAAAGGGCATACATCACCAGCGCGATTATGGCAGGAACCGTGCCTATTTTCTCCAGTAGTGCCAAAAGAATCGCCAGCATCGCCAAACTCGGTATCGTTTGCAATATTCCAACCGCTCCCGTTAATGTCCCGCGAAGCCATCTTATTCTAACTGCGAGAATACCGAGAGGAATACCGAGGCTTATCGCAATACCGGTGGATATGCCGGTCAGGATTACATGCTCTCCGGTTCTTAGCAATAGTTCCGAGAGGCGACTTCCGACCACGTCGCTTATGAAGCCGCCGAACATCAGGTGATATCTCCGTATAGCCGAAGCTGTTTGGCGGGTTTTTCGAAAAGTTCACGAACGAAATCTGTACCCGGCGTATTTACTATCTCTTCAGCAGTGCCAACCTGCTCCAGGTTGCCATCATGCAGGACTGCGATCCTGTCCCCCAGCGTGAGCGCTTCAAAAATATCATGCGTGACGAAGACGATGGTTTTGCTCAGTTTCTCCTTCAGGGAAAGAAGCTCTTGCTGTAATGTGTCCCTGGTCAATGCATCCAGCGCTCCAAAAGGTTCATCCATCAGCAGATATGAAGGATCAGCGGCCAAGGCTCTCCCAACGCCAACTCTCTGCTGCTGTCCGCCGGAAAGGGCCTCGGGGTAACGGTTTGCATAAGTAGATGGATCAAGGCCGATTATTTCCAGGAGCTCATGCGCTTTTTCGCGTCTTTCCTTTTTACTCCAGCCGAGGAGACGCAGAACCATAGCTACGTTTTCTTCGATGGTAACATGCGGAAAAAGCCCGATCCCCTGAAACACATATCCGATCTTACGCCTTAGCGAGATCGGGTCTTGAGTGGATACATCTTCGCCGTCGACCTCGATACTTCCCGAAGAGAGCTCCAGCAATCGGTTAGCCAGCTTCAATACGGTAGTTTTGCCGGAACCGGAAGAACCAAGCAGCACCATTGTCTCCCCTTCGTGCACTTCGAAGGATACGTCTTTAACCGCATAGTTCTCCCCTCCATCGAATGACTTATAAACACTATCAAAGACAATCATTTGCTGCGAATCAAGTGAATCACCGCGGAACTGGCTGAGCGATTTTCTGTGGCGGGAATTGTTCCCTGACCGAGCGCATCTCGTTAATCAGAATATCTATTTGTTCGGCCGGCGCCGCAACATATAGATCAGCATAATGAGTACCTGCTTCTTCGAATTCGGAAGCGTCAAGTCCCTTCTCGCGCAAGATTTCTAACACCTTAACTCTCTCAACCTCGTCAACAAAGTCCCTTTGGGGAAGCCTGATACCTTCAACTCGCTGGAAATCGAATCCGAATCGCTTGAAACAATCAATAATCGGTTCCGAATCGAATATGCGGAGAATCGTAATAACAGCCAATGGTCCAAAATCGGAGGGATGATCCTTACCAAAATATGGGAGAATCTTGTTAAGTGTCTTTTCGGTTACGTAACCGATAGCGCCGGTACTGACCAATAGATTACAGCTACGTATCCAGCCTTGTTCGTCCTCGGTCGGCATGACCTCCGGATTCTCAAAATCCCTTGCAATACCGCCGTCAAGCAGGCCTGAGCCCAAAGCGAATTTAATCGCCGGTCCGGAATTATCCAAACCTACGCTCCGAATATTACAAATCGGTGAAGTAACATTCAACCACATTCGGGTAACCTCACAACAGGATGCGTAATCCTCCGGCGCGCGGGACGCAAAAAACCCGATGATCTCCTCGAATGAACAACCGTACCTGACGAAAGCGGAGCCGATCCCATAGGAACAGCCTACATCCAGCATCTGCACCGGCCAGATTTCCCCGTTATTTTTCCTTAGTAACTCTGCCGCCGCAATGCAGTACGGACGCGCTTGTTCGCCGATCTGATAATTATGTCGTGCCATTTTGGCAATATATGCATGTGGTGTTGGCGCAGTATAAACATCGTTGAAATTGGCTTTTGCTTCATTTTCGTGTGAATAACCCAATTTCCCTTCCTTTCCTCATTTTACATGTTACGGTTTTTCAATTCATGTTAACCGTTTTTTTAAATCTATTTATAAAACTACTATATTATTAACTGGTTCCCGAACATAATCGCCCAATTCCTATTAATCGGTTATAGTCCTAAGGCTCTTATACTTATCACGGTTTTCGACTTCCATCATTTTTACGATGTATTCCAGTGACTCGGCAATAGTCGATTTTTCAACCTCCGATAACCTCTCGAGCGCCGCGTTGAGTGCTTGTTGCAGGGGAGGCGGAGCTTTGCAAATAAATTGCCTGCCAAGTTCAGTCAATGAAATCTGTACAAGTCTTCGATCCTTTATACTCCGATGCCTCACAATCTGCCCTTTGGCTTCAAGCCGATCCAGAACGCCAACCAACGTGCTGGGACTTATATGGATTTCCCGTGCAACCGCTCCAACGCTTGCTGGTTCCAGTCGTTGTATGGCGATAAGCGTTGCCAACTGCGGCGACGTAACCTCATATTCGTTTTTAAGTCGACGCGAATAGACATCCGCTGCCCGCGTAATTCGACGAATCGCATCTATTATCCTCAGATAATAATCATCTCCGCAATAGTTGACGGATAACTCCGAACCAGCCACATCCGCGGATTGACAACAGGTTGATTGGGTATCATCCAACGGAGTATTGCCGCATTTTTTTTCGTTAGGATGTAGGTTCTTATTATGATTCCTCATCATTTAAATGATCCAAGCACTCAGTTTAATAAAATGATTATAACAGAAATGATTAGTATACGAAATATAACAATCGCAGCCTATTGATGTCAAGCTTTATCTTGAATTTCTTGTCAGACAGAGGAATTCGTACATTCCGTACTATATTACGCCCCCGCTAGCATTAATTTAGAAGGGAAAAAGACATTCTCTCCAATAAAGCCGCTCATTACACTGCCGATACTATTGTGAAAAAGAACCTCACGTTCAAAGATAACTCTATATGAAACTAATATCTCTTGAATTCGGAAAGTTTCCCCAGATATCAAACTTACACAGTCGTTTTGCAAAGGATAGCGACTATTTGAAGTTCACAGTAGACCTGGAAACCACTGATAACTTGAGGATGGACCAGATGGGTCATGTGCTGGAGAGTATTAGAAAAGTTTTTCCCAAGTTCGACGAGCATAAATGCTGCGCTGACGAATGGAGCGGTTATACTACAACTCATAGCCACGGCGACAATATCGACCTGGGCAATGCAGCGGATGACACGCCTCATCTTTTGGAACACATGATATTAGAAACAATCGGGACTATTGGTAATCTTAAGAGTATCAGCGGGATAACATGTGGATTTTACGATCCCCCACATCGTTATGATGTTTTCATTCAATGCCCTTACGAAAAACTGGGCATTTTTGCGCTAAATTTTTGTTTGAGGTTTATGAAAAAATTAATAAAAGGCAAAAAACCGATTAAGCTTTTTGGAAAATTCACCGATATCCGACTAAGAAACATGGGTGGTCTCCAATTAGCTGATTCAAGACCATCTTGCGAAAAAATCGTAAAGGATTTCACGGAACCGCCGATACAAATGGTCAAACAAACCGATTGATGAAGACTGACGGGATTACCTTATGCCTGTAATAAAAGATAAAATAAAAAATGCAGTAACCAACAGGATATCGAAAAATCGCATTAAAGGAGATGTTTCTTCTTCGAGGATTGAGATTAGAAAGGTTCAGAGTGAATCTCACGGTTTGAGTAGATTACCATATCGCAAAGTTTACAGTTGTACATGGACAAGGATAGACAAAAATTGCGGTTAGCGGACCGCAATTTCTTAACCACAAACTCAAAGGAGGATGTATGACACGCTTCAATTGGCATGATTTCAAAACTTTCGAGAAAACGCCAACGTCTCCGCATGCGCTGAGACACAAAGTCTCCGAACTGATTTACAATAGCTGGAATGCTCGCTGTAAGGTTGACACCGTCAATCCCGAAACCGGTGAGTATCGTATCGTGCTTCAAGGCACAGTGGATTGGAATTCATGGTTCCCGGTCGATCCACCCAAGTAGATGACCAAATTAATTGACGAAAAACTAACGAGTTAACCAAAACAAAAAGGAGGCATCATGCCACGTTTCAATTTCACAGATTTCAAATATTTCGAAAAGACCCCGACCTCGCCGTACAATTTACAGTGCAAAGTGTCCGACCTTATTTTCTGCAGCCGTTCAACCCGCTGCAAGGTGGATACCGTAAATCCTGAAACCGGCGAGTACCGTGTAGTTTTACAGGGAACCCTTGATTGGGAAGATTATCAGCCGGAAGACTACACCAAGTAAACTAAACGATATCAGCGAATTTGCTGAGAAAACCGTATTAACCGTATTTTATTAAGGAGTGATCATGCACAGGAATTGGTGGAAAGATATGAGGTGGTTGGAAACTACTCCCACTTCACCGTACTCGTTACAGAGGAAGATTTCCGATGTGCTTTATAACAGCTACACTTGCCGCGTGAAGGTTGACACAGTCAATCAGGAAACCGGCGAATATCGCATCATCCTTCAGGGAACATTAGACATCTTCCCGGATGAACCGACACCGTACTACGGCAAGTAGAATGTAGGGTATTACAGGGGGAGGCAACTCCCCCTTTTGATTTATTTATAAATATTTGTATAACCGAGGGCTGGACCTTCTGAGACTCACATTTAATCGCGACCGTTTCCGCTGTATGGACGACGAAAATCACAAGGGGGAAAACAATGGCTAACAAACGCAGCTCCAACAGCAAAAAATCAACATCCAACACTCGTAAAGCTCCCAAGAAAAATAATACCAGAAGCAAAATCAAACCAAGCGATGCCAATGACTGGTCGTTTTATTGGAATTTCAACGATGACAATCCCAATCATGACGACACCAAGAAAACCTCGGGTAAAGGTATAACCTGGAGCTACGAAGGCAGTTTCTATTTCGGGTAGATCGCCTTGCAAAAAATGGCTACCTGCTGGAGGTAAAACTGTCGAAACCGCAAGGGTTTCGACCTACCTTACCAGGGATTGGAAGTTAATTGCCGTTTTCCGCGTCCGTCGACATTCATAATCCACAAACCGGAGTTTTCTCCCTTCCTGGCATCGCTATATACGATATACTGTCCGTCCGGCGAGAAGGAGGGATTGTAACCTGAAACATAGGTTAGTTGCTTGAGGTTGCTCCCGTCGGCATCGATAATCCAGGTGTTGCTTATGGAATCCGGGATGTGCAAATCAAAAACGACTTTTCTGGTTTCACGATGCATAACGGGATTTATCGAATCAGCAATGAAAATCGTATCAGGTTCGAAAATTATCCGCTTGAACTCACCCGATATATGAGTTATACAAATACTCGGTGGTCGAACCATCGAACTATAATCACGATAAATAATCGAATCGGGATGTGCCCAGTGAGGATCCTCCCCGTGTGAAATCGGTCTGGCAAGGCTATCGCCTTCAGCTTTTAGAATCCAAATACCATAGTAAATCTCCCACCACCATTCATAACTGAATGCTATATATTTCCCATCCGGTGACCAGCAAGGATACTCGAAGTTCGATTGGGAAGTTAGCGTATCCGCGTATTCACCGGACAGAGGCATTTTGATTACGCGTCCACGACTGGTGAAGACTAACCACTCGCCATCAGGCGACCATTCGGGACGCGCTGCGAACGGATCCTCGTATATGAGATGCTTATCCCTTCCGTCCTCTCGGATGAGGTATATTCCTCCAACTCCCGGATCATCACTATTAATCCCTTTGGTGTGTTCATAAGCTAT